>NZ_CP007033.1:2587668-2943336 GCF_000512895.1 Dehalobacter restrictus DSM 9455
TTCGGCATCCGGTAATCTGCCAGCGCCGTCTGAATATCTTTGGAGACACTGCCGACGTCCCTGCCACTGATCTGACCGGAGACCGTCAGGGTCCTCGCCTGGTTGTCCCTGCTGATGCTGACAGGACCGCGGCTGACGGAAACATCCGCCACTTCGCCCAGCGTAACGGTATAGCCGAGGCTCGTGGTAATGGGAATTTGCTCAAGGGCTTGGAGATTCCGGTTAAACGTTTCGTCCCCTTTGATCTTTACATCGATTTCGGTCCCATTGTATTTGAACTGTGTCGCGGTTACCCCGCTGATCGATGCTTTTACCGCAGAGGCGATTGCTCCGGCACTCAGACCATACTGGCTGGCCGCCTTACGGTCCACGTTGATTTCAACTTCCGGTATTCCGTCTTCATAGCTGGATTTAACTTCGCGGGTTCCCGGGACTTTTTTAATCACGGTGACAAAATCGTCTCCGATCTTCTTCAGCTGATCCAGATTTTCACCTTTGATGGTGATGCTGATCGGATCACCGGCACTCATCACGGACTGGGTTGCTGCGACACTGGTTTTGGCCCCGGGTACGTCCTTAATCCGGTCCCGGATTTCATCGGAGATCTCCACGACGCCGCGTTTCCGATCCGTTAAAGGAAGCAGCTTCACAGTAAAGGTACCAACGTTGCCTTGTGCGCCTGTAAGGCTCATGGTTCCGGATGATCCGGCATCCAGGAAGATGGTATCGATCTCGGGAATATCTTCTATCTTCGTTTCAATTTCACGCATGACCGCCGAGGTATCGCCGACCTTTGCCCCGTCAGGAAGCGTAACGCTGATCGAGAGCATGCCTTCATCCGTCGTCGGGAAGAATTCTGTCCCAACAGCGGCAACAGAGGCAATGGAAACGACAAAGACAATGGTTGTAACGATAAAAACGCGTTTCCGGTGGCCCAGGGCCCATCTGAGCAGTTTCTTATACCCCTGGAGCAGTGCTTCATAGCCCTGGTCAAATTTATCGTGGGCTTTCGCCAGGAACGCAGGAGTACGGAAGAATCCCCTGCCACTTTCTTCATCTTCCGCTGCATCTGTTATGTCTACTTTCACTGTCTCGGATGCTTCAGCTGCTTCAGCTGTTTCGGTCTGTGTATATGCTTTATCCGTTTCCCCCGTCTTCCCTGCATCAATAGAACCAGTAGACTGATTCTTCCGCTCTACTTTCAGCAGCTTGGAAGCGAGCATCGGGACAACCGTCATCGAAACAACCAGCGATGCACCGAGTGAAAATGCGATTGTCAAGGCAAACTGCCGGAACAATGTGGAGGTTAATCCCTGAACAAAGACGATCGGCAAAAAGACTGCGACCGTCGTCAGCGTGGAAGCCATGACAGCGATGATTACTTCCGAAGATCCTTTCACTGCCGCTTCGACCCTGGAATAGCCGTTCTGCCGGAAGCGGTAGATATTTTCGAGCACCACGACCGAATCGTCAACCAGACGGCCAATACCAAGCATTAATCCGCCCAGCGTCATCAGATTCAGCGTAATGCCGGTAAAATATAACAGACAAAACGTCGCAATAATGGAAATCGGGATAGCCGAAGCAATAATCAGGGTAGAACGGATATTTCGCAGGAAAATGTACAGGACCAGTACCGCCAGGAGAGCGCCGATAACCCCATGCTCCGCGACCGAATACAATGAAGCCTTGATATAGGCTGCATTATCCATGACGACCGTAATCTTGACGTCTTTTAGTTCATCCTGGATTTTGTCGATCTCTACATAGGCTCCTTCCGCAACTTGGACTGTATTGGCGTCGGAACGTTTTTGGATCGAAATATTGACACCGGGATTGCCGTTCGCTTTGGAAATGGTTGTCTGCTGATCCGGCTTTAATTCGATATCGGCTAAATCTTTCAGCTGGACATTTCCGCCGGTAGGCAGCGGAATAAGCAGCTGCTCGATCTCAGCTACCGACATGAATTCCCCGGTCGTTTTGACAGTCAGCTCCTGGGTCCCTTTCTTTACCGTACCTCCGGGCAGGTTGACATTCTCCGAAGCCAGGATTCCCTGAAGGTAAGCGAGGCTAATGCCATAACCGGCTAATTTCTCACTTTTTGTCCGGATTTCAATAATATCCTTGGTTCCGCCGGTCACGGACACGGAAGCAACGCCTTCCGCCCTTTCCAGCCTCGGTTGGATTGTATCTTCGGCCAAGGTCTGCAGTTCGGAGAGACTCATCGTCGGTGACGAAATAGAAAGCGTCAGGACCGGGGTTGAATTCATATTGAGTTTCAAGACCATGGGGCTGCTGACGCCATCAGGAAAGTAATCTTTAATCAGGTCAATTTTTTCTCTGAGGTCGAGGGCAACCTGATCCATATCGACTCCATAATTAAACTCCAGAATAACGAGCGAACTGCCTTCCGAAGTGATGGAGCTGATATTTTTGACATTCTGGGCTGTGGAAACAGCCTTTTCGATTGGCTGCGTGACCAGGTTTTCAATTTCCTGAGGGCCTGCTCCGTTATACGATGTACTAACGATTGCATAAGGCAATTCCATTTCGGGCATCAAGTCCAGCGGAATACGCGTAAAGGACACAAATCCGAGAATGATGACAATAAAAACAAGCATCAGAACTGTAACCGGGCGTTTCACCGAGGTTTCAGATATTTTCACTTCTGAACGCCTCCCCCTGTTTGCGCCGAAGCTGCCGTATCCGTCGTTTCCTGAGCAACCTGCTTGCCGTCAACAGTTACGACTTTGATTTCCGTACCATCCTGTACAAAGTTCTGCCCTTTGATAATGACGATGTCCCCTTCCGTCAGTCCGCTGACGATCTCCGTCTCGGTGCCGCTCTCAAGTCCTGTCGTTACTTCCATCTCGGCTGCAGCATTATCTTTGGCAACATACACGACGTCTTTTCCGCCGTGAAAAATCACCGCATCGGTCGGCACAGCCAGGACATTATCTTTGCCGGCAATGTTTAAGGTCACATTGGCAAACATGCCGGGTTTGATCATGCTGTCTTTATTGTCAATGTAGGTTTTTAGCGTATATTTCCCCTGGGCATTGGCTGCGATACTTACACTATCAATAACCCCTTTGACTTTCACTAAAGCTGCAGGCACTTCAATCTGGACAGACTGGCCGCTGTGTACACGGTTGATCTCCTGCTCGCTAATGCTGACCGTTACAAATACTTTGCTCAGGTCCACCACCCTGGCCGGAGAAACGGCACTCGTCACCATTGACCCTATTTTCACATCAAGAGCCGTAAGAATACCGTCGATCGGCGCCTTTACATCCATATCACTCAGGGCTTTCTGCGCTGCGTCATAAGCAGCCTTGGCCTGAGCCAGCTGGCCTTTATACGTTTCCAGAACCGCATCCGAAGCCGCCACAGCAGCCTGATCGAGCTCAGACTTGCTGACCGCACCGATTTCATACAGCTGTTTCATATTCTCATAATTCTTTTTACTGTTTTCATAATTGGCCATATTGGTTTCATAGCCGGCCTGCGCCAGTTGATAGGCCGCTGAAGCCTGGTTATAGCTGGACATCAGATCAGTTTTATCAAGACTGAAGAGTACCTGGCCTTTGCTGACCCGGTCCCCGACCTTGGCATAGACCGCGGTCACTTTGGCCGGGGTGCCGATGACCACAGAAGCTTCTTTATCCGCTTCAACTTTGCCGCTTAAGGTAATCGCAGAGGAGATGCTCTGTTTATGTAAGGTCAACGCTTCCACCGGGACATAATTCTGTCTGTTTTGTTCTGCCGCCTTCTTTTCCGCTGCGGATTGCGCTGCCCCGTAGATTCTTACCCCGATCAGAAGGACAAGCAGGATTACGATCACGGTAATGATCATTTTCTTCTTCCCGGTCGGTTTTTTCAAGTCCGGGCTGCCACCCTGCTCAGACCGTTTCATTTTGAATTTCATTTTTCTACTCCCCCGTAAATCAATATCTTTCTAAGTGTATTCTTTTTAGGACATATTCATGAATGTGATAGCCGTTAAAAACCGACTGGTCAGTCGGCACGTCACCTCTCTTATCTTATCTTCCTTTGTGCCTTGGGTCAATGGGTCCAAGTTAGATATTACCAAATATTTTCTTCCCATAAATGGCAACATTATTTTGTAAATTTTTGGTATTTTATGGTTGTTTTTTCTTTTTTGTATTGCATAATATCTGTTAAAGGATCCATTTTGTTTTGGAGGGAAGCCGCTATGTCCAATGATGAGTTTCAGACTATCGTGCTTCGTGAAATCAGAGAAATGAAGAAAGACATTTCTCAACGATTTGATGGTATTAATCAACGATTCGATGGTATCGACCAACGACTGGATTCCATGGATCAACGACTCTGTAAGGTTGAACATAAACTGGATGTTGTTGTTGAGCAAACAGCCGGACTGATGGAATTTCGGACAGAGACCAATCATAAATTAGACAAGATCTCAGATGACCAAAAATCGATTATCCAGGTACTTGGCGAACATGAAATTTCCATCAGATCCCTGCAGAGAAGGCCCGTATAAAACAAAGTCTCGACAATAAATCATTTTGATATTAAAAATCCTACGGATTCAAAACCCGTGGGATTTATTTATTGTTGCGTCTGTTACGTCACAAAACCAAGCCCTCACCATCCGAAGCCCATCTGCATATGCTGTAATTAGACTCATAATGAAAGGGCGGGCGGCATGGATAATCCGATCACCGAACGCACACCGCTTGTCATAGCGGCTGAAATAAAGATGATAACCTACCAAACTAAAAAAATATTGCTTACCAGCGCCATTGAAATCGGCCGTCATTTGCAGGAAGCCAAGGCCATGCTCAAACACGGGGAATGGATTAAGTGGCTGGAAGAGTCTGTGAACTATTCTCGCCGAACTGCCTCCAGGCTGATAAAGCTCTACGAAGAGTATGGGCCTAGCTTCCCTGAAGGATCCGACAGCTCAAATGGGACACCAGTGTCCCATTTGACTTACATCCAGGCTCTCCTCTTACTGGGTTTACCGGCAGAGGAGCGGGAGGAATTCATCACGCACAATGACGTCGGCAGTATGACGAAACAGGAGCTGCAGCAGGCTCTTAAGGACAGAGATCAGGCCAATCAAGCGAAGGAGCAGGCGCTTCAGGAGAATCAGCTACTTAAAAAAGGGCTGGAGACGATCGACAGCACAATTTCCGAATTAAAAAAGGAGCACGCTAAGGCTGCATCAAGGCCAACGAATCCAGAAAATGTCAATGCAGAAGCGCAATCTGCCAACAATGCCTCCTCTGCCGGTAACGACCCCTCTGCAACGACAGCCCCTTTTACCCATAACCTTAAAACCGAACGCAACTCCGACGCTTATATCAAGTATGTAGAGAAATGCGATGCTTGCTGCAAAACGATCGCCGATACCTTCTTCGATCTGACGACAGCGCTCACCAATCTGGCCCATATCGATCCGAACCTGAAAGAAGAAAAAAGAAAAGGGGCCAACCAGCTGATTGAATACATGGCAGAGACAATTAAAATGTGGCCGCCCCCGAAGAAGCCGCTCAGAGTTAATTCTGGATATTCAGCTGGCTGAAGCCATGAACGTTATGAACTCGCTTATAGCAGGCGGGATATTCCTCACGGCAAACGGTGCCCTTACAGGGGTAAGGGATATAAAGGTCATCGAAACAACAACGGATGACCTTTATGATCCTCCACAAGCATAAGCGGGCAGTACCGGCCTAAAAGATGAAGACCACAAAAACAGACAGCTCAGGCACTTTATTCGCCTGGTGGCTGTCTGTTTTCTTTTTGGGAGGCATTGCATTTTATGCTATTTGAATGATTCTCAGTTATCGAAAATATAAAGTCCTATCTTTTTCCTTGCCCTTTACCGTTATGTCCGTTATTTGAAGAGGTATTCGTGACTGTGTTCTGAATACTTTGAGCATTGACGGTTCCACCACTTTCATCACTTGTGCCATCCACTGTTGTTTCATCCGAAGCAGGCTGGTCATCGGCTATGGCAGTCTGATCGCCAGTAACCGTTACATCCTGATTATCTACAGTCGTTGCATCCTGTTCGTCCCCTGCTTCCAGGCTATCTTCCTGGTCGCTCACGGCTTGGCCCTTATTGGCCTTCTTATATTCTTTTATGTTTTGGGTTTGCTCTTTTAGGACTTCTTTCGTTTCCTTATTCGTCTCTACTTTGATCTTCTGAACATCTTTCCTGAGCTCCTGCATGTCGTTTTTGTACTGTTCAGCCTGTTCGACTTTTTCCAGGGCAACGGCAATGGCAGCCTCGTCACCTGAAGCACGGGCTTCACCCAACTCTGCTTTGGCCGCTGCAAATTGCTGCACCGCATCCCCATAGGCTTTTTTGGCAGCCACATAAGCTTTGATCGCAATGGTGTTTTGAACTTCGGCTTTGATGATATTCTGCATGATCTCAGCCTGATCTTCTGTCAGATTGCCGCTGATTTTTAAGACGACTTTATCTGCATCGCGTTGAACAAGCTCAATGCTGGCAAGCAGATTGCTGATCACCGTATTCTCTTCTATGTCAGTTGCTGCCGTGTCCTCTGCGACTGTTTCATCTGTGGAAGTCGTGACGGTCCCATCATCCGCAGCAGCGTCTGTAGCCGTCGTATCCGTACCTTCAGCTACTTCGTTGTCTTCGATCATCTGCTGTACCTGGAAGTTGGCTTTCTTTATCGTATCCGAGTACGCTTTCAGAGCCTGTTCCATCAAATCCAACTGGTTTTGTTCGGACATGATTTCCGCTTCGGCGAGCCTTTCATTGGCAAACTCAACGAGCAGTTCCGCTTTTCCTTCATCAGAAAAAGTTACAGCAACCTGGACACTTTCAATCATCTGTTCAAGTGAATAGAGCCAGCTGTCCGGCGTTACGCCGGCTTCATCTGCTGTCGAGGCCTGGACGGTGGAATCCGTTATTGTGGAGTCGGTTGTTACTGCATCTGTTGTTGTAGTATCAGTCGTCGTTAAATCGGTTGTTGCCGTGTATGTTGTCGGGTCAGCAGCTGTTGAATCTGTAGCGGGCTCTGTGGGCGTACCAGGAGTACTCGTTGAAACATCCTCGATAACTGTGGTTCCATCCGTGGTTGTTTCAGCAAATACACAGGTTGGAGCGACCGCAATGATTAGAAAAACACAAAGAATTGAAACGAGAATCTTCTTACGGATCATTCTATCTACCCCTTTCGGTAGCCCGGCTGTCATAACCTTTCGGTGTTAGACCCGTGGCTTTGCGTCTCCGTCTTTCGACGGATTTGCCATTATCGTTTTGGCTGAGGCCATTATAGTACAGAATTACTTTGAAAATCAATGTTTTTGGACTTATTCCAGACCAATGGGGTATAAAAAATGAGACTTTCGTCTCATGGTCGGGTAATTATAGAGCAATGCAACTTCATATTCAATAACAGATCGTTTCAAAATGCTGACCAATTTATTATTTATCATGTCAGTTCTTTTCTTAATGAGCTTAGAACAAATCTAAACAGGTTTATTAACGGAACTATTATTCATATCTCAACGCTTCAATGGGATCAAGTTTAGCTGCCTTATTGGCCGGATAGAAACCAAAAAATACGCCGATCGCCATAGAAAATAAAACACTAATAATTGTTACCGGTATGGATATTGTCACAGGAGCCTTTAATACAACAGAGACAATCGTGCCGACCAGGGTGCCAATAATAATGCCGATGCCCCCCCCGATGCCGGAAATGATGACTGCTTCCGTGACAAATTGAAATTGGATGTGAAAGTTTTTGGCACCTAAAGCTTTCCTGGTACCAATCTCTCTTGTTCTCTCGGTGACAGATACCAGCATGATGTTCATTACCCCAATTCCTCCGACGAGTAAAGAAATTCCGGCAATAAACGCAATAGCTAAGGAAATCGTACTAATAACACTTAAAATTGAATTTAACTGCGTCTCCATACTATTTACCCTTGCACCCCATACTGAATTATTTTTATAAAGGTTATCAAAATAAGTCGTCAGCTGGGTTGTAAAAGCCAGTACGTCCGTATCCCCGCTTGCCACTACCGTAATTCGGGAATAGTTCTTCTGGGACGCATCCAGATTTGCTGTGGATATCGGGATATAAAGATTAGTGGACAGATCTTCCTCTGAAGCCGTGCTTACCTGACCCATACTTGATTGTTCATATTTATATACCCCTATAATCGTATACAATTCAATAGAATTGGTCTTATATATTTTTACGTCTTGGGAGAGCGGATCAGTGCCATCCGGAAACATATTTTCCACAAATTTATCGGATACGATTGCAACATTTCGATAATTTCTTACGTCTTTCTCTGATAGGTACCGTCCTTTTAGGATCTCCAAATTATTCGCCAATAAATAATCTGCGTTGGTTCCGGTCATGGTAATATTGGCATAGAGATCTCCATCTTTGGCAGTTGCACTACCAACAGAAGATTCCAACGATACACCTTTTATGTCAGCGGGAAAAGCTTCCTTTATTTGTTCAATCATTTTATCTGAAATCAAATCCGAGTCTTCAGGTTCCGAGGTATTTCCGCTTCCTCTCATTCCCGGAGGTCCTCCAGCTCCAGACGGTGCTCCGCCTGCCGCACCACTAACGGGTCCCAATAAAGACATCGTCCGTTGTTTTTCAGATTTCTCCCTAATTGAAATGGTAATGTTATTTGTCCCAAAAGAAGATAAATTTGAATTGACAGATGCCGTAACGGCATTGCCGATCGTTACAATTGCAATTACAGAAGTGATACCAATAATGATCCCAAGCATTGTTAATAAGGCTCTCATTTTATTTGCTTTTAAAGAGGCAATGGCCAATATGATGTTTTCCAAGATCATAGGTTTGCCTCCTTAACCAATTGTCTATTGCTGCGAGAATTGTCACTGATGATCATTCCATCACTGATTGTTATCAGTCTATCCGTACGCTCCGCTAATTCATGATTGTGTGTGATCAGGACAATCGTCTTATGCTCTTCGCGATGGACTTTTAAAAAAATATCCATGACCAATAATCCTGTTTGCGAGTCCAGCGCACCAGTAGGCTCATCTGCCAAAATAATTGACGGATCATTGGCTAAAGCCCTGGCGATTGCAACCCTTTGTTTTTGTCCTCCGGAAAGCTCATTAGGCATATGCATCATTCTATCCTTCATCCCAACCAGTTCTAATAAAGCCATAGCTCTTTGTTTTCTTTGTTCTTTGCGAATTCCCATATAGAACAAAGGCAATTCTACGTTGTTTAAAGCGTTAATTCTAGGAATTAGGTTAAATGTCTGGAAGACAAATCCAATTTTTTTATTCCGTATTTCAGATAATTGGTTTTGGTTCATATCCTGAATCGGAATTCCCCCAAGCTTGTAAACCCCGGACGTCGGCCGATCTAAAGCACCGATTATATTCATCAACGTGCTCTTGCCGGAACCAGAGGCCCCAACAACTGCTACAAATTCGCCTTTTTTAATATTCAAATTGATGCTTTTTAAAATTGTAAGTTCATTTGGCTTACCAATGTAGTACTTTTTGGTCAGGTCATTTATTTTTATCATGAACACACACCACCCCTATTTCTTCAATTCCCTGCTTCAGTTCGTTTCTGGCCTAGTCGGAGGTGTTCCTGTTCCTGCTGGTGGTGTCTGTTTTCCTGAAGATTGTGATTGATTGTTATTTGCCCGCTGAGCCTTAATTTCCCCAGCTGCAGCTTGATCAGTTCCTATATCAGCTTTTTGCCCTAGTATGACACTTCCTGGATTGGTAACGATCTTCATCCCATCTTGCAAACCTTCTCCGACAATTTCGATATTTGTGTCATTTTCAATTCCGGTTTTAACTGAAACTTGGATAACCGTATTGTCTTTTAGGGTATAAACTGTACTTTGACCATTTTTACCAGTTATCACTGTATCATAAGGAACAGTATATACATTGTCCTTGGAAGTCACGATGATACTTAGAAAGGCATTCATTCCTATTTTCATCAAAGGATCCGGATTTGAAATTTTGACTTTGATTTCAAACTCAACATTAGTTGAACTGGAATCGCTGACCGCTTTCGGCGATATATAAGACAGTGTCCCTTTAAAACTATTATTTCCTGTAACATTGGTCTTGACCTGGACTTCTTGCCCCACCTTAAGCTTGCTGATGTTAAACTCTTTTACTTTTGCTGCAACAAATAAATCTCCTGCATCTTCAATCACAAAGAGTATTCCACTAGGTGCTAAGCCAACTTCAGCATTTGATTCCGTTACAGTACCGCTGGTCGGCGCAACGATATTACAATCCGTCAGCTTCTTCTTTAAATCATTCTGATTTGTTTCAGCCTCATGATAAGTATCCTTAGCATTTTCCAGCGCATTTAAAGAATTGTTCAAATCTAGCAAAGACACAGCACCTTCTTCATAAAGTACTTTATTGTTCTCATAATCAGTTGATTTCGTAGTAATATCCCTCTCTGCTGCCTTTTGTAAACGGTCAATAAAAATACATCATTTTTGGCCATTTAAAATGCAGCACTTGGCCACTATTTTTACATAAATAGATTTATCCTGGTATTAAGTTAGGACCTGCTCCTGTAAAACCGGAAAGAGGGCGTAGCCCGAATGGAGGTTTTACAGGAGCGTCGGCCTTTACCTACCCTTACTGAGATTATTTTTTTAATATTCTTTCCCTGTGGTTAAGCCTGTAACTATCACCGTCCATATCAAATATTTCACATTTGTGCATCAGCCTGTCCAGCATGGCTGCGGTTATTACCGGATCACCCATAAATTCTCCCCATTCTACAAGTCCTTTGTTTGATGTAAGAATGATGGATGTCTGCTGGTACAGCTGGTTTACTACCCCAAACAGCAAGTTTGCCTCATTTCTGTTTACCGGCTGAAATCCAACCTCATCAATGATGACCAATTCGGCGGCATAGAGTCTCTTTAGTTTGTACTTGCCCTTTACGGATATCTCCTGAGTTTTTAAGGCATGGATCAATTGATCCATATGGATGAATATTACTTTGTAGCCAGCATTTACTGCCGCAATTCCCAGCGATACTGCCAAGTGGGTTTTCCCAACGCTGGGCGGGCCTAAAAACATAATGTTAAATGCACTTTCCAGCCAGGTTAGTTCCTGTAACTGTACCATTTGCTTTTTGGTTACACTGGTCTGAAAAGCGAAGTCGAACTCTTCTATGGTTGCCATATAGGGGAATCCTGCGATTTTCAGTCTTTTTTCTCTGGCTTTATCCCATCTGGCCTGGCGTTCTTCAGCAAGCAGCATGTTTAGTGTCTTGAGCGTTGACCAATCTTCCATTTGAGCTTTTTCCATGATTTTTTCCAGGCCCTGGGAGGCTTTCTTTAGCGATAAGACGGACAATTGTTCTTGTACTTCCTGCAGGAGGGTCATTGTGAGTCACCCCCCTTCGTGAACCGGGCATACTCGGATAACGGCCTTTTCTTGGTATTCATGTAGGTTTTTAGTAAAGTGACTTTAGGATTCTGGCTTACTTTCTCTTGTTCTATCTGAAGGTTGGCTTCAAAATATTGAGCAGCATTGCGGAATTCTACTGCAGAAAAAAGACTATGCATCAGGCAATATTCCAGAGCTTTTTTGACTGTTGATTCCGTATGGGTCGAAATTGTTTGTTCCATCAGGTTGAATTGGTCCCTGGCATACCTGGATTTTAAATAACGGATCTGGGTTAGGAAAATACAGGCATCCTCGCTTGAACCCAGCTTTTCAAGAAGATTATCTTGTAAATCGTCAAGTTTCTTAGTGTTATCCCGTTTATGGTTATTGTTTTGTACTAATTGCCCCTTGCTCTTTGAAATCTTATGTTCGGCGATAAGATATCCGTCAAAATCATCCCGGATTTTAAGGCTGTCGCCTTCTATGTCCAGGGTTACTTTCCGGCCTGGTTGGTAGGTTCCAAGAGGCAGCGTATACCGGTTCCCTTTGTAAAATATGGTATTGTTCTTATGCACATCTCTTGTTAGAATGGACTCATAAGATTTTATTGTTTGGGGTACCGGTTTTAGGAATAGTCTTTCTTGCTCAAAGACTTCTGCCGGTACTTTTTTTATTATGGAGTGAATTTTGGCGTTGCCGGTTCTTTCCAGCCATTCGCTAAAACTCTCATTCCACATATCTATCTCTACAAATTGACGGTTCTTGGCAAAACCGTTTTTAAAGTATTTGACGGTTGCTTCAATTCTACCCTTGCTTTCAGGGTCGGCCCCGCGACAGAGATAGACTTCAAATCCGCTGGCTAACCTAAACTGTTCAAATTCTCGGGTGAAGATAATGTCACCATAGTTTTCATCGACTGCCAGTAACCGGTCCTGATCAAAAACAAGTTCTTTTGGCATTCCACTCAGGGCTTCAAAACATTCCTGTAACACGTCCCATTTTCTATTTAGAGTGCTGTATTCGGTGGCCGCTTTTGCTGCATTTCTATTGGCCATTTTTGCTGTATTTTATTATACCGCTAACACCTTTAAAGTCAGCTGGGCTTTATCTAAGTCCGTAGATAGTGATTCCGTATCCAATACTGCCATAATCTGACCTGCTTTCACCTTATCACCAACGTTGACACGAATTTCTTCAACAGGATATGTAACACTGGAACAAACGTTCATTGTTTTGGCACTATAAATTGTCCCTGAGTAAGCGTCAAACCCATTCAGACGTGAGCTACATGAAGTCAGGCTCATCTACTCCAAGAAGATCGCACAGAGCATTGTTAGCCATTATCCTAAAATCATCATCAGATATGGTGTTAGCTTGAGCATATTCGAATACATTATCGACAGTGGTAACGAATTTTCGCGCTAAACGAGAATCCTCCTTTTTCATCTTTGGAAAATGCTCAATAACATAGCCCGAATAATCTATTTCGAAGAGATATCGTGATATCTTTCCATCTGCAAAATCGGAGATAAAGTCTATCATAAACGCCGTATGTTTTCCAACCTTCATCAGTCTTCCTCCCACACATATTTTTCCGGACTTGCGTTACCAAGCTGCGGGGTGAATACTTTCTTCGGCAAGGCTGCACTACCAGGTAAAAAGTCTGTAATTTCAGATATGTAACCTGCTCTTCCTAAGTTAGGGGCATTTGTAAAAATCCACGTTAAATATTCAAATGGATTCAAGCCATTTTCTCTTGCACTCACAATCAGGCTGTAATAAATGGCACTGGCCCTGGCACCGTTTGGTGTGTTAGTAAAGATCCAGTTCTTTCGACCGATTACAAAAGGTTTAATACTCCGTTCCGCACGGTTGTTTGAAATTTCAAGACGTCCGTCCAGCAGGTATCTCTCAAGATATTTTTGTTGGGACTTAGCATAATGTAGCGCTTTACAAGAAGGGTGTTAGGCAAAACAGCAAGCCCATTGATCCAATTGTAAAATTCATCAAACACAGGCCCTGATAGGCGTTTACGCTCTTGAAGGCGTTTATCCGGGGCAAGGGAAGCAAACTGTTTTTCAAGGTGGAACAGTCTGTCTAAGTAAGCAACACCCTTTGCCGCATTGGACTGTGGTTGTTTTTCCTTGGGCAGGGTTTTAAAGGCATCGAAAAACTTCCGCCTAAGATGTGCCAGGCAGCCCACAACAATGATGTTTTTAGGAAGCTTATGATACCCTTCGTATCCATCTGTGTGAAGGTATCCTTTAAAATCTTTCAGAAATTTTTCAGGATGGGTATGTTTTCTGTCGGGCTTATAGTCATAAATTACAATCGGGTGTAATGTATCTCCGCTGGTACGATACAACCACATGTAACTCTTTGACTGCGCCGTCTTTCCCGGTTCTTTCAACACTTGTAAGGTAGATTCGTCTGCATGCAACACTTCATGCTCACATAATCGTTGTTTCATCTCTTCATATATCGGTTCCAGCCAGTTTTCACTGGCCTTGATTAACCAGTTTGACATCGTCTGCCGGGAAAGCAGGATGCCTTTTTGTTTCCACTCTTGCTCCTGTCGGTATAGTGGGGACGCCATCATGAATTTCTGTATCGCGATATGGGCTATTGTCTCGGGGGATGCAAATCCGCCTTTAATGACAGGTTCCGGCATATCTGCTTTTATGATAGGAACATGTTCGGCAGTTCCTTCACAATGACGGCAGGAATAAATATGCCGTACGTGCCGTGTAATGATTGCTTTGGCAGGAATGACCTTTAATTCTTCGCGAGTTTCCCTCCCCATCGTATGTAACTGACTGCTGCAATTCGGGCAGATACAATCTTCTGCCGGAAGCGTGTGTTCAATTACCTCAACAGGTAAATCCTTTGGCAATTTATCCGTTGTGAGGCGTGTCCGTTTGCGATAATGCGCCTTTACCTCAGCAAGCTTCGGTTCCGGCACGGTCATATCGGCATTTGATTCGGCCTCGTTGAATATGAGCAGCTGAATACCGTCAGTCTGTTCACTTGATGCGCCAAATTGTTTATGCTTTGCAAGGCGGATCTGTGACATAAACCACGCGACTTGCTGTTCTAATTCAGCAATTTTGCGGTCCTTTTCTTCAATTATTTCAAGCAGTTTTCCTGCTGAAGTTTCTTGCGTTTTCATAAGTAAATCATACCAGAAAAACCGCGAAAAAGCTAGATTTCATGCGGTTTAAAGCACTCTTCCAAGATAAATATTTTAAGAGATTTGCCGCTCGAAAACTTCTTCCCGTTTGAGTTTTTTCTCCAGTTTCGCACCTTCGATAAGATAAGATAATTCTTTGGTTTCAAGAACCATGGTGGCACTGTCTCCCTTTGCTGGCCAGCGAAAATGTCCGCGCTCCAGACGCTTGAAATACAACCAGAATCCGTCGCCGTCCCATTCCAGAATTTTTATTCTGTTCCGATGACGGTTGCAGAACACGAACAATGCTTCAGAAAACGGATCGAGGGAAAAGTCGTCTTTAACCAGCGCCATGAGCCCATTGATAGATTTTCTCATATCGGTATGCCCGCAGCAGATGTACACGGGTTTGTCATTGAATCTCATTACAGCATCCTCAATATGCGGCAGACTTTTTTCAGAAGTTCAGGATCTGTATGTGCATCCACGGTAACGTGACAGCCACCGACTTCAATATCCAGCGTTGATTTCACTTCTTGACCTTGGGAAAGTTGCATCCATCCTTCCGGGACACAGCTTACGACGGTTTCTTCCTTCCGTTCTGAAAGTTCCATACATGCAGCCTTTCGTAACTGTCGTTGCCAATAAAAGTATGCATGCCTACTTATTCCTTTCTCCTGGCAGAAATCGTTAATGCTCTTGCCGCTGCATTGTCGTTCCTGTATCACCTGCATCCACTGTGATCGTCGGTACGCTGCTGTGACTTTTTGTATATCCATACAACCACTCCGTTATTAGTTGAAAAAGTGTGCAAACTTTTTCAACTTTTTCAACCCTATTTAATGTGATTGTACTACCTTCAAGGCTGCTATTCTATGTGACGGTGTCTTTGACGCTTACACAACTTAAGGGATGTTTCCATACACTAAGTTATTAAGCGTTTACGTTTTTCTTTTAGTATATAACAGAACCTCTACACGATGCTCTTATCCACATCAGCATAGAGGTTTGCATGATCTGAAACTTTCAAAAATTAAACTATATACCTTTTTTTAGCCACTCATACTGGTTATACAATTGATATAACTCGATTTCCGCTTTTTGAACCTTATTTTTCTGGGATTCATAAGCTAACTTGCTATCTCCAAGCGATGTAGCAGAGCTGATCCCAATTTTAGAAATTAAGCCTAATTCATATTTCTTTTGGTATTCAACATAGTCGGAACTTTTTTTATCTAAATCCCTTATGGCTAGTTTTAGTTCTTCGTCTTTCGTGACTATTGAATCATAAAGTTTCTTAAAATCACTTTTAAATTGATCCTTAAGAACTTGTAATTTTCTGTTCTCTGTTGCCAAGTTTGCCTCCGCTTGTAACCGACTTGTGTCATCCTTATCTTTAGATGATAATCTATCCGCTGCATCATATTTTTGATCACAGCTGATTTGTTGTATTTTTATCCCATAGTTATTAGCTAATGCTTCTTCATAGTCTTTCGAATAATTAAGAGCACTTACAGAGTATTCCTTTAAGTTCGGTAGATCACCAAAAGTTAGAGAAGTATTACTATCTTGCCCCAGCATCAAATTTGCTAAACGAATGATTCCTTCTATTTGAGTATTTGTAGCGCTTAACGAGTTTTTATAGCTTTCTAATTGATTATTAAAAGCAATTACACTACTATTAGTTACGATTCCTAATTTTTTCTGCAGTTCTAAAACTTCTTTCTTTTTGCTATTTGTGTCGATTGAATTCTGTATGTCTTGTTTTTGTATCTGGAGTAAATAATAACTCAAAAAAATATCATCCTGAAAACTCTTTACATTAACGTAATTATTTTTCTCTGTTGTTAATTCTGCACTCTCAATTGTATAATCAACATCATTGTTTGAACTCGTTGAATCATATTGTACTGCTTGAGAGTTATTTGTAAGCCGTAATTGAGTAGCATTATAACTGTATAAATTTTTTATTAAAGTAAGATTATTGTTTAGCAACGCCAAGACGTTTGCTGGAATCCCTGCATCACTATATTGAGGAGTATTTGCGACAGAAGCTAGGTTGTTAATCTGTTGGCCAGTCTGTGCTATTTGATTTTCGAGCTGGTCTGTTGTATCTTCAGAATTTGATTTTAGTAGCTTAGTAATTGCTAACGCTTCATTTTGAATTCGAACACTTGGACTTCTATCAAGGACTTCCTTTTGTATATCTTTAAATTCTATTTTATTAATAGGCATAGGATCAGGGGTTTTCAAATCAGCTCCGAAGCATAGAGCAGGCAACAATAACACAAATGCTAAAGATATATTAAGTACCTTTCTCATGATTAACCTCTTCTTTCTAAAATACATAATGTTAAATTGATATTACCCCCATCTGACTCATCAGTCAATACTAAAAGAATAATTGCTTTACATTATAAATTTTCCATGCATTATCTTCGAATTGAGCATATATTACAATTTGAGATCGATATAGATTATCTAATTTTACTTTGTTATTTTCAAGATATGCTTGGGATGCAGATGAATATTTTAAATCAAACGTATATAATAGCCTACATAATGTCATTTCCTGATTAAACCAAATTTTTGGAGTTATATTTTCCGATTGACCTATATAGTGACTAATTATTTGGTTATCCTGTAACTGTTTGTTAAATTTATCGATAAATTTATTTTCCGTGAATGTTTTTTGTCTTTCCATGGTATATAATTTCAAGCTTTTTTCGCCGTTATTACTTTCTTTATAAGATACATTGTACATGCTTGAAATAAAGGTATCCGCAATTGTGATCAAGGAAGTCACATTATTATCTTCTGCCTTTAGAAATTTTGTTTCCTTTGGCTTCACATAACCATCCGCTACTCTGTCAAAGAATTTATATACTTCTTTAATCTTAGAATCTTTTTCATCTTGGCTATTTTTTTGCGATTGTTGATTTACAGGTTCATTGTCTGTACTATTTTCTTTCATGGGGTCATTTACACCCATTTTACTGTTATCTTCGTCTTTTTGTTTAGATTGACTATTGTCTACATTCCCATCCGTGGTATTTTCCTGGGGTACTATTATCTGAAAGTCTGTCTTGGTTTCTGAAAGTTTCGGAGTATAATTTACCTGGTTTTTAGAGCAAGCCGAAATAGTAATAAGGAAAATAATCAAACTGTATACAGCAAAATATTTTAGCTTTTTTGGTATATTCATCTTGGTTTCCTCCTATCTCAATTTTAAAATATATCAACAGATTACTCTGTCAATTGCAGTATTTCTTAGAATGCAATATAATACATGTTTTTCGCAGGTTCTATCCAAAACTCACCCTATCATAACTCACTGAGTCCATGCCCTTACATTCCTTCGTGATAAAAGCGGAGATAGCGTTTAAGCTTAAATACCGGGTCATGCCCTAATGGAGGAAATCTCCTTATCTCCGCTTTATCAGCGTGTTTCATGTCTCTTGCTTTGCTGCGTCATAGGCACTTTCCTTATCGGAAGTCAATGGCGGCGCAGCCGTTTTATGTACCCTTGACTCCAGCACAAACCAAAACCCTTGTAACAGGCTGCTTAAGCCACATTTAGGCTTAAGCAGCTTAACTGCAAACAGGGGAAATGAATCTTGAGTTTCACAACTTATGCTGCTTCTTTTATCTGATTTTTTCTGTATTCGCCAAGCACTAATTCTGCTTTGTATTCTGTTTGCTTTTTCACCAGGTTATATATCACTGTTATTATTTTCTTGGAAATAACAACTTGTTTCTTCTTGAGGGGATTGTTTTCGCGGTTTTTAGGTATTGGTAAAGCTCTTTCATTTCATTGTTTACTGCAATCATGATCATGGCCATCCGGTATAAAACACTCCTTAAGTTTCTTCTTCCACGCTTTGAAATTAACTGTTGTGCTTTCACTCTTGCGGAGCTATCCTCAACAAGATTGTATCCGGCCATTTTGCTTATTTGACGCGGATGGTCAAATCTCAATGGATCGCCTGTGTCTCCCAGAAAACTCGCTGCACTAACTACTCCTATGCCGGAGATGCCAAGAATTATTCGCCATATTTTGTCTGAGCTAAGGCCAATTCCATAGCGTTTTCCAGCTGCTCAAGCTGTTTTGTTAATAGTTCCAGTTCCTCAATCATTAATTCTAACTTGAGCTTTGCCGATACGCTTCCATATCTAACTCAGATGGAGTTTTCTCTCTACAAGCTGCTACGCCTTTTTCCTGCCTACGGTCTTTTTGACAACCTTCTGTATCTCGGCAAGTACCGCCTTAGTCTCCAATTCAAGTATCAACGATGTGAATGGACAGGATTTTAATACCTGCATGGACGCTTTCCCGTTCATTGAATTTTTGAATACGATTTTAATTCCACGAAAGTTATTCATCCATTACTGCTGTTATCGTGTTTCTTAATGCGTTATACCGCTTCATCAAGCTGATCCTCTCGTTTGTTAACACCCTTAATTCCGTGAATATATCCTGGGGCATATATACTTCATAATACCTACCGTCACGCACAAGTTTTGCTATGGTTAGCACATCTTTTTTGTCGCTTTTAGTCTGGCTGTTGTCATCAAGTTCTTTGGCCCGCTTGGTGTGATACGGGTTAACCATGACCACGCATTATCAGATGGTCTTCCAGTGGTTTCCAATACCACCCTATCGGTTCCATTCCGAGGATTATATCGTTAAGTCTTTTGTTCTTGTAAATTGCTTACATGCTTACTAATATATTTCGAAGCCACTTTTATCGTTCTGGAATTTCAGGGCTTTCCCTAGTTCTATACCGCGATAATCCAGGAACCGTGCCCACTGCGTTTCTTTGGCGATATCTACTCCTACTATCAGTGTTCTTGGTGTTATTGCTTCTAATTTTAGATTGTTACGGTTCTTCATCTGTTTACATCCCCCTGATTTTCTATGATTTTTGTGCGTTTGCTAGGCACACATAAAATCATAGCAGGGGGTTGTTTATTTCTCAAAGATCATTTTCATTCATTACAGGAATGCTTGAATCAGCAAATATTGCATGATTATTTTACCCTATTTTATAAATTAAAAGAATAGTCTGATTCATTTAAATTTTTTTATCCCGTTCGCTTTAGAAATAATGTTTTTCCTTTTTATTTCCCCTATGATATCGACACAGTATTTTATAGACTCAAAAAAGAAACGAAGTAAGCGCTTAACAACAGAGTGCCTTTAAATATCAATTCAAATAAGCTATAATGGCAATCCTCAACCGGAGCGGCGAATCATTTTTTACACTCTTCCTGTACTCGAGGCGACCAAGGCATCAGTTCTTCCAAAGCCTCCGGATTATTTCGATAATCTGTATCCGGCATGTACATGAGCAGATAGCTCAGGTATGTATAGACACTAAGCCCATTCGCCTTAGCGGTCTCCACAATACTGTACACAGCAGCGCTTGCGGAGGCACCCTTTGGGGTATCGGCAAATAGCCAGTTTTTTCTTCCTAGAGTAAAGGGACGGATGCTGTTTTCGGCCGCGTTATTGGAAATGGAACACCTTCCATCAAGTAGGTAGTTCTCCATATACTGTTTCTGGTTCTTTGCATAGGTCACTGCTTTGCCGAGGGCAGAGCTCTGCAGTATATGGAGGGAGTCCAGCCAGCACCAAAAGGCATCTAGAACCGGCCTTTCCAGCTCAAGACGCTTGGCATATTTTTCTTCCGATGTAAGTTCGGACAGCCCATCTTCGATTTTAAACAGCCGATTGCAATAATCCCGACCGATTTCCGCATTTGTTAGCGGAGAATCTTTCGCCCGGTTATCCGGGATGGCCTCTATGAACTTGCGGCGGAGGTGAGCCCAGCAGCCGCATCGAACAATTTCTGCCAGCTTATTGTATCCTGAGTATCCGTCGCTGTGCAGGAACCCGCTGAATCCCTTCAGATATTCGGCGGCATTTTCGCCGCTTCTTGTTGTCCTGTAGTCATACAGGATAATGGGCTCCTTCCCGTCTTCTCTAGTACGGTACAGCCACATGTAAGACTTGGACTGTGGCCTTCGGCCATTCTCCTTCAATACTTGGACCGGTGATTCATCACAATGGAGGACATCTCGCTTCAGGAGCTGTTCCCGAAGGTATCTGGTAACGGGATACAGGTAATCCTGTGAGCACCGGATGATCCAGTTGGCCATCGTCGCCCTTGAGAGGGAAAAACCAAGCTGCTCCCAGTCCTTTTCCTGGCGGTAGAGTGGCATGGCATTCACGTACTTCTGGTACATGACATTTGCTACCGTGCTGGGCGATGCCAGAGAATGATGCATGAGAGAAGATGGTGTCAGTGCTTTTTCTATATAAGGTGTATCCGTATGCTTGCATTTGAGACACTCATAGGACATTCGCACATACCGGATAATCTGCAATTTTGGTGGAATGTATTCCAGTTCCTCACGGACGGTCTCTTTACCAATCGGCTTGAGCGTGACTCCGCAGTTGCCGCAGTAAAGATCTTCCTCGGGAATCTCACATAAGATTTCTTTGACAGGAAGATCCTTAAGTAATACCTCCCGTTTCGTTTTAGCCTTTCGCCGCTTATAGCCGTTTACGTCCTTTACGACGGGTTCAGGGACATGAGGATCGGCTTCTAACTCTGCCTCATTGAACAGGCTAAGTTGGTCACTGATTTCCTCACGCGGCGTTTTTTCACTGGAACTGCCAAATTTCCCTTTGCGGAGAAGGAGCACCATCTCGGTAAGGTTACTTACCTGCTGTTCCAGGCTCTTTATTGTATTTTCCAGCTGCTCGATGTAGGTGTCCTTTGAAACCATAAAACGGCTTTTCTCCCAACGGTTTTTATGGTTTTATTATACCACAAAAATGGGCTAAAATCCAGTAAATACGGCACTTTCAGCCGTTTTAACCTCAGCAAAAAGCGCCTGGTTTCACCTTCTTTATGGCTCTTGGCTGATCTATCTCCAGACCTTCCATCAGCCACTTGAACTCCTGCCATGTAAGAGACCTCACCTGATCTGCAGACCTGGGCCATTTAAAGTTTCCGTTTTCGAGGCGCTTATAAAGAAGTACAAATCCGTCGCCTTCCCAGAGCAAGGCTTTGATACGATTCCGACGCTTGCCACAGAACAGATAGAGACTGGATGCGAAAGGATCAATGCCGAAGGTTTCCTGGACAAGGGCTGCTAGTCCGTCAATAGATTTACGCATATCCGTATAACCGCAAGCGATGTAGATCTCTTTTGCTGCTGTAATGTCTCCTAACATAGAGATTTTAAAGCTAGCAAAACGGCTTCAAGAGTTTTTTGGGATGTTCCTTCCTTGACTTCAACCGTTGCGGATGGAAGATGAATGATGACGGCAGCACCAGTTCTTAATGTATCCACATGAAGTTTTGCAAATTCGACGGGCTTCTTGTTTTCAGGCTGTGTAGTCGGAAGTTGATGTAAATATGCTTTCATGCGGATTTGTTTCAGCCAGTAGTAGTATGCCGATTCACTTATATTATTCTGTTGACACCAAGATTTTACGGTCATACCACTAGCCTGAAATTCCTTAATCAACCGCACCCACTGTTCCATACGGAACTGGATTTTAACTGGGGTTATTTCATCCATTGTGATCCCTCCACTATCGTATTTCAGAGTACTTGAAAAACTTGAAAAACTTTGACTTGAAAAACTCTGAAAACTTTGAAGTCTATTATCACATGGATCACCTTTTTACATAAGGCACTCTGTTGTTAAGCGCTTACGAAACGAATATGTCTAACCTGGCAGTTGGTCTTTTCTTTACTCAAATGCTTAGGATTTGACAATTACATTACAAGAAAAGGAGTATCGCAAATCACTTAAAAAGTAGCTTTGCGACACTCCCTGCTTGTTTTGGTTAGACTCAATACTTAAAAGATACTATTTCCTATTCTGCAGTTTCAGTAATGGAAACTGTTTTTCCAGTTCTACCTGCAAAGTACGGAATGATAGCAGTACCACCAGTACCTTCTGTTGTATGGGTGAAGGACCAATTAGCTGCTGGAGCAAGGTCAATCCGCATCGATGCTCCCTTAGCGTAGTCTTTAACGCCGGCTGCTTGAACTAAGAGGTTAGATCCAAGATAATATGTCTTAGTTGTATTAGCAGCAATCTTAACGCCTTGAGTAGCTGGCGTATCACCAACGACAATAGTACCACCTACAGCAGTACCAACAGTATTTGCAGCAGCACCATCGTCAGTTGCATCCATCGGATCTGTGCCGGTGAATGTTGTGACTGCTGTATCATCGCTAGCATCACGCAGGATCCAAAGTTCATCGCTATCTGCATCGATACTTCCAGCAAGTACAAACATATCGATAAACCCAGCCTGGTTCATGAATACGTCAGTACCTCCATTATTAGTTACTTTGAATTGAATGAGTTTGGTGTTATTGGATCTCAGGCCAGTTAAAGTTGCTTCGCTATCGATTGCAATCGTAACGGCATGAGTACCATAGGTCAGAGCAGCAGGAGAAAGATTAGGTGTTCCTGTACTGGTTACAATGATCTTAGAAGAATCACCCTTACCGGTAATATCGCCAGCTGCTGCAACTGCCAACAGAACTGTACGTCCTGCAGTAGCCCCCGAAAGGATATCAGCTTTTACAGTGAAGGTCTTCTTGTTTGAAGATCCTTTCATAACGCTGCCAGTGATGTCGGTCCACGTAATTGTCCCCGCAGCTGTGGGTTGGACAGAATCACCGACTTGAGTATCACCATCCCACAAAGTTACATTTGCAAGGATTTGATCAAGAGTTTCTGCCCCAGCTCCAGCAAGAGTAGCTGTGAGCTTAACTTTTTTCATGTCTGTGAAATCTTCAGCACCTGCTTCAACAACGACTTTCCCTACAGGAGTCTGGCTTAAAGGTGAAGCAATTGTGTATGCTTCGAGAGATTTAGAGGCAATAGTAGCTGTAACTGTCAATGCTCCGCCGTTAATAAACTCTTTTGCCTGAGCTGAGCCAGGAATAGCAGCAGCTCCGTAGAGTGCTTGACCTGTTAGATTGCTGTCGGGCAGATCATAGACAAAACCTACAGCTGCACCAGTACCATCGATTCTGCAATCAACACCGGTGTTATTTGCAACCCATGTAGCAGCAATCTGTAATTTTTTTGTCTGGCTAGCAGTGATATACCAGTTAACATCAGTAAATGATACTATTGAACCAGAAGCAACTGCTGTAGCAGCAACAGGGCCAGCAATAATATTACCAGTATCCCCATCCTTGAGATAGAACGCACCAAATACAGCGTTCTGGTTACCACCACCAGCAAATGTAACCTGAACATCAACATCGGTTACAGTCATTGGCTCGCCTTTCGACTTAACCAAGTATTCTCTGATAACACCAGCAGTGTTAGCTGTTGCTACAATTTTTGCACCTGTGTTCGGCGAGTTAACACTGGAAACAAGCTCTACGCTGCTGCCAACAACATTGAAAGCAGCTACAGAGAACGCAACATTTGTGCCAGTCACAGGGATGTTAGAATTACTGTTCTTTCCAGTAGCTACTACATCATAGTTATTAGCTACTTTAAACTGAATAGTACCTGTACCATTGGACAAAATATCGCCCTTAAGTGTATAATTTACGGTTTGGCTCTTTGGAATTTCGATCGGAGAAGCACTAAAGTCAAAAAGAACCTTGTTATCTTTAACTGTGCCTAATACTGCTATTTTTTCATCAGTTGCTGATTTGTAGAGATAGAAATTTTCAAAGTTTTTGAGGTCATTTCCTGTAGAAGTTAAAGTGAGTGTTTTGATGAGAGATGCCTCGGTCCCATTTGATGCAAAATTAATATCTCCAAGAACAACTTGATTGGCACCAACATTAACGTTAGTAGCTCCGGCATTAGCACCGGCAGTAACTGTGAATGCACCAAGAGCAGCTCCTTTAATTGTAAAGGTATTGCCTTGGAAAGCAGAGAAAGATGCTAAGCTATTAGCTGTTGCAGTGGCAAATGCATCGGCTTCTAATCCCATTACAACAGTTCTAGTAGCACCAGCAGTATTCCTGATATCTACCGCAATGGAGAAAGTCTTTGTAGTATTGGCAGGAACCGCGATAGATTTATTCAACCTGAATTGTGAATCGATCGGTGCAGCAGATGTCAAGACATCATTGCCCTCCAGGAGGTATGCTCTTGTAATATCAGTATTATCACCAGCAGCAGTCCCATATTCCTTTGCAACAACACTAGTAAAAGTAAAATCACTTGTACCAGCAGTGACCTGGAAGGAAAGGACTTTGTTCAACGGTGAACTCTGATATACATCGCCACCCGCAGGTTGACTTGAAACAA
Source organism: Dehalobacter restrictus DSM 9455 (assembly GCF_000512895.1). Taxonomy (NCBI): domain Bacteria; kingdom Bacillati; phylum Bacillota; class Clostridia; order Eubacteriales; family Desulfitobacteriaceae; genus Dehalobacter; species Dehalobacter restrictus. The sequence goes on from NZ_CP007033.1 coordinate 2,612,574, forward strand.
CAACTTTGGCAGTTGAACCAGGGGCAACTGTTTCTTTGCCAACACCGGCTTTAACAGTGTCAGAAACAGCACTGGTTCCACCAACTGCAACCACTGTAGTAGCAGAAGTAACTTTGGAAATAAGTGTAGCGTTAGCTGCAACAGAGCTACCATTAGTCAGTGCAACAAAAGCATTAGCTTTAGCAGCTAAAGGAGCTACCGCAAGAGCATCAACAAGGCTCATGCCGTTAGCTACATATACTTTGCTGTAATCAAAGGTGAGCTTGCCAGCAACAGCATTATTTGTAGCAAAACGATCAGCACCGGCAATACGTTCTACACCTGCGATATCTGCTACTTTTGCAGTGCCGCCAACAATGTATTTAGTTGTACCAACAAGATCAGCACTAGCAACAGTGCCATTACCATTGGCAAGTACGATCGCATATTTGTTCTTGGCAGCATAGGATGCAACTGACAGAGCGTCAGGAATAGCATCAAAGCCAACAATAAAAGTACCTGCAGGGCTGGTCAATTTAGCATTGACAGCTTTTGCAGTTTCGATGCGGCCATTGCCCTTGAGTGCTTCAACAGTAACACCTGTCATAGCATCTACTTCAGCAGCGACGTCAGCGGAAATAGCACCGACAACATAAACCTTGGTAGCACCGAGAGCTGCAATTTTAGCTTTTACAGCAGCGTCTAGGGAGCCTTTGAATGTTAAAAGGATCGGGGCGTTTTCCTGGCCTGCCAAAGGTGCAGCAGCCAGAGCGTCAACGAGGTTGGCTTGGTCGGCAGGAGCAAGTACAACTGTAGTACCCCATGTTCCTGCACTGGCGATATCAAGAGCGGTAGCAATGCGGTCTGCACCGGAAAGTCTGGTGCTGTCGGCTGTTGCAGCAAACATAGCAGCAGGCATCAGGGTCAGAACCATAGCAATGATAGCTAATACGGCTATCTTCTTCGTTCTACTCATTTAGTCAAATCTCCTCTCTTTCTTTAAAAAGGGTTTTTTTTGTCTTCGGGAATACTCAATTCAATGTTTGTTTCATTTTTTTATGAATTCAGTCTCCCTTTTACTAGTTGCCGGAATCTCTTTCTTCACCCCCTTCAAAAGTGTCGCTTAGATTATCCTTAGACATTGCGCAATATCTAAAGGCACCACCCAACTCGGGGGCGTCCCCCCTCTGAGCCTCGTTCCTCAGGGGCGGTTATCCCTTTAGACGTTCTATGGGTAAAGAGAAGCTGCGTAATGAGCCTCTCATACCTCCATATATTATTCTTTAAAGAACTCAATATTCCTGCATAAGAACACAACTTTTTTCACAGGAAACATTGGTATTCCTTAAGAAATTGACATAATCACCCAAATTAATCGCGCTATGTTATTCTACAATATTCGCGCAGAAATTTCCAGTGTTTTTTTAGTGACATTCTGTTCACAGTCCCTCTATAAAGACGATTTTTTGGCCATTTAACTGACGCAGGAGCCCAATTGCTTCTTATTTTACAGTAATCCGAGCTGCCGCATCTCCGTCAAGACAGTACTCGGCAATGCTTTTGCCCCGCCGATCGCTATCACCGTTTTACCTTTGTATGATGACAGCAAAACTTTTTGACTGGCAGACAGACCGCTTTGGGAAACGAGCAAAATATTGGATGAGCCTGTCGCTGCCAATATTCCTCCGGTCAGTGCATCGGGAAAATTCATTCCTGTAGCTATATATAGTACCTGTCCTGCAGTTTTATGTTCTTGGAGAACGCCTGCAGACGTTGCATAACGATCCGCACCGCCGATTCTGACCGGGGAAGGCAGCTCTGACAGTACATTTCCGGAGACAGCTCCGCTCCCGCCGATCACTTCCGTAGCGGTAATGGCACTTTTCTTCAGAGCAAGCAGCGTCTCGCTGTTTAATATTCCGGAAGACGTCAATAAAATTGGTTTGCCTTCTACTGCCGCGAAAGAAGCCGCTGCAATTGCATCCGGAAAGTTGGCTCCGCTGACCACGACTGCCTGCCCTTTTGTGCCAAGCATGTCGGCGACAGCCGCAGCAGTGTCATATCGGTTGTTTCCGGCCAGCCGCTTTACAGCGGCAATATTGGTGAGCTTTGCTTCGACGGCAGCTGAAACAGCCCCCGTGCCGCCGAGAATAATAATTTCATTTGGGTTCAAATCCTGAACTGCCTGATAAACTTCCTGCGGCAGCTCGTTAGAGTATGTCAGCAGGATAGGTGCGTGGTATTTGTAAGCGAGCGGTGCTCCGGCCAGCGCATCGGGAAAATCATCAGCCCTGGCAATCACGACGGTATCCGCACCGGTCGGGAACGCTTCCCTTGCAATGGCTAAGGCTGTCATAATCCGGTCCGATCCGGCGATCCTGTCCGTATTAGAATTCGGACTCCAGCCAACTCTGTAAGTACCGGGCTCATAGATGGAGACTTCTACCTCTGCGGCGTTCGTTGAGAACCCTCCGCCAACTCTGATCCATCTCGATCCACTCCATCGATATAAATAGGCAAGATAGCCTGATTCTGATCCGTATGCATATGAGGCGGGCAGTTCTGCTTTGACCGTCAGATTAAGGACTTTTTCAGGCAGTACTTCTCCCCAACTGATTGCAAACGCTTCACTGCCGGAAATGATCCCTTCAGGAAAACTGCCCGGAGATTTTGCTTCAGATATGGAAATGTTGATCTTTTTTTCCGTTCCGGTGCTGTCAACCTCCAGTGCAAAGGCTCCGGTCGGGACGGTCAGCTCGACAGCCGGTTCCTCACCGGCACTGCCCGCAGCTACGATGCCGCCTTCCCAGCCCAGAACGGTTGGGGAGGCATATCTCTGCAAAGTTACAAACGTCTTCAGCGCACGGTAGATATCCAATCTGCCGTACCCGTAGTCATCATCCCTGCCCTCCTGGCCGAGATCATAGGTGGATTCTATCAGGGCCTGCTTAATCTGATCGGCCGTCAATCCTGGATATTTGCTCCAGAGCAGGGCTGCAGCGCCCGTAACAAACGGTGCCGCGATCGAAGTCCCTGTCATATAGGCACAACCCGTCTCTGTATTTGACCAGTAGTCGGTAAGGATCCTTTTTCCCGGAGCGGAAAGCAGCACCTCCGGTCCTGTCAGGGAAAAATCCGTAATCACATCAGAGGAATCCAAAGCCGAGACAGCCAAAACGTTCGGATTCGCCGCAGGATAAGACACCTCGCTGGTTCCCGCAACAGTCTGGTGGCTGTAGACTTGGGAAGTGCTTCCGGAAACATTACCCGAAGCTCCAATCAGCAGGCACCCTTTATCAGCTGCGTACTGCAGCGCGTCGTCAAGAATTTTGGTTTCTTCATCGGAACCGAGGCTCATATTGATGATCTTAGCACCGTTATCGACGGCCCAGATAATACCGTCCGCGATGACGGCGTCCTCTCCTTCGCCGTTTCTATCCATGGCCTTGATCGGCATGATTTTCGCATTATAGGCGACTCCGATAATGCCTTTATTATTATTAAGGGCGGCGATCAGTCCGGCCACAGAAGTGCCGTGTCCGTTGTCGTCCTGTACAGCTGAGGCCGCGGTACTTCGTGTAATCGCGTTATACCCTTTCACAAGATTGCTGCCGTTTGCATCCGCCAGATCCGGATGATCGAGGTCTACGCCGGTGTCAATCACGGCAATCACGACCCCTTGGCCGGTTACACCTTCTTGCCAGGCCTGATCGGCCCTTACCCTTTGCAGCCCCCACTGGTAACTGTATTCGGGATCACTGACAGCTGTAGTGAAAACTTTCGTATCTACAACGCCTTCCGTCTGATATTTTTTACTCCAGGACGCACTTAGAACTCCCGGGACTTGAAGTGTTTTTTGCAGGATATCCGCTGCTTCATTTGTATCTTTGGTTCCTTCGAACTGCAGTGTGCAATAATCAAGCGGCCCGGTCCTTACCAGCTCGCCTCCGACAGCTTCAGCCAGTGTATTGAGATCGGTGTTCTTAGTTGTCTCAACAACCAAACGTACGGCTGCCGGATCGTATTCTTCCATTATAAACAGTTGTTCGCTGTTTTCGCTTAGGGTTTGCTCAGATTGGGCCGGCAGTGTTGAAGAATCAGATATCTCTATAGCAGCTGTGGCCTCCCCCAGGCCGTCTGGTATGCCCTGAAATACCAGAATAAAACAAAGCAAAAGTGCTGAAAAACTTTTTACGCTTAGAAGGGAATTTATTCTCAATCGGACCGTTTTTTGTTTTAGCGGATTTCTAGTGCTTATAAGCGGCATTTTTTGTCCTCACATTTTTGTGTTTTTGTATGTTTTTCACAAATTCGGCAAGATCTTATATTTTCCTGCATTTTGAACAGGACTTTCGAGTCTGATGGCGAAATAAAGAGATATCCAGTTTTTTGCCAGACAGAATATATGGAGGAGAATCTTTATGTCCAAGTTAAAAATGAATAGTCATCAAAAAAAGCAAGCGACAAGCCTGGTTAGAAAAGGAATAGCGACTCTGACCCTGGCTTCTTTCTTTACGTGCAGCCTGTTTATGGGAACGGGAGAAACGCCTAAATCCGCCTATGCTGCAGACAGCAGTACCACTTCCTTTACCCGTTTTGCCGGAGAAACCAGATATGAGACCGCAGTCGAAATATCTTCAAATAATTGGACCAATGCCAGCAGCGTCGTCCTGACCCGCGGAGATGCGTTTCCGGATGCACTGGCCGGTGCCGTTCTGGCCAACAGCGCTGTAGTTGGCGGCGGACCGCTGCTGCTGACCGAATCCAACCGGCTGCGCCCGGAAGTCCTTCAGGAAATCCAGCGGCTGAATGCTTCCTCCATTTTCATCCTTGGCGGGACAGGGGCGATATCGTCGGGCGTAGAAAATGCACTGAAGGCTAACGGCTTGACGACCTATCGGATCCAAGGAAACGACCGCTATGAAACGGCGGCTAATATTTCAACGACATCCGTGGAAAACAGTACCCGGGCTTTTCTAGCTTCAGGCAAAGTCTTTGCCGATGCGCTGAGCATTTCTTCCTACGCAGCAGCCAATGGAATCCCGCTCCTGCTGACCGATACGCAAAAAGTCCCCACGGCAACCCTGAATGCGCTGCAGAAGCTCGGTGTCACTGAAATTACCCTGATTGGTGGTGAGAGTGCCATCAGTGCTTCAGTTGCCGGGCAGCTCAAAACAGCGGGCTATACCGTCAGCAGACTGAGTGACCAGGACCGCTACAAGACCAATGTGGCGATATTAAAAAATCTTTCATATAATATGGACAAAATGGTTGTCGCGACAGGCGGTTCCTTCCCGGATGCATTGGCAGGCTCTGTGCTCGCCGCTAGAAACAATAACCCGATTCTACTGGTTCCGAAGGACGAAAATGCCCTGCTGAATACGCCCACTACAGCTTATCTTGGATCAAACAGAGCCAGTGTGAATAATTTCTTTTTCTTGGGCGGTTTTGATGTAATCAGTACGGCAATACAAAATATTGTCCGGATCGGAAGCACCAGTTCCAAAATATCGCTGCAGTTCTGGGATGGCTATGCCAATAAAACAACCTATGAAAACCAACTGTCCTATGTTCCGGGTGATCTGGCGGACTATATCGATATTCTGGTTCCTAACCTTTGCGGGGCTGTCCAGGCCGACGGCAGCTTTGCCTATCGGTTCAGCAGTGCCGAAACCCCAAAATATCTGGTATCTTTGGGCCAGAGCAAAGGTGCCCAGGTCGTACCGATGGTCATGAGCAGCGGCAGTACGGCGGATTCCGTTCTTCAGAACGCGACCAAACGCAGTGCGTTTGTCAACAGCGCCACAAAAATGATTGCTGAAACCAATGCGGACGGCATTCTCGTCGACATGGAAGCACTCTCCGAAAGTTCAGAGGAAGGCCTGACTGCCCTGATGCAAAGCCTGTATACGCAGCTTCATCCACAGGGAAAACTGGTCATGGTCTCCGTGATGTCCAAAACCTCCGCAACCGCTCAACCCTGGTACGACGAGTACGATTACAGCGACCTCGCTCAGTATGTAGATTATATTCAGATTATGTCTTATGACAAACATTATTCGACCTCCGCTCCCGGCCCGATCGCGCCATTGGATTGGGTCAGAGAAGTTATCGCTTATGCCGTGACTGAAATTCCTTCGGAGAAGATCCTGATGGGCGTTCCTTACTACGGAAGGGCCTGGAGAACGGAAGGAAGCGGGTGGGTATCCAAGGTTTTTGGCTGGGCAGTCGCAACGCAGACCGCTGACCAGTTCTGTGCTACAATCACCCGAGAGACCACGTTGACAGACCCGATCGGCGTACCAACCTTTAAGTATGTCGATGAAAGCGACTACAGCAGGACAGCCTATTTTGACGACAGGCTCAGCTGGGGAAAAAAACTGGATATCATGGATGAATATAACCTCGGCGGCATTGGCGGCTGGTCGATGGGCTGGATAAATGAAGTCAGCGCTCCGGAGCTATACCCGCTACTAAAAGAGCGGATTAACTAATTTTTAACAGACTCCATGACGTTGATCTTAATTATCTGGCATGCTGAATTTACTTAACCAACCTTTGATTAGTCTGCATGCCACAGTTCCAGCGTCAAGCGGAGCAAGGAAGCGAAGCGCGGCCTTTTGACGGCCACGGATGGCCTAATGTCGCGATGCCATGGATGGCAAGGAGCGACGTGTCAAGGATGACACAACGGCCGAAAGCGGAATTGTGGCATGCAGACAGGCCCGATATACTTAAGTCTGACTGTAATTTACCTATTTGGTATTAGAGGGTGTTCACGCACCCTCTTTTTTCTTACTGAATATTCATATCAGAAGATAAGAAACTAAGAAGTGGGGTTTCAAGATGACAACTAACCTTCAGTTCTGGGATGGATACGGCAGTAAGGCAGCTTACGAGAAACAATTGGCCTGCGTTTCCGGCAATCTTCTGAAATCGATTGATATCCTGGTCCCAAATTTTGCAGGGCCGCTGCAAGCGGATGGTAGTTTTGGCTATGTCTTCACCGATCCTGAAATACCGAAGTACCTGGTCGCTCTCGGACAGCGCAGCGGCGCCAAAGTGGTTCCGATGGTGCTGGGCAGCGGCAAGACTGCCGGGGATATGCTGCGTGATCCTCTGAAACGCAGTATTTTCAAGGAAAGCTGCCTGAAGCTCATCCGGGATACCGGAGCGGACGGGATTCTGGTCGATCTTGAAGCGCTCTCGTCCGATACCGGACCGGGACTTACCGCTTTAATGAAAGCCCTCTATGCGCAGTTATCCGCCGAAGGAAAGCTCACGCTCGTCTCTGTGATGTCCCGGACTTCCGACACAGCAGAGCCCTGGTGCGTTCAGTATAACTACGCCGAGCTATCCGGATATGCCGACTACGTACAGATCATGTCCTACGACCTGCATTATGCAACCTCTGCACCGGGTCCGATCGCACCGCTGGATTGGGTGCGCAGGGTCATGGCTTATGCCGTTACGCGGATTCCTCCCTCGAAGATCCTGATGGGTATACCGTTTTACGGTAGAACCTGGCGGCAGGACGGTACGCGCTGGTTATCCAAAGCGCTAGGTCTTTCCGCTGCCACGCGGACTGCTGAACACTTTCGTGCAGTAAGCACGAGAAAGACCTCTTCCTCCGATCCCATCGGTACACCAACTTTTTGCTATACAGATGAACACGGTCATCGCTGGACCGTGTATTACGATGATAGCCGGAGCTGGGCAGGTAAACTCTGCCTGCTTAACGAATTCAGCCTCGGAGGGATAGGCTGCTGGTCCCTGGCCTGGCTCGACCAGACAAGCGCCGGACAATTTGCGGCACTGCTGGAATAGATATTAGTATGCGCCCTTCCCCTTTATAACAATAAAAAGGGTCTTCCAAAGTATCTTCAGATCAAGGCCTAAACGCCAATTCTGGACGTATTCCACGTCATATTTCAGGGTTTCCGTAAGGGTCAGCTCACTGCGGCCGTTGACTTGGGCTAGACCGGTCACACCCGGCGGCATGTCCAGACGATGACGCTGTTCGTGCGTATACTGATCCACGATTTCCGGAACTTCCGGCCTCGGACCGACGATGCTCATCGTACCGTTGATAATATTCAAAAGCTGGGGCAGTTCATCCAGGCTGCTTTTCCTTAAGAATCTGCCGCTCTTCGTAATCCGCGGATCATCCTTATCCTGAAAGATGAAGTTGTCGGGATCAAACTTGCCTTCTTTTTTCAACTGCTCAATTTTTTCTTTCATCACAGCATCGGCATTCGGAACCATGGTCCGGAATTTATAGATCGTGAAGAGCGCTCCATTCCGTCCGACTCTTTCCTGCCGGAAGACTGCGGGGCCTTTGGAATCGGCTTTGATCCAAAGGACAATCATCAGCCACAATGGGGATAACACAATGAGCAGCGGGATGGAAATCAACAGGTCTAAAACCCTTTTCGCTAACAAATTACCACTCCTTGGGATTTTACTCCTTCACATCTTACAAATATTCTTACTATCTTTCGTAGGTGATTTCGAATAATTTCCTAAATTCTATAAGAAACGGAGGAGAAAGTCTGTTCTTCCTTCTTATAACCTGATCTTTTCAATAACACACTGTACGGCTTCAATGACATCCTGAACATCGGCATCGCTCATTCTGGGATAGAGCGGCAGGGAAATAATTCTCTCGTAGAGCGCTTCCGTCTTTGGAAAATCTCCGGGTTTGTAGCCAAAGGTATCCCGGTAGTACGGATGATACGGAAGCGGAATATAGTGAACGCTGGTGCCGATATTTTCTTCCTTAAGCAATTCAATAAACGCAGCCCGATCCACCGTAAGTTTATCGAGATTCAGCCTAATCATATACAAATGGCGGGCATGACGGGCATATGCGAAATCAGTCGGAACCTCTATTTCGGGAAGCTTGCTGAAAGCAGCGTTATAACGCTGCCAGATGACTTCTCTTCTAGCCTGCATCGATTCCAGTTTGGCTAGCTGGGTCATCCCCATCGCAGCCTGAATATCCGTCATATTGTACTTGTATCCCGGGTATTCAATCTCATAGTACCAGGAGCCTTTTTCAGAAAATCTGTTCCAGGCATTCCGGCTCATGCCGTGGAGGCTCAGGACCCTCATCTTGTTGGCAAGCTCATCATCGTTGGTCGTCACCATGCCGCCTTCACCAGTCGCCAGATTCTTCGTCGCATAGAACGAAAAGGCTGCCGTATCACCAATCGTGCCGACCATTCTGTCTTTATACTTCGTATACGTGCCATGAGCCGCATCTTCCAAAACAAATAGGCTGTATTTTTTCGCAATCACCATTATCTCATCCATCTCGCAAGGCAGCCCGGCAAGATGAACCGGGATAATTGCCTTGGTCTTAGATGTTATCTTCTCTTCGATTTTTGCCGGATCGATATTCATCGTTTGCGGGTCAATATCCACCAGAACCGGAGTTGCCCCGCAGTGAATGATCACATTCGCTGAGGCTGCAAACGTCATCACCGTGGTGATCACCTCATCGCCCGCTCCGACTCCGGCAGCAAGCAGGGCGATATGCAGGCCTGCGGTGCAGGAATTCAGCGCAATGGCATGTTTGACACCGATATATTCGGCAAACCGCTTCTCAAATTCTCCGGTCTTTGGACCCTTGGAAATCCAATTTGATTTCAGGCTGTCAACAACAGCTTCAATATCATCATCTTCAATCAGCGGTAGCGCATAGGGAAGGAACTGTTCGCGTCGTGGACTCATAAACTTACGCCTCTTTCTTAGTTTCAGTGTCTGTTATTATGTTATCGTGTTGTTCTTATTAGATTTTTTTGATTTATCAAATAAATTGTTTTTATACTTCGCTTATTCTTCAATACTTTTAATTCCTTGTTCATTGGCTAATTTTTTATTGACTACTTTATTTTACTACGCTTTGGCCAAAAAACAACTTCAGGCTTTCTTCAAATGAAGCTGTTCAAGCCAGTCCCTGACGATGCTGTCCCAGGAATAGTGCCGGATGACATATTCCCGGCCCTTTTCGGAGAGTACCCTGCAGGTTTCCAGATCTGCCTTTAGGCGCAAGACCGTCTCGGCAAGAATTTTGGGATTCTCGGGTTCGAGCACCACTCCGCCGCCGCTTTCTTTGACAATCTCGGCACCTTCACCCTCTCCGACATAGATCAACGGCTGACCGCTGGCCATTGCCGGGAATACTTTGGAAGGCCTTACCCCTTCCGACAGCTTATAGCGTCTGAGGGTCGAAAGACTGATACTGCTCAGCGAATAATAACGTGGAATCTCTTCGAGCGGCTGGAAATCGATGAAGCGGACATTGGGCAGATCCTTTTCCCGGGCAATCTGTTCAAGCCGCGGTCTTTCGGACCCGTCGCCGACAAACAGAAAAAATATTTCCGGCTCGGCACGCAGCAGATCGGCAGCCTCAAGCGCTGTCTCAATCCCATGGGCGTACCCCATCGTCCCGGCATACAGGATCACGTATTTTCCCTGCAGACCAAGCTGCTGTTCCAGCACTTGGTCTTTGGGTCTCGGTTTAAAAAGTTCGGTATCGACGCCGTTAGGCAGGAATAAGATATCTTCAGCTTTGACCCCTTTCTTTTTCAACCCTTCCACAATCCCCTGGGTCTGCGCCGAAAGCTTAAATGCCTTGCGGTAAAAACAGCGTTCCAGCCACTCACACATGCCGATAAGCTGTTTATTCGTGACAAGTCCGAGCTGCACCGCGGATTCCGGCCACAGATCGGAGACATTGAAGATATAGGGTGCTCTTTTGAAGAAAGAAGTAATGACAGCTGTAAAACCGATAAAAAGCGGCGGAGATTCCACAACGATCAGGTCTTGGGGACCGCTGCGGCAAATTCCCAAAAAAGCAGAAAAGACAAAAGAAAAATAGTTCAGCAAACGCAGCCAGAATCTGCCCCGCTTCACCGGATAGATGCAGGTTCTCAGAATAACAATCCCTTCCATATCCTCACGCGCAAACACTTTCCCCCGGTATTCATCTGGGATGATCCCGGTGGGATGGTTCGGAAAGGCTGTCACGACCGTAACGGTATTCCCCTGGTTCCGCAGACCTTTGGCCAGCTCCCAGAGCCTTACCTGAGCCGCCCCCTTCTCCGGCGGAAAATACTGCGTCAAAAGCAAAATACGCATATTTATCTTTACTCCTAGATTAAACTTACTTTACTAAACCTATTTTGGCTGCTTCTTCTAGTACATTGATCTTTAAATAGTTTGAGAAATATGTTCATTTGGGTCTGGTCTGCGTGCCACATTCCGCTCTCGGCTGTTGCGCCATCCGTGGCTTGTCGCTCCTTGCCCTCCATAGCACCGCGACATTAGTCCATCCATGGACGTTAACAGCCGCGCTCCGCCTCCATGCTCCGCTTAACGCTGGAACTGTGGCACACAGACCTAATTTAGGGTAATCAAGCCTGTATGAATGATTCGAGCAGGGAATTTGAGAACGTTGTGCTAGTAAAAAAGATGTACTAAGCGCTTCCAGCTGGACTGCTGATGCGGAACGCGGCGATGTCCATGGATAACTTAATGCCGTGATACCATGAACGCAACCCATAGATGGCCTAATACATGCCGACTTACATAAACGACCTTATAATCAGTCTGTGGGCCACAGAACAATTATAATGAACCTATGATCAGTCTGCGTGCCACGGTTCCGCGAAAAGCGGAGCAAGGAGTGCGGAGCGCGGCATTTGCGCCATGGATGGCGCAATTCGCCGAAAAGCGGAATTGTGGCACGCAGACAGGCCTAAAAATGCAATCAATCTGTGGCCCACAGACAAGCCCAAAAAATCGGATTAATCTGAGTCAACGAACTAGCCCTAACAAATTAGTCAAGCTCGAGCCGGTACTTCCGCGAAAGCTTCAACACAACAAGCATCGCGCAGCTGAGCCAGAATATCGGATCCTCGAAGAAGCGTCCCTCAGCTTGAGAGCTGATAAATACGGTTGCAGCCCACAGCACATAGCCTGTGCCGGCAAAGTATTGGTTTTGCTCCTGAAACATACCGAGATAGTCATGTCCGAGGCTGAACAATTTGGCCAGCCTGTACAGGATCGCTGCCCAGATCGCCGTGAGTACAGTTAGCCCCACGGCCCCCAGTTCCGAAGCAATCGTCAGAATGGTGGTGTGGGAGCGTGTCGCTCCGCCGGGGATATTCATGAGATCAAAATAACTCTGTTTAAACACAGTCTCGAAAGTGCCAAGGCCGGTGCCAATCAGCGGATGGTCCTTGAATATTGCAATTGCGGCCTTCCAGAGGTATAAGCGCTGCTCACTCGAGTATGCGAAACCCTTCGTTATCGTCAGCATCCTCTCCCAGATTTCCGGACGAAGGAAAATCACGATCGCCCCGCAAAGGGCACCTAAACCAAGAACCCAGAGAACAGCCTTTTTGTTCGGCAAGAAGATCAGCGTGGCAATCAGAATCGCCAGAAGCGTCAGAAATCCACCGCGCGAACCGGTCAGTACTAATTCTGCCAGCAGGACAGCGAGACACGCCATATAAATCATTTTATGGCTTCTTTCCCGGGTATAAATCTGCAGAACAAAATTCGACGCAACCCCCAGAATGATGTAACGTGCAAAAATATTGGGGTCGACAAAGGTAGCATTGACACGCAGCGTCTGCTCAACCAGCAATTTGTCTCCCTGCCAGATCAGGTTCCCCGTAATTCCTTCATAGAAACTGACCAGCGCAAGCAGGAGTGCCATGATATGTACGGCTTTGAAAGGCAGCAGGGCGCGTTCTTTATCCATCAAAAGTGCGGCAGAGATAAACACAGCAAATAAAATCAGCAGCCGGATGGTTTCAGTAACAGTGTTGCCAAAGTTGGCGGAGTATACAACACTTATCCCACCGAGAATGATAAAAGCCAATAAAACAAGCGTCAGTGGATCTTTTAGAACCGCCCTAAGCTTTTTGCGCATCTCCTCCGAAAAAAACACGCGGGAAAATGCCGCCAGGATCAGAACGATACTGGTAAGCCTGGTCAGGGAGACCTCTCCCAAAATTTTTTCCAGAAAGCCAAGGTTCGGATACCAGTTAATCGATATTTCCAACGCAACTGCCACTGCCAGAGACGGCACAAGCCATAGCGGCTTTTTGACAGCCAGGTAACCAAGAAGTATGATGGTCAACACGAATACCGGCCACTGAAGCATGTTCGATTCCTCCCAGTTCTTATTTTCGAAGACCCTTCTGAATAACAAATCCACCGATCTTCCGGAAATCCTTGTCCAATATCACGAGCGCCAGGCAATAAATGACTCCAGCCGTTACAGCAGATAGCAGCGGATGAAAGCTGTTTGTCAACCAGGCGGTCCCTGCCATCAGCAAGGAAGCAAATACGATTGACGGGAGCTGGCGCCAGATCCGAATCTTATAAACCCCTTTTCGGACCAACAGGTAGTATCCGCAAAAGATAAAGATCTCGACAATGATCAGCGCATACGCAGTACCGCTGATCCCGTACAGCGGATTCAAGACCATAATCAGAATAAACATCAGGACTAGCGCAGAACCCTGCACGATGGTTCTCTGCCACTGGTGGTTGGTGGTCGTCAGGACATCGCCGAGGGAAAAACTCATGCATTCCAGTGCAAAGAACCAGGATACAATCATCAGGATCGGAATCGATTCATCAAATTTTCCGGCATAGAGCCATGTTGTCAGCGGTCCTGCTAAAACAAAAATCAGGATGCTGCCTGGAATCCCAATCCCGGAAAGCAGCTTGAAGACCTTTTCAGTCGTATTCCGATGACCGTCCTTATCCGTTTCCCCAAGCTGATACAGCACAGGATAAAGCGCGCTGGTCATCAGGCTCGGCAGGAAAATCAGCATCAGGACAAGCTTGTACGCCGCAGAGTAAATCCCTACCTCGACATTGCTGGCCGTCAGTGACAAAACCAGAATACTGAGCTGGAAAAAGACGTTATAGAATATCCGGTGGATCCCAAACGGCAATCCGTTCCTGACCATCAGCATCAGGCTGCTCCGTTCAACGCGCGGCCTGATTTCCCTTCTGAGGGCGAAAAACAGGAGTACACTAATCAGTATATACGTAAACAAATGGGTAAACGTAATTGCGACGACTCCCATCCCGGCAAAGATCACCGCAATGGTCAGTCCTCCGATCAGAAAGGTGGTCAAAAACTGGAAGGCTGCAGCCAGGTAGAGCTTCTGAACGGCTTGATAATAGTTATAGACCGACTGATTCAGCGCATTGAAAGACACAGCCACGCCCAAAACGACAACCATTTCTTTGGTCGACGTATTGTATCCGGCTGGGAACATAAAGATGACCATTAATAGAAAACACCCAATGGAGATTACGGACTTGACAAACAGCGTGTTGCCGAAATACCGCGGCAATTCGGCCAGGTTCCTCGAACAATCCTGCACCATGAGCTGGCTGATTCCAAGCTCCGCAAACAGAATAAACGTTCCGACGAACGCGTACGCTGTGGAGTAATCTCCAAATGGTCCCGGGCCAAGGTAGCGGGTAACAAATATACCCACCACGGCGGCAATGGCCTTGGCAAGTACTCCTGATATTCCCAGGGCCGCAGCATTTTTAGCGATCAGGCGGGTATCCAAACTCTATCACTTCTTCTTTAGCTTTTCTTTATTAGACTTTACGGTTTCTCTTGGATGCTTCGATCTATTTCCATCTTTTCAGTCATGTTTTTAAGCCTTAATTCTCAAATCTGCTGTAAATCTTCAGCAGCTTTTCCTCCATTTTGCCCCAGTTGTACTCTTCTCTGACAGCCTTGATGCCGTTATCGCCCATCTCTTTGCAGAGCTGCGGATCGGCCAGCAGGATGCCCAGACCTTTGGCAATATCCTCAGGCTTGGTCGGATCAACAATGATCCCGCTGTTATAACTGGTCAGAAAATGCTGGATCGGAGGAAGATTGCTGCCGACAATAGGGATGCCGCAGCTCATGTATTCAAACTGTTTAATCGGTATGTTCTTAAAATATTTGGGCAGCGGCAGCAGCGTAACAATGCCAACCCTAGACTTTCGGATATACTCCTGAACCTCGATATGGGGCACCCGTCCTGTGAAAAGGATATTTTTGCTCAGATCATTTTCTTCAATGTATTGGGTGACGATTTCTTTGCCTTCTACGTCATTAAAAGGCCCCACAAAAATCATCCGAATGTCCGGATACTTCTCCTTCAGCAGCTTGATAGCCTGGACAGTCATATATACGCCGCGCTCCAGGGTAATATCCCCCTGGTAAATGGCATCGTATTCCTTTTCCGGGAGTTCCGTTTCTTTTGGCGAAGCGTCAGCTTCCGGCGGTATAAATTCCGTAAAATTATAGACCACATCAACTCTGGGATTTTTGCCGGCAAACCGGTCTTTGACCGCATCATCTGCCGTGATAATCTGGTCAAATTTTCCAGCATAATACCGTTCACTTTTATCGACCAAAAAAGTAGCCAGGGGCCTCAAAATCCGCGGAATCTTCCTGGACATGCGCATCATATCCGGGTAATGCTCGTGGACATCGTAAATCAGCTTGCATGCAGGCAGCGCTTTTTTAATCTTTAACACTTTGTAGATTAGTTCAAAGTCGTGGAAATGGCAGATATCCGGTTGAAGTTCGATCGCTTTGGCAACGACGGTATCCCCGAGCTTAAAACGGCCGTAAAGAGATCCCGCTCTTGGCACGCCAATGATCCGGATCCCCTGTTCCATATATTCAGTTCTCTCATCAGGTACAATCAGGGTAATGTCGTCATATTTTTTCTTAAGAGACAAAGCCTGCTTGTAAAATATTCGGTTATCGAGGGTCGGATGACCCGTTGTGAGAATGCATATTTTCAAACTGTCCTGCCTCCTGTTAAAGTTTGATAGACGCGGGCCGTTTGGGCCGCATTATTTGACCAGGTAAACTGATCTAGCACCGTTTGCCTGCCTGCCTCACCGAGCCTCCGGCAGTAAGCAGGGTCTCTGAGCAGCGCATCGAGGGCTCCGGAAAGATCTTCGACATTCCGGGGGGCGACAAGCAGACCGTTTTGGCCATGGATCAGCGCATCTTCGATTCCTTCGCCGCGGACACCGATAGCCGGCAACCCCTGGGCCATCGCTTCAATATAGACGACGCCGAAGCCTTCCTGCCAGCTTGGCAGACAGAAAATATCGGCCTCTGCCATCTCTTTCATCACTTCAGGATGGGTAAGCTTTCCGAGAAAAACAACCTTATCTTTGAGGTTCAGACTTTCCGTCAAATCCTCCAGGGCTTTTCGCTCTTCCCCGTCACCTGCAATAAAATATTTGAGTGAAGGATATTTTTTGGTCAGAGATGAAACCGCCCGGAGATTCAGATCGATGCCCTTGGTTTTCTTAAGATTCGAAACACTCAGGATCCTGATTTCTTTTCGGGTATTACCGGAAATATCCGGCGGCGGTACACAGTCATTCAAGTCGATACCATTATTGATAACCTCTGTCTTCGAGAAAAAAGCCTGGTCCCTGATGATATTCTTCAGTTTGGAGCTGACTGCAATGATTCTGTCTGTGCCCTCCAGTACCTCAAAAAGTCTCCGGCGGCATTTTTCATTTTTGGTCAGAGTTGACTGAAAGTCCTGCCCGTGGATGGTAACCACAAGCGGTATATCATCGTCTTTCTTCAGTAAAAATGCCGCGTGGCCGTCGGGAAGGGCCACGTGGGCATGGATCAGATCAAATGGAAAGTCCCGGCGGATCTGGGCGATCTGCCTGCGGATTCCCTGGTACATGAAATAGCCCGACTGCTCCAGGAAATAGGAGCGCGGAAACTCGGGATAACACGGATAGTATACTTCAACTCCGTCCACCACATCGTGATCGGGTATGGACGCATAGGCCCGCCACTTCGGCTGGAGTGCCGGCAGGGGCCAGGGCGCATACGGCACAGGCGATACGACTTTAATCTCGCAGCCTTGATCCTGCAGCGCTTTAACCTGCTTATGAATGAAAATGCCGTAAGCCGGATTCTGAGATGAAGGATACATATGAGAGATCACCAATATCTTCACCGTTAAACCACCTTACTCGAGGGAACTGAGGGGTCTTAAGGACGTATCGTTTATCCCCCTTTGCTCCGCAAACGAATTATAAGCCAGACCCATACAAATTGCAAAAAAAGTCATCAGCTGCAGATTGTAAAATATCCCCGCCATGATGTTAAACACAAAGATGGACGGCAGTACTGCGGCATACGCTGCCATAAACTGCATCGGCTGGCTGAATGCGATCCCCCGTCCAGAGGCAGCAATCTTAGCGCGAAGGTTTCTGATACCAAGAATAAACGGGAGCAAAAAGAAGCTCAGATAGAGCGCCAGCCCGAAAAAACCGTACCTTCTGGCATACAGCGCATATTCATTGTCTACAAGTGTTGTCATTACGTATTTCTGCGTACCCCAGCCAAAGACCGGAGAATCCCAAATGCTGCCGATTGCCTTTCCCCAGCGGTCCAGGTGCCCCTGGAAAGAAGTGCTGTTGGAAAAATCCAACCCTTCCTGCAGCCTGTAGAAGAAATCACCTGAAGCCGTCAGGAAAAGAACTGCTGTCAGCACAAACAACGCCGCTATTTTAATCAGGACCTTTTTATTATGCCGGTGATAGACAAAAGCCCAAATGCTTAAAATCAGAAAAAGCAGCCCAATGCCGGCCAGAGCCGTCCGGGATATCGTCAGGAATTCCAGTTTGATCACAAAGCCGACCAAAATAAACAGCAGGACCGTAAATTTTCCGTGATCTTCACCGAAATAATAGCGTACTGTCAGATAAGCTAGCGTCATCACAGTAAATATCCCGAAGAAATTCGGGTTGTCAAAGGTGCCCTGCACCCTGGCCGGATTGCCGACCAAAAGCAGCTGCCAATGCTGCTGGTCAAAATAGGGCGACAGCCAGGTATTCATATTCAGCACGTTGAAATGCTGCCCCCAGCCGAAAATAATCAGAAAAGCTAGGCCTCCGAGGAAAGCCTTGCCCAGGAAGTCAAATTCCTCTGTACGCAGATCGATGGATAAGGCCAGCGTTACGGCCAGATAATATTTACAGAATGTCACCAGTTCCATGACATCCCGGAGACCATAATAACCTGCTCCTTTGATGATCACACCATAGATGTTGGAAATGGCGTAAGAGAATACGAGCAAGATAAAGATCAGCAGAATCCACTTATGTTCTTGTTTGCGTTTTAACAACTGCTGTTTTTCTTCAGGGCTGAAGCGGAATCCTTTCGCTGCAAACAGCAGGATGTTCAGGCCAAAGGTACCGAAGAGCAGCAGCTCGTCCAATCGAATATTAGGAAGAGAAGGATGAATAGGAAATGAAGGCAGGATCATTGCTGAGAGCATGGTCATCGCCAAAATAAAAAGCCTGGTATCATTCCTTCTCGTAATGCCGTTATTCCAAAACATTATGCCTCCTGTTTTACGTTCACTTTTTGGGGTTAGTCTGTTAGCCACACCACCGCTTTTCGGCTGTTGTGCCATCCATGGCACAAAAAGCCGCGCTACGCAATCCTGCTCCGCTTACAGCGGAACTGTGGCTCCCAGACTGATTTCAAGAATATTAAGTCTGCATGCCAGTTTAGCTCTGTATTAAACAGTCGTTGATAACATGTACGATTTCTTCTTGCTGCTGCAGGGTCAGTTCGGGATAGCACGGGATCGCCAGTGCATGTTCGCTGGCCTTTTCGGCCTCAGGGAAATCACCGGCCTTATAGCCCAAATACGCAAAAGCTTTCTGCAGATGAAGCGGAAGCGGATAATAGACCGCTGAAGCAATGCCTGCTTCCTTCAATTTCTCCATGACTTTTTCTCTCTGCTGGACTCTCATGACATACAGATGGAACACCTGGTAGGCCTCCGGGTCTTTGCCGGGAAGAATTAGTTTCTGCTGATCTGCCAGCGGTTTAAGCAGACTGTCGTACAGTTCGGCTTTTTGCCTGCGGGCTTTGTTCCATTCATCCAGATACTGAAACTTGACGCGGAGAATAGCAGCCTGGATCTCGTCCAGTCTGCTGTTATAGCCAATCTCTTCATGGAAATATTTTGTCTTGGAGCCATGGAAACGGAACAGTCTGACCTTTTCCGCAATTTCATCACAGTTGGTCACCACCATGCCGCCATCGCCATAGCCGCCGAGATTCTTGGTTGGAAAAAAGCTGAATGTTCCTGCCGTTCCGTAGGCTCCGGCTCTTTTGCCCTTGTATTCGGCCCCGATCGCCTGTGCGGCATCCTCTATAATCTTAAGCTCATATTTTTGGGCCAGGTCCATGACCTTATCCATATTGACCATCTGGCCAAAAATATGAACAGGAATAATCGCCTTTGTCCTGGAGGTAATTTTGCTTTCCAATTGGTCAATATCCATATTCAGCGTGACCGGATCAATATCTACGAATACAGGTGTTGCCCCGAGACTCGCAACTGCCTCTGCCGAAGCAAAAAAAGTAAACGGCGTCGTGATGACTTCATCCCCCTGTGCAATGCCGCAGGCTTTGAGAGCCAGTACAAGCGCATCCGTACCATTGGCAACAGCAACAGCGTGCTTTGTCCCGCAGTACGCTGCTGTTTTTTCCTCCATTGCTTTCACATTCGGTCCGAGAATGAAATGACAGGAGTCCAGAACCCCGAGTACCGCCTGATCAATCTCTTCTTTTATCGATAAGTACTGCGCCTTTAAATCCAAAAGTGGAATTGACACATGCATCCTCCCTTTCTGACGACCACAAATGGCCTAATGTCGAACAAAAATCCTATGAATACAAATTGTCTTGTTTAGAGTTCATCATACCGTGTAAGCGTTGGATAGAGTTGGCGCTTCGCTTATTCCATGGATGGCATGGAGCAACTGCAGACAATAATATATTTAGGGTACACCCTGCACGAGTTAATTTCAAGAATTAATATATTGTTTATCCTGGTAGGTCTCGGTAATACATTAGCTAGATCAGCTCATCTTCCGGGACATCCCGGACAGCCTTGGCTGGGAATCCTTTGTAGACTTTCCCGGCAACTGTATCTTTTGTGATGAGCGAACCTGCCGCGACAAATGTCTCTTCCGCCACCTCGATGCCCGGAAGCAGGATCGCTCCTCCTCCGATCCGCGCTGCCCTGCGGATTACGGCTCCCTTGATATGTTTAAAACGTTTTTCGGTCCGCCCCATATAATTGTCATTCGTCGTTGTCACCATCGGCGCAATGAAGACATTTTCTTCAATCTCCATATATGCGGTAATGTAGGAGCCGGTCTGAATCTTCGTAAAAGATCCGATCCTGGTATTATTCTCCACAGCACTGCCGCTGCCGACAACAACTTTCTCACCAAGTGTGCAACGCTCCCGGACCAAGGCCCTGTCTCCGATAAAGACCCCGTCGCCGAGCTCCGTACCGGAATAAATCACTGAGGAGCAGCCAATGGTACACTTTCTGCCAATTGTAAGCGGTGGCAGATCTTCCGTGTTTTTGACCGTACTGGTTGCCGCTGCGCGCGGCGGGCGTCCTATTGACGAATTGCTGCCGACAAACGCACCTTCTCCAATCACTGTCCCCGGATATACCACGGTATGATCCCCTGCGACGACCCCGGCTTCCAAAACTGCCTGATTTCCCAAGGTGACATGGCATCCAAGTTTGACATCTTTACCAACCTTCACTCCATCCGCCAGTACACACCCCGGCTCCAGTATTGCCCCGTCTTCAATCACGACATTCTCCCCTATTACGCAAAAAGGAGCGATACTTACCTGTTTCCCAATCATAGCGCTAGCCGCGATAACCGCTCCGGAATGAATTTCAGCTGCCAAATCAAACCCTTCTTTCTATACAATTTAATTTATCAATATTCTAAGAACAAGCTGTCACTAAGAATACTTAGCTTGCACCAAGCCTTAGTCTCCTTTAGGTGTATTAGAAAGTCCTTATACTTTCTGAAACAAATAAATGAGGACGCTTTGCTATAAACATCCTCACATGTAGTGACTTCCACCTTGATAAATAACATTTACATAGGGAAAGTTTCATTCCGTTCCCAGGATTCTACGATCCGGACTGCCTGATAATAGTCAAAGCCTTTGCCTAGCAGGTAAGCAACAAGGGCTGTTTCCATAACACCATGTCTCACATTCACAGTCCCCACTTCTCTCATTCCATGCCTGACGGCAAGCTCGACCTGCATCATTGTCTGGTGATAATCCGGCATCATCGAATATGTTCCCGGTCCCGGTCCATCATAAGGAGGTCTCATTTTTCTGTCTCCTTTCCGGTTTTAGTGTACAATACAAATATGTGCCAACCGAAAAGGAAGTGCATGGTTTTTTCTAATCTTCAATTAACGGAAGTTTAACCGGTACCCCGGTTTCCTGGCATTTATAGATGGATAAAATGATTTCAAGTGCTTTTCGTCCCTCTTCGCCGGGTACAGCGGGAGTCCCATTGGTTTGAACGGCCTGGATCATATCCTCAATGATCTCCCGGTGGCCAAATCCGTATACGTTAGGCGGATCAGTCTCCTGGGCAGCAAATATCTGCTCTTTTTCTGCTTCACTATCGGGGAATTCCCAAACCTCGACGCGGTTCACTGCAATCCCGCCGATCACAGCTGAGCCTGTTTCCCCAAAAACGTTCAGCGTTTCCTCGATATTCTTTGGATAAATCGTGGAAGCAGCCTCAATCAGCCCGATTGCGCCGTTCTTAAACTTCAGTACCGCTCCGGCGACATCTTCCATTTCAATATTTCTTAACGCGGTATGGGTATAGCCAAAAACGGATTCTACAGGACCGAACATCCACTGTAATAAATCAATGTTATGAATGGACTGATTCATCAGGACGCCGCCGTCCTGCAGTTTGGTCCCTCTCCAAGGTGCCTGCAGATAATAGTCCATGCCCCGGTTCCAGCGGACAGTCGCCTGGCCATGTGTCAGTTTCCCAAAACGTCCTGCTTCCAAAGCGTTTTTCAGTAATTTAATTGATTGATTAAAACGATTCTGATGAATGACCGCCAGTTTGACACCGTTCTCCCTGCAGGCCCTGATCAGCAGATCTGCTTCGCGGAGCGTCATGGACATAGGCTTCTCGACCATCACATGCTTGCCGGCCCTGGCCGCTGCAATCCCGATTTCCGCGTGGCTTCCACTCGGGGTTGCGATCGTGACAATATCGATATCTTCTCTCTTCAAAAGATCGTGATAATCCAGATATGGCTTTGCCTTGTACTTGCTGGCAAAATCTTCAGCCCTTTCCGGCACAATGTCACAGACAGCAGCCAGCTCTGCGCCGGGAATAGCCATAATCGATTCCGTATGTTTCGGGGCAATTCTTCCGCACCCGATTACGCCAAATACTATTTTGTCTCCTGTCAAATTTCCACACGCTCCAATCATAAAGGAAGGATAAAAGAAGCGTCTCTTTTGTCCCCGCTACCTTACTTAGATTTTGAATATTTTTTCACGCATCTGCCGAACGTCTTTGGTTGCATTGCGTGTATCGACAACTAACGGTGCATATTGGACGATTTGATCATAGTCTATAGCACTGTGATCGGTGATAATCAGGACACAGTCGGCCTCCTGCAATACATTCGGGGTTAGCTGGATGCTTTCCAGATGCATGGTGCTGCCGCCATGCGGCTCGATCACCGGTACGTAAGGGTCATGGTAGCTTAAGATGGCCCCTTCCTTGCGCAGAAGTTCCATGATGATCAGGGCCGGTGATTCGCGGACATCCTCAATATCCTTTTTATAAGCGACACCTACGACCAGGAGTTTGGCATCCTTAACGCTCTTATTCATGGAATTTAAAGCCCGGTATACTTTATTGACGACATAAGAAGAGACTTCAACATTGATCTCGCCGGCCAGTTCAATAAAGCGGGTATGAAAGTCATACTCTCTGGCCTTCCAGGTAAGGTAGAACGGATCAATCGGAATGCAGTGGCCGCCAACACCCGGTCCCGGATAAAACGTATGGATACCAAAAGGTTTCGTCGAAGCAGCCTCGACGATCTCCCAAACATCAAGCCCCATCCGATCGCATAATAGCATCATTTCATTCACGAGTGCGATATTGACTGCGCGGTAGGTATTTTCAAATACTTTGGTAAGTTCCGCTGCCGCCGGTGAACTGACCGGTACGACATTTACAATGGTCTGTGCATATAAGGTATAAGCAATCTCCAGGCAGTAAGGCGTTACGCCGCCGACAACTTTGGAGGTGTTCTTCGTTGAAAAACGCTTGTTACCGGGATCAACTCTTTCCGGCGAAAAGGCCAAGAAAAAGTCTTGCCCGACTTTAAGCCCCGACTGTTCCAGAATCGGCAGGATCACTTCTTGCGTGGTTCCAGGATATGTC
This sequence comes from Dehalobacter restrictus DSM 9455, assembly GCF_000512895.1. Taxonomy (NCBI): domain Bacteria; kingdom Bacillati; phylum Bacillota; class Clostridia; order Eubacteriales; family Desulfitobacteriaceae; genus Dehalobacter; species Dehalobacter restrictus. Next base: position 2,635,928 of record NZ_CP007033.1, read on the forward strand.
GTACTCTCAAGTGTGACAAGCTGTCCCTGACGAATGGTTTTTCCGACTTCCTCAGCGGAAGCCTTCATATAAGAAATATCAGGATCCCTGGTAATGGTCAGCGGTGTCGGTACACAAATGATCACCACATCACAGTCGGCAAGTTTGGTAAAATCAGTGGTTGCCTGAAGGATCTTTTTATCGACAAGTTCTTTAAGCTCCTCGTTCTTGACGTCTCCGATATAGTTTTCTCCGGCTGATACCATGGCAACTTTCTCTGCATTAATATCAAATCCGAGAACTGGGAAACCAACCTTACCTTTCTCAACTGCCAGTGGCAGGCCAACATAACCAAGACCGATCACGCCGATCCGGGCGGTATGGTTTTCAATTTTCTTTTTGAGTTCCAGGGCAACAGGATGATTCTGCGTAATGACATTTTTAACTTCCAACATAGAAGTTCCTCCTTATATCTGTGGTGCAAGCGTTTATCTGTGATGCAAGCGTTCATGATGGTCAAGACTGCGCTGCCTAAGTTTTTATGGTCTTCCCAAAGTCAGGAAGAAGTGTCCTGATGGAAGTGTTGATTTCCTCCCTGTTCATATAGCTGCCACGCTCGCGTATTTTCTGCACCAGTCCTTCGATCGCCTCGTGATCAATATGGTTGGGCCTTGCTACGAAAATACGTTTATGTTTCGTTGCCGTCGTGCCTTCTTCCGAAGTCAGAATCTCTTCAAAAAGTTTCTCTCCGGGTCTCACGCCGGTAAACTCAACTTGAATATCTTTACCCGGTTCAAAACCTGATAAACGGATAAGGTCCTTGGCCAGATCAACGATCTTCACAGGCTTGCCCATATCAAGAATAAAGATTTCTCCGCCTGAGGCCATCGCGCCGGCCTGAATGACCAGTTGGCTTGCTTCGGGGATGGTCATAAAGTAACGGGTCATCCTAGGATCCGTTACCGTTACCGGTCCCCCCGCCATAATCTGCTTTTTAAATGTCGGGATGACGCTTCCACGGCTTCCGAGAACATTGCCAAAGCGAACGGCGACAAACTTGGTCTCAGATCTCTTGTCATAGTCCTGGATGACCATCTCGGCCATCCTTTTAGATGCGCCCATGATACTGGTCGGATTAACCGCCTTATCGGTGGAGATCAGTACAAATGTCCTGACTCCGGTTTTGTCAGCCGCTGCGGCCAGATTGCTCGTGCCCATCACATTATTTTTCAATGCTTCCTCAGGATTTACCTCCATCAGTGGCACATGCTTGTGCGCAGCTGCATGGAAAACCACGTAAGGCTTGTACTTTTCAAAAACAAGGTTAACCTTGCCGGCATCCTTAATATCAAAAATTTCCGTCACTATCGGGGAATTCTTCAACTCCTGCTCAATATCAAAAATACAGTTTTCCCCGTGTCCGGCCAGAATAAGCTTTGAGGGGAAAAACTTGACAATCTGCCTGCAAAGTTCCGATCCGATGGAACCTCCGGCACCGGTCACCAGAACAACCTGGTTTTTCAGGTAACCTGCCACCTCTTCCAAATCCACCGATACCTGTTCGCGCCCGAGCAGGTCTTCGACCTGTACTTCCCTTAAAGAACTCACCGTAATCTTGCCGCTCAGGATGTCGTATACGCCGGGCATAATCTTTAAGACCGCCCGTGTCTCCTTGCATATTTCCACGATCTCCCTGACAGTCTCTCCATCGGCAGAAGGGATCGCGATGATAATCTCATCAACAGCATAGTCCTCAACAATCCGCCGGATGTCGTCACGGGAACCCAACACCGGAAATCCTTGAACATGAAGATTAATTTTGCTTTTGCTGTCGTCAATAAAACCGACGGGTACACCTTCTTGAAAATCTCTTTTCTTGAGTTCACGCAAAGCAAGAACGCCTGCGTCACCGGCTCCGATAATGAGTACTTTTCGCTGCGATTTGTTGGACACGGCAAAAATAGTATTCTCCTGGCGCATCCTCTGGCTGAACCGGAGTCCGCCGATCAAAACAATCAGCATCAGCCAAAAGTAAATGCTGACCGAATGCGGAAGTCTGAGCGGGGAAATAAAATAGACCGCCATAACTGTAAACGCTGCACCGACGGTTACAGCGTAGACGATAGAAAGAAGCTCTCTGACACTGGCATATCGCCAAATATTTTTATACAACCCAAAAAAGTGGAACGTTACGATCAGCACGAAGGTTGATACGATCGCGGCATTCAAATAAGTACCCAAATATTTAACAAACTCCACCTGCAGATCAGCCTCTTCGGAAAGGCGCAGGTAGAAGCTTAAAAAAAGGGCAAGATTAATCAATAAAGCATCGGTAAGCATAAAAAATAGGGTACGTTTGGGATGTGCCACGCTATCAGTTCCGACCTTTCAGGACATAATTCGTTTTCACCGTTTATCAGTTTACTACAGTTTTCCTCATTTTACAATTCAAAAGGGGGACAAAGATCCGTCTCCTTGTCCCCCCTCCTGCTATATTTTAACCATCTGGTATTTGATCCGGATAATCGCATTGTCACTGATGACGGATTTGCCTCCGAAAACCACCAGTTCCACATCCGGCGAGATACTCTGAAAATATTTCTCGGTATCGGAACCGGCTGCAGGCCCTTCCGTCGGAATCAGCAACAGCGGCGCATCCGTATTAGCAGCAAGCGCTGCTCCCGCCAAAGCATCCGGGAAACCCTCCCCGGTCGCCAGGTAGATCTTCTGGGCATCGGGATACAGGGACTGCACGACTGTAAGCGAAGTATTGTAGCGGTTATTACCGGCAAAACGCCGGACTTTGTCCGCAGAGAGACCTGCGATACCGGTGATGCTGCCGGCGACCCCGGCAGATACCGCACCCTCCCCACCGGCAATATATAGCTCAGACGGTTTCAGGGTCTGTAGAAGTTCTGCGGTGGCCTGCGGCAGGCTGTCTTTTGCCGTCAATAGCAGCGGATATCCTTTGGCTGCGGCAGCTGAAGCAATACCTAAAGCATCCGGGAAATTTGATCCGGTCGCCACAGCAACTCCGCTGCCCTCAGGAAAATGAGACGCAATGAGCGCTGCGGTCTCATATCTGTCCTGACCCGCTATTCGCTCAAAATCTTCTGTCCAGGAAACAACTTCCTTCAGCCTGTTCTCCACCCGGGATGATAACGCAGTCTCACCGCCAAGAATAATCACTTTCAGTGGTTTCAGAACGGTTAAAGCGACTTCCACCCGCTGGTCAAGCTGATCCTTTGAAGTAAGAAGAATTGGCGCATGATTCTGTTTCGCCAGGGATACCCCGGCTAAGGCGTCTGCGAAAGCATCGGATCTCGCGATGACGACCGTCTCACAGCCGTAAGGCCACCCTTCATAAGCAATTTTTACAGCTGTGTCAATCCGGTCTATGCCGGAAATTCTTTTCACAGTTGAAAGCAGCAAATTGTTTTGACTCCTGGAGATCATGGGAAGGCCCAGCGTGTAACCGGCATAGTGAACCGGTTCGGGCGTTTTCCAGACAGAATTCTTTGACGGCAGTGTACCCGCCGGCAGCAGTGACTTCGACACCGGTGTGATACTGACGGGATCAGTCAGGCCCTCATAATAATCAGTGGCAATCAGTTTCAAGATTTTATCCTGATAGGCTACCCTGCCTGAAGCAGCCGCAGTATTCGGATTATTGGTGATGGACCAGCTGTTGTAAGCCCAAATCGCAAAATACCAGTTTTCCAGTTTTCCGGGGTCGCCGTCTCCGATGGTCGGCGTCATATTCCACTTGGATTTCAGGACTTCAGCCCCGTAGGCAATATTATAGGCAATATCCGTTTTCAGGTGGTTAATCGTCTCCGAATCGGAAGGATCATATACCCCAATCTGCATAATGCCGAGGTAAGGCCTGCTGCCTGAGCCCCCCGTCACAACATTGCCCGAACTGTTCCATTGACGCCAGCCTGATTCTTTGAACGCAATCGCTTTGAGGATCTCCGCAGGGACTTTCTCCTCCAGGGCCACCTGGTCAAAGATCCGGGATATCTCCTCGGGAGTAGGATTCTGGTTTGCTGCCTGAACAGGCAGCGGCCTGGCCGGGATCAGCAGCAAAATGCTGAAAAGCACGGCCAGGAATAACCGGATATATTTTTTCGAACGCATTAATTACCTCCTAATCAGAAACACAGAAACCGCCGCTCCTTACCATCCATGGCCCCGGCAGCTCTTTGCCGTCCGTGGCAACGCTGCACCAGTCTATCCTTGGACATCGCGGCATTAGACCAGTCAAATGCTTTGTCATCCTGACGCATTCGACACCAGGCACATCGTATGCCATCTTCGTAGCCGTCACAAAACTTGAAAGAAGTTTAGAGTAAATAAGTTCGTCTTAGAGACAGATTTTCCTTCCCCAAAATTTTTCCAAATGGCTGAAAGCCGCATAAACGCTCATAAACAAAATTCCGACAAGAAGTGCTGCTTGCCGGAAAAGGTCAATATTATTCCATTTAATGGATGATCTTGCTTGCAAACCTTCTCATCAAATTGACTGGTTATGGACTGATTATTAACAGATTCTTGACGAATCTATCATTGATTTATGGATTGAATCACATCTGTCTGAGTAAATATTTTACGCGGGTAACCGTATATTCCGAAATGGAAGCTTCCGGGCCGATCACTTTAACATTTGTAGAAGAAGCCATCTTTTTTAGATAATTTTCTGTTGGCCCGTTTGTCGTGAATCCCTGCGGAGAAATCAGCAATAGACAGGCATTCTTCGTTGCAGCCAGGGCGCCAGCGGCGAGAGGATCTGCAAAATCGAGTCCGGTAGCCATATAAATCTCCTGCGTACTGGGAAAGAACGCTTCCGCAATCATCACCGAAGTCTCATAACGGTTGCTCCCGGCAAAACGAACAATATTCCCCGCAGACAATCCGGTTGTCTGGGTCAGGGCTGTCACTACTTCAGCAGTAATGACTTTTTCCCCGCCGCCAATATAGATCTTTCCCGGTGAACGTTTGCTTAAGTCCTGTCTTGTAACCTCAGGCAGGCTCCGGGTTGAAGTCAGCAGCAGAGGCATTTCGTTGGCAGCTGCAGCTGTGGCCAGACTTAACGCATCCGGGAAATCCAGACCCGTAGCAATAGCCACGCTGGCATCTTTGGGAAAATCAGCGGCAATCCGTACCGCTGTCTGATAACGGTCCGCCCCGGCAATCCGAGAAACATCAGAGGTCCAGGTCAAAACGGCCTTGAGTCTAGTCTCAACTGGTTTGCTGACAGCCGTCTCTCCACCCAGAATAATCACTTTTGCCGGCTTTAAGGTATTCAACACCTCAATGACACCTTGATCAAGTTGATCCGGGCTCGTAAGCAAAATCGGTGCGTTATATTTTTTAGCCAGAGGTACGCCGGCCAGAGCATCAGGAAATGCATCTGAACGGGTAAGAATGACGGTCTGGGCACCACTCGCCCATCCGTTCAAGGCAATTTGATTGACCGTGTCTATCCTGTTCTGACCTGAGATTCGGGTGGTTGTGCCAACTGTGCTGGAAGTCAAGTCTCCCAGGGTATACGGTTCAGGTGTATTCCAGATCTGACTGCTGCTCGGAAGCGTGCCAAGCGGCAGAAGTTCGGCGGGAACCGGCGTAATTTGGACAGGTACGACAATACCCGGAAAATATGCTGTTGCGGCTTTGCGAATGATCGCGTCCTGATAAGCTACCTCGCCTCTGGCAGCAGCATTATTCGGGTTGTTGTACGCCAACCAGCCATGATAGGCCCAAAGCGCAAAATACCAATTCTCCAGCTTGTTACGGTCCCCATCACCAATCTTCGGCGTCATCTGCCATTTTTCATTCAGCAGTTCCGCACCGCGGGAAATATTATAGTCGATATCATATTTAAGTTTATTAACTTTTTCGGTATCTCCAGGATCATAACTGGTAACCTGCATGATTCCGAGGGCAGGATTCGAGGTGCCGTCTGTGCTGCCGGTTACCACTTCACCATTTTGATCGAATTGTCTCCAACCCGATTCACAATAGGCAATTGTTTTTAGCAGTACGCTCGGAATTCCTTTGCTTCTGGAAATCGTCTCAAGCTTCTGAGCAACGACCTCCCGGGAAGGATTCTGGTACGTCTGAATCTCTGCCCCAGATGCCCCGGAACTATAGACCGGCAAAAACAATATTACGATCAGCAGAACCGCAAGCGCTCCCGGCTTTCTCTTGAACATCCGTTTCTCTCCCCGTCTTAATCTTTTTAAGACTTATCTTCTCAGCTCCTAGAATTCGCCATCGTTCAGTTAAATCCTGCAATATTTTGCCGGCTATATTGCCGTTTCGCCCGTAATCAGCCAGCTCTGACCAATTTTAATCAGATTCGCCCTGACATGCACCTGATGTTCCTGCTCTTCCCCCAAAGGATACTGCTCGTCCAAGTCGTAATCTCTGGCCGTGTAACGGTAAACAGCATTAACTGTCGCCGAAAGCTTGTCGGCAGATTCGATTTGCACGTCATCAAAAATAATATTGCCTACATCCAGTCCGATTCCTCTGGAAATAAATCCTTCCGCTTTCTGGATATGCTTCTCCATCAGTTCTCCAGTGTAGGCATTGGCAATCGCAATTCTGAACGCAGTCATATCTTTGGCCTTCCAGGCATCAAAGAGTATTCCCAGACCCTGTTTATACTGTGCAATAACCGCTTCCTGTTCTGCCTCAGTCAAGGCGCTTGTGCTTTCGTCAGTACTGTTATTTGTACTGTCATTTGTACCATCAGCTATGCCGTCAACAATGCCATTTCCTTCGATAGACAAGTCCGGAAGAGCATTCTGAACAGCATCACCGTTCTGAACGGTGCCTACCTTGGCCGCGTTGTCCTTTTCAGCCGGAGAATTTACTTCCGGGTTCAAAGTCGTTGACCATAAAAAGTACCCCCCTGCGCCGAGGCACACCCCCAGAACAAATACCAGTACTGTGATCAACCAAAATTTTTTACGCATAAAATCACAATCCCCTCAATAATGGATAGAATGGTAACTATTTCCATTCTATCCGTTCTACGGGGATTTTAAACATGGTTCAGCCTATTTTTATTACAGGACTGTGGACCTATTCTTCCTTATCCAATCTCTTCATAATTACGGACAAGGCTCCGACCCCCAATTGAATCAGGGAAGGGAAGCTCTCAAAATACCCCAGCGCCGTGCCCAGAGAGCCAAAATGAATCAACAGAATAAACAGCATAATGACAAGGTTAAAAATCAAAAAAAGTTATCCTAATCTCATGGAGGTTTGAGACAGGATAACTTTTTTAGAAGCGCTTCAAATGTTGTTTCAGGCGCCCATCAATGCATTAGGAATGCTATTCAGAACGTTTCGTGGCAAAAGGAGTTGCCCCGTAAACCTTGGAACTCATATCATCCCGCAGCAGATGCGCGTCCAAATCATGAATCTCGAGATGGAATTGTTCAATTCTTACTTTGTCCTTACTGTCAAAGGCATCGATCCCTCTATTCAGAAGATTTCTGAAATATACATCAAAGGTTGACGCCTGACTGGAATTGACCTCATTTTCCATTTGCTTTTCCCATAAGGTCTTATGGAAAACAATGTACTTCTTAATATCCTGTTCGTTCATCTGAGGCCCTGCGGTGACACCGTACAGATAACCATCCGTGTACTGGTGGATGTTCCAGGCGGCTCCGAAGGCAAGAGTCCTGGATGCATCGCTGAGCGCTCTCTCGCCAAAATACTCCTCAAGCGAAGGCGCAATATTCAAAAGACTCAGATCCGGTTCCCTGTACTTTTTGACTTCATTCGTGCTGCTGGCAGAATCGTCTGTGCCGTCAGCCTGATTGGGTGCTGTAACGGTATCTCCTGCAGTACCTTCTGCAGCCGGTGTTCCCCCGGTATTGGGTGAAACCGTACTTTCTTCACCCTGAGCAATGGTCTGATCAGCATCCGTCTCTCCACCGGCATAATTGACCGGGGGCGTCTGGATAACCACTTGGTCCTCTGGTCCAACTACCTGGCCACGAAATACTTTCCAGGCAGTGGGCCCATAAATTCCGCCAATAATGATTACCCCCGCCAGAACAACAGCCCCTGCAAGAGTTAGGATGCTTTTGCGGCTGAAATTCATCCTTTTTCCTCCTTACTATAGGTATTTTCTGTATAATATTACCAATAGCAAAGAGAAAAGCTTGTCACATTGAGGATAGTAAACAACCTATTTTCTGTGAAAGTACTTTATTTTCCGCCGTTTTTTCCGGGCAGCATCCATTTACTTACCCGGTTAACTGTAATTCTTCTTAATATCATAAAGTTTGTCCAAATTATTGCCTGCTGAAAGCAGGCGAAGCTCCTGACCTTCTTTCTGATACCGGCTGACAATATCGGTCAGATAATCCATCAGGCTTTCGCCAATTTCTTCATGTCTTAACGCAAATTCAATGGTTGCTCTGACAAAACCAAGTTTGTCCCCGACATCATATCTTTTCCCTTCAAAATTGTAGGCATACACATCCTGAACCTTGCTCAACTGCGCAATTGCATCCGTCAGCTGAATTTCTCCATTTCTTCCCGGAGGCAATTCCGCGAGGATATCAAAAATTTCCGGATTAAGAATATACCGGCCCATGATCGCAAGCGGAATATCAGGCGCTTCCTCCGGGGTCGGCTTTTCAAACATGGCTTCCGCCTTGTACAGTCTCGGAGATATTCTGCTGCCATCAATAATCCCGTATTTGGACACTTCTGCCGGCAGTACTTCCTGTACGCCAATCAGATTGCTGTTATAAAGCTCGTAGTACCTAATCATTTGTTTCAGACAAGGCTCTTCCGAATAGATCACGTCGTCTCCCAAAAGAACGGCAAACGGCTCATTGCCAATAAATCTTCTGGCACTGTAGACGGCATGACCAAGCCCCAGAGCTTCTTTTTGGCGGACATAATGGATATCGACCATCTCAGCAATATGTTTGACCATATCGAGCAATTCGGACTTTTCTCCGTTTTTTAGAAATAGTTCAAGTTCTACAGAACGGTCAAAATGATCCTCAATGGCTCTTTTGTTTCTTCCTGTGACAATAATGACATCTTCAATACCGGATTGAACCGCTTCTTCAATGATGTACTGAATGGTCGGTTTGTCTACGATTGGCAGCATTTCTTTGGGTTGAGCTTTGGTCGCAGGAAGAAATCTTGTACCCAATCCAGCCGCGGGTATGACTGCTTTACGAATTTTCTGCAAGATTTTTCCTCCTTTTTTTTATTGTTGCTTTGGTTGTTTTTGAACAATCCGAGTTTAGTATGCCGAATTTATCTTACTTTTATGTTTTTTTCTGAATGGACGTCAAACGCCTCAAATGATTACTCAATGAGGCGTTTCCGATATCCAGGATTTTCTTCAGGGTTTTTTATGAAATTTTTTTAAGAGATTCTATTTTAGCGGGTTTTTCTTCTTTTGCTCAAGCAGTGCTGCTTTTTCCAGTACCCGGTCAACAATTCCGTATTCTTTAGCTTCTTCAGCGGACATATAGTAGTCACGGTCCGTATCCTGCTCGACTTTGTCCAAAGGCTGGCCGGTTCTTTCGGCAAGAATCCTGTTCATTTTGTTTTTCGTTTTCAGCAACTGTTTGGCGTGAATTTCAATTTCTGTAGCCTGCCCCGATAAACCTCCCCCAGCAATTAACGGCTGGTGAATCAGGATCTCAGCATTCGGCAGGGCAGTACGCTTACCTTTCGTGCCGGCAGCAAGCAGGAAGGCACCCATACTGGCAGCCATTCCAATACAAATGGTCTGTACATCAGGCCTGATGTACTGCATCGTGTCGTAGATGGCCATCCCGGAAGTAATGGACCCTCCGGGACTGTTGATATAGACAAAAACGTCCTTTTCAGGATCTTCCGCCTCGAGGAAAAGCAATTGCGCAACTACAACATTGGCAACGTTATCATCGATTGCTCCGCCCAGGAAGATAATACGGTCTTTGAGGAGCCTAGAATAGATGTCGTAAGAACGTTCACCGCGATTCGTTTGTTCAACTACCATCGGGATAAGATAACTCATATTTGTTCCCTCCATCATTGATTGTTAATTTTGATATGTCTCTATTTTATTACAAAGGTCAATAAAGGTCAAATAATTTGGACAACTTTTGGTCATTTTTTTGTTCGAATTATTTCATTCATATTATTTGATTAATTGCCAATAGTACGTTCGTCTAAACATTGAGACGGTATATAAATCATCTGTCAGGTTAAGATAATCCTAGTACGATTGATAAAAGCATTTGATACAAATCCAAAAATATTGGGGGCTGGAAATATGAATCTTATACCATTCCATCCAATGCGCAATGCAGATCAGATACGCCGTGAAATCAATAGGCTTTATAGTTTTCCATATACTTTTTTCGAAGACGAGTTCGCTCCGCGCTTGGCCGTTCCATTTACCGACATCTATGAAACCGACGAAGAGATCATTGTTTCCTGCGATCTGCCAGGACTGCAAAGAAGAGAAGATGTAGGCATTCAGATTGAAAACAACATGATAACCATCAGCGGTACTTTAAACCGCGAACAGCATGTGATTCAGGAAGATCGCCTACACAAAAAAGAAAGGTATACCGGTCAATTCCGCCGCTCCGTCTCTCTTCCGGCGACCGTTTCCATTGATAATGTCAGGGCAATTTATAAAAATGGTGTTTTGAATGTATTCCTGCCCAAAACAGACAGCAGGGAGAAAAAGTCTGTGCAGATTGAGTTTCAGTATTAGTAGATCGCGAAACTGTGGCCCATAGACTATTATAAGGTCGTTTAAGTATGTCTTCCTGCCAGAAGATTGCTTGTGTAGTTATTCCTATTTGCCAAAAAATAATAAATAAATTTATGTTGGTTATCGACCATAAACTGTTATAATGTATAAGGATAACTTTCAGCATCTTATGCTTTTAATTGAAGGGAGAATATTCGTGCCTAAAGTAATGATTTTCTCTGCGTCTACAGGACATGGACATAATCAGGCCGCAGACTGTCTGAAAAAGGAGCTTGAAGCTTCAGGCTATTCCGTCCGGATTGTAGAACCCTTAAAAAAAGAAGAAAGCTGGATCATGGAAGCTCTTATCGATGACGGTTATCATATACTCGCAACAAGATTACCGAAAATGTACGGTAAACTATATAAGATTACCTATAACGAGTTCTTAAATAAAAATGTCAAAAGAATTTTAAACAGGGCCATGGATAGTGTCATCGAACAGCTGATTCAAGAGTACAAGCCAGACCTGCTTATTACCACCCATCCTCTTCATGTCGGTGTTGTTTCCTATTTAAAAGCATCCGGACGCTTAAATCTGCCTTTTATTTCGCTGGTTACAGATTATATGGCTCATCAGTTTTATGTGAATAGTTTTGTTGATGCCTACATTGTTGGTTCATGTTACACCAAGGATACGCTTACGGAAAAAGGTGTTCCTGAAAATAAAATACACATTTTCGGCATTCCGGTACGGGAAGAATTCCGTCAGCCCCGCCTTGTCAGAAACAATGATGTATTTACACTGCTGATCATGGGCGGGAGCATGGGCATCCCCTATATCAAAAAATGCCTGAAAACGCTTATGGAAAACCGGCATCATCTTCGCATCCTGGTAGTATGCGGAAGCAATCGCAAGCTTTGGACTGATCTTGCAAAAAAGTACACAGGTACCTTTAACGCCAAAGATGTTGTCATTTATGGTTTCACATCGAACATCTATGACCTGATGGACCAGTCCGATGTGATTATCACAAAACCCGGCGGTCTGACTGTCTCGGAAGCGATCAACAAAAATATCCCCATCATTATTCCATTTTTTATTCCGGGACAAGAAGAAGAAAACACCGAGATTCTAGTTAAAGCAGGTGTTGCTGTCAGAACCTCAAAGATCTCCGAACTTAATCCTCTGATCGACAGTTTCTGTCTAAATCCCGGTTTACTTGAAGAAATGCGTAAGAATGCTGCGGACTTGGCCCGACAGCTTTCTCCGGGTAGTATCGTAGGGTTGGCTGATCAGCTGCTGTATGAAGGCCCTCAAGTCAAAGAATATCTGAGAGCGCATCAAAGTTAATATTTCTACGCAAAAAGCAAAGCGGTGCTGCAAAACTACTAAAGTAGTTGGCGACACCGCTTTCTTAATGTTAAAAGACAAAGAAACCAAAGAAGGTAGGGCTACGCAATGTACAACCGCTTTCGGCTGTTGTCTTCATCCGCGTATTTATTTAAAATCTCTATCTAATTCCTGCCGGAAAGCGGAATATATTCCCGCCTTGGAGCAACGCTTTTATAGGCCGGTCTAACAATCTTACCATTATTCACAATCTCTTCGATCCGGTGGGCGCTCCATCCTGACATTCTGGAGATCGCAAAGATCGGGGTAAACAGTTCCAGCGGAAGCCCCAGCATTTTATAGACAAAACCGGAATAAAAGTCCACATTAGCGCTGATGACCTTGCCTGACTTGTTATGGCCCAGGACAATATCGGGAGCAAGTTTTTCCACTCTGCTGAATAAATCATACTCTTCGGCTAGACCTTTCTCTTGAGCGAGCTTCCCGGCGTATTCTTTAAGCAGGACTTCCCTCGGATCAGAAATCGAGTAGACGGCATGGCCAATCCCGTAAATAAGGCCAGACCTGTCAAAAGCCTGTTTATTCATAATCTTCATCAAATAAGCCTTGATTTCATCCTCATCCTGCCAGTCTGTGACATTTTGTTTAATGTCTTCAAGCATATTGTAGGTTTTAATATTGGCGCCTCCATGCTTGGGACCTTTTAAGGCGCCAATAGCAGCAGCCATGACCGAATAAGTGTCCGAACCGGTCGAGGTAATGACATGCGTAACAAAGGTCGAATTATTCCCGCCGCCGTGTTCGGAATGCAGGACCAGGGAAATATCCAGCAGGGCAGCCTCAAGCTTCGTGTATTTACTGTCCGGCCGGAGCATGTGAAGAATATTTTCCGCTGTGCTGAGATGAGGCAGTGGACTGTGCAGAAATAGGCTCTTGTTTCCATGATAGTGCGCACAGGAGTGATAGCCATACACGGCCAGCAAAGGCATCCAGGCAATCAGTTTCATGCATTGTTTCAGGACATTTTCGATGGAATTGTCATCGGGGTTGTCATCATAGGAATATAGGCTCAGGATGCTCCTGGCCAGCATATTCATGATATCCTTGCCCGGGCTTTTCAGGATAGTACCCCGGACAAAGTCCTCGGGCAGTTTTTGATATGCCGTCAGCACCTGTTCAAAATCCTTCAGCTCCTCGGCGTTCGGAAGATGCCCGAACAGAAGCAAATAGCTCGTTTCTTCAAAGCCGTATCTTTCGTCTTTGATAAAGCCGTCGACGATGTCATTAATATCGATACCTCTATAGGTTAATCTTCCCGGAACAGGAATCTTTTCTCCTTCGTCTATAATATAGGAGTGCACTTCACCAATCTCGGTCAGACCGACGAGTACGCCCTTGCCTTCAAGATCACGCAAGCCCCTCATTACTTGATATTTACTATATAGCTCAGGATTGATTTTACTGCTGTCTATCGCTTTCTGCGTCAGTTCTTTAAACATTTTTGTTTCAAATTGTTCGAATTGTACGGACTCTGTTTGTTCCATTTCCCTACCTCCTCTGGATCATAAAGAAAGCTCGGCTGGCACCAAGCCTTCAGCGATAACATTCACCATTTATTCTTCCTGTCATTATAATTCGTTTTCGCTTTGAAGTAAATGTATTATAATGACTAAGAGCGACCATCCTATTCGCAGACAAGTCTAACAAAGCCAGACTATAAATCAAAAATTCTATGATCAAAAAATTATTATATCATTATCATTTGAGGTCAAGCTTATGAAAAGAAGACTCCTGATTATCCTCCTCTGCACAGTCGCTGTCCTATTCATTGCGGGCGGTCTGATCGCCTACCAATATACCAACCAGATTTCTTTTCAAAATCCTCCGGATCCTTCTTCGCTTCCGGAATCCGAGCCGCAGCCTTCCTATGTGGATATCTCTATCGCTTCCGTCGGCGACATCCTGATTCATAACACGGTCTATATGGCCGCTTACGATTCTTCAACAGGTCTGTATGATTTCAGCAGCCAGTTTCAGTATGTTAAATCCTATCTTGGAAATGCCGATATTACCGTAGCCAACCTGGAAACCTCGCTTGCCGGGCCTGAGCAGGGCTATTCCGGTTATCCCAAATTCAATACCCCTGATTCGATCGTTGATGCTCTGAAGGAATCGGGCATTGACATTGTTACCGCAGCCAACAACCACCGTTTAGATCAGGATATCACCGGATTCTACCGGACGATCGACGTTGTCAAAAACAAGGGACTGGATATTATCGGCGTCAAGGCTACCGAGAAGGAAACCACCTATGTCGTCAAGGACATCAAAGGTGTTAAAGTGGCGTTTGTCAATTTTGGCTACGGCTATCCGCAATATGACGGCAGCCTGAGCATCAATGGTCTTATCCTTCCCGTCAACATGACCGGACTGATGGATACCTTTGACCCGCAGGATTTTGACAGTTCTGCGCAAACCATTAAGGCGAGAATCACCGAAGCGAGACAGGCCGGAGCGGAAATCGTCATTTTGTGTATGCACTGGGGAGATGAATATCATCGACTGCCTAGTACCTTTCAGCAGGACTTGGCCTCCGTACTGGCTGACTGCGGCGCAGATGTGATTTTTGGAGGCCATCCGCATGTGCTCCAGCCCTTCGTATTTTTGGCCACAGACAACAATGGAACTGTTCCGGTTTTTTATTCTCAGGGAAATTTCATCTCAGATCAGCGTCAGGAAACCGTCGATAACATTTATACCGAACAGGGAATCATCGCCAATGTGACGATCAGGGTATATCCAGATCACACCCATCAAGTTCTCCAGGCGGACGCCGTTCCTACTTGGGTGAATAAAAAACGCCTGAATAATCAATTGATTTATGAGGTTATACCCGCCAAAGCTGCTCTGGACAATCCGGGACTGTATCCCCTTCTGAAGGATGCAGATCTGGAACGGATCCGGTTCTGCAGGGACACTGTGCAGAAACTAATGCCTGAAGCAGGAAAAGAACTCGAATCCCAATCCAACTGAAATAAAAGGGTTAGAACCGTAAAAATAAACCTATGCGCATATGTTCATATGTCCATAGGTTTATTTCTTTATCACCTTGCCTCCCCGGACTTCATAGAATAAAATAAAACAAATCAAATATCTTACAAATCAGCCTGCGGGGGGGATCCGGCATGTACGCCTATACATTTAAATATGGTCAGCGTGCAGCGTTCTTTGTTGTCATTATTCTGGTACTTATTACTCTTGAAGTGCTGCTTTAGTCCAATATTAACCCAAATCGATGCTGTGCTAGTATTTTTCCATCGGGACAATGGCTTTGGCAGCTGCTGCTCCGACGAGTGACTTCAGAATATCTCCGACAATAAAGGGTATATAGCCCATAAAGAGGACTCCGGCCAGGGTAACTGTCTGTCCGGTCGACCAAAGCCATATGGCCAGGGATATTAACCCCGGAACATAGACAAGGACAAGCTGGGCAAAAAGGATAATGCCGGTCAGCGGCAAAGCTTTACGGTTTTGGGTTCTGGAATCAATCATACCGCCGATAAACAGTGCTGCAAGGATAAAACCAAACACATAACCAATTGTCGGTCCGGCAAGCGCCGCCGCTCCGCCTTTGAAACCCGCAAACCACGGAATTCCTGCCAAACCGCCGACAGCATAGATTGCCATACTGATACCGCCCCATTTTCTACCCAGCAGCACAGCAGCCAGGATCACCCCAATCTGGGAAGCCACCAAAGGCACGGGAGTAAATGGCAGGTAGATTTTCACCTGGGCAAGCAGGCCGGTCAGGCAGGCCAGACTTACTGCCAGAGCAATTTTGGCAAACGTCGTTGACTGCGTGCGCCATTGGAAATAGGACAAACGTTTTTGACGGTAAACTTCGAGCGTATGCGAATTTTGAATCATCATCATTCCTCCGTTCTGTTCTTTCATGTAATAAACTATATTCTCAGTACTATATCATTAGGACGCTTCGTTTTCAATGCCATTTTCCATGTAAATACTGTATTCATTTTGGGAACCGCGACCGTACTTCTCGTTTAATCGTGTAGGGCCACAGAAATTTCTCCCGAAATGATCGCTTTGATCTCCCCTGTCTGCGCCAGCCTTACGACTAGTTCCCCTTTAGGCCCGAGGTCGATTACCTCAGCGGTCTGCACCGGCCCCTCCCTGTTTTCGAGAACCACTTTTCTGCCTATGACTTCGGAACGCTCCCTGCAGATGGTTAAGGTCCTGCCTAGATCAACCGTGCTGAGGTATTCCAGGTAAAGCGGTTCAAATCCATTTAGGATTCCGGCTGTCAGCCTGGTCCTGTCGTGTTCCCTGCCCGTCTCGAGACGTAAAGAAGTCGCTGTGGATTTCAGTTCATCAGGAAAATCCGTTTCAGCAAGGTTCACATTCAGACCGATGCCGATCACCACTACCGGGGTCCGCCTGCTGCTGACCGACATTTCCGTCAGAATCCCTCCGGCCTTCTTTCCGTTCAGGAATAGATCATTTGGCCATTTGATGGTGATTCCTCTTCCAGGGAAAGAAATAGCTGCTTCGTCCACTGCCAGACATACTGCCGCTGCGCCGGCCAGCGTCAGCTGGGGTATCACATCCGGCGGAAGTTGAGGTTTCAAAATGATTGACATCCAGATCCCCTTGCCTCCCGGTGACTGCCACTTTCGGCCAAAACGTCCCCGGCCGGTCGTCTGCTGTTCACTGATGATCACAGTTCCTTCTTCTTCAGCCAAAGCTCTGCGGGCTGCTTCACAGTTGGTGGAGTCCAGCACGTCAAAACAGAGGATCTTTCTTCCCAGAAAAGTTGTCCGGAGGTATTGTGTTATTTTTTCAGGGCTGAGAGATTCGTTCATTACTCGGTATAAGCCCCTATCCTGCGGTATTTCTGATAACGCCTTTCAAGAACATCATCGAGTTGTTCCAGCATGGTTCTGAACGGGACCTTTAACAAATGTTCCTTGATCACGGCAGCCATCGCCTCGGGATCATGGTGGGCACCGCCCAAAGGCTCCGGCAGAACCTTGTCGATCAGGCCCATTTGCTGCAAATCCTGAGCAGTAATCTTCATGATCTGGGCTGCCTCTTTTGCTCTGGAGGAATCCTTCCAAAGGATACTGGCAAAACCTTCAGGAGACAGTATGGAATAGATCGAATGCTCCAGCATCCAGATCTCGTCTGCGATCGACAGGGCCAACGCCCCGCCGCTGCCTCCTTCTCCCAGAACAATGGAAATGACAGGCGTCCGCAAACTGACCATTTCCATCAGGTTGCGTGCAATCGCTTCCCCCTGGCCCCGTTCCTCCGCTCCGATACCGGGATCAGCCCCTGGTGTATCAATAAAGCAAACCACGGGCCGGTGAAATTTTTCCGCCTGCTTCATGAGCCTTAACGCTTTACGGTAACCTTCGGGATTTGTCATCCCGAAATTTCTTTTGACATTTTCTTTGGTATTTCTGCCTTTTTGCTGGCCAATGACCGTTATCGGCAAATCGCCCAGTCTGGCAACGCCGCCGACAATGCAGGGGTCATCCCGGTACATCCGGTCTCCATGCAGCTCAATAAAGGAGTGAAAAATTCTCTCGATATAATCGAGCGTGGTGGGTCTTTCCACCATTCGGGACAGGGCCAGCTTATCCATCGCCGTCAAATTCAAGAATGCTTCCTTTTTCATCCTGGTAAGCTTCTCTTCTAATCCCTCAATCTCTGATGAAAAGTCGGCTTGCTTATCTTCAGCAAGCTTCCTTAAATCACTGAGCTTATTATTCAGTTCCGCTAATTCTTTTTCCCGCTCGAGCATAGCCACACTCCGTCTTTTTGCTTAACGCCTGTAATGAAGCTTAATCAGGCGAGACAAGGTTAGTTTGAGGTCCTCTCTGGCCACGATTTTATCAATAAAACCGTGTTCCAGCAGAAATTCTGCTTTCTGAAAACCTTCCGGCAACTCCTGCCTGATGGTCTGTTGAATGACCCGCTTGCCGGCAAAGCCGATCAGCGCGTCGGGTTCCGCCAAAATGATATCTCCCAGCATTGGGAAGCTGGCCGTGACGCCGCCCGTTGTCGGGTCGGTCAAAACCGCGATATACAGTCCTCCCTGCCGGCTGTGTCTGCCAACGGCTGCAGATGTTTTCGCCATCTGCATCAGGGAAAACATTCCTTCCTGCATCCTGGCCCCACCTGAAGCAGTAAAAGCAATGATCGGCATTTTCCTTTCAGCAGCAAATTCAAAAGCCCGGGTCACTTTCTCGCCAACGACCGAACCCATGCTGCCCATCATAAAGTTACTGTCCATCACCGTAATCACAGCATCCTGGCCATGAATCTTGCCATACCCTGTCAGTACAGCTTCCGAAAGGCCCGTTTTCTCCTGGCCAGCGCTGACTTTCTCTGCATAGCCTTCAAAGTCCAGCGGATTGACGCTTTTCATCTCCTGATTAATTTCTTTAAATGTACCGGTGTCCATGATCAGATCGACTCTTTCCCAGGCTCCCATCCTGAAATGGTAGCCGCAGCGAACACAGACCTTGTTATTATTACTGAGATCCTTCGTGTAAACTGTCTCTCCGCAATTCTGGCATTTTGTCCACAGCCCGTTCGGAATGGCAGGCAAAACATTCTTTTCCCCCTGCCCCTCTATCTCTGCCGGCAACGGCTGACTATTATTCTGTTGTATGGTTAGATAACGCGGTTTCTTAAAAACCCTGTTTAATTTAAACATGAGCACCAACCGTAATCATTTTTTTATTGGTTGTCATTACGCTCCATAGTCAAATTCTTTGGCAATGAAGGATGTGTCAATTTCTGCGCACCTAAATTTCGGGTTATTCAAAATCTGAAACAGAAATTCAATATTGGTGTCAATGCCTTCAATGATAAACTCATCAAGAGCCCTGCGCATTTTACTGATGGCTTCATTCCTGTCCTGGCCGTGCGTAATCAGTTTCGCGATCATCGAATCATAGGTCGGCGGGATATCATAGCCGCTGTAGAGCGCGCTGTCCAGTCTTACGCCATTTCCTCCGGGCCAGAGAAGGATATTCACTTTGCCGGGAGACGGCCTGAACCCAAGTGCGGGATTTTCCGCATTGATTCGGCATTCTATGGCATGGCCTTGAATATGCACGTCGTCCTGCCGGATGTTTAGCTGTTCTCCCGAGGCAATTTTCAGTTGTTCCTTCACAATATCAATTCCTGTAACCAGTTCGGTTACGGGATGCTCGACCTGGATACGGGTATTCATTTCCATAAAGTAATAGCCGCCGTTGTTGTCAACTAAAAATTCGATGGTCCCGGCGCTCTTATAACCTACCGCTTGAGCAGCTCGAACAGCTGTATCCCCCATTTTCCACCTAAGCTCGTCACTCAGGACGGTTGAAGGAGCCTCTTCAATGACTTTTTGATTTCTGCGCTGGATTGAACAGTCTCTTTCTCCGAGGTGAATGACATTTCCATAGTGGTCGGCCAGGATCTGAAATTCGATATGTCTCGGCTCCACCAGATATTTCTCCAAATACATTGAATCATCATCAAAGGCAGCCTGCGCTTCTTTTTTGGCCATATCATAAGCTTTCTTCAGTTCATCCCGGCTCCAGACAATCCGGATACCCTTGCCTCCGCCGCCTGCCGATGCCTTCAGCATGATCGGATAGCCAATACGCTCCGCAGAAGCCTCTGCCTGTTTAAAATTAGCCAACACACCTTCGATACCGGGAACGATAGGGACACCCGCCTGGCCCATGATCTGCCGGGCCTTAGCTTTATTCCCCATCATTTCAATCACTTCCGGGTCAGGACCGATAAATGCGATATGGCACGCTTTGCACATCTCGGCAAATTTGCTGTTTTCCGCCAAAAAGCCAAATCCCGGATGAATGGCTTCCGCGCCCGTCAGAACCGTTGCACTGATAATATTCTTGGTATTCAGATAGCTGTCCCTTGCTCTGGCCGGTCCGATACAAACCGTCTCATCAGCAAGATCCACATGCAGGGAGTTCCGGTCGGCTTCCGAATAAACTGCAACTGTTGCAACTCCGATTTCCCGGCAGGCCCGAATAATCCGGACCGCTATTTCGCCTCTGTTGGCAATGAGTATTTTTTTGAACAAGTTTTCACCCACCAACTTTATTAACTGATAAAAAACTTGATTTCGGCTTCGGCAGCTTTTTCCCCGTCAACCGTAGCAAGGGCTTTGCCGATGCCGGCAGGGCCTTTGATTTTTATGATCTCTACTTCCAGCCTCAGCACATCACCAGGAAATACCTTCCTTCGGAACTTGGCCTTGTCAATTCCGGTAAAGTAAGCGAGCTTACCCTGATATTTTTCCATTTTTAATAAAGCTACCGCACCGGCCTGAGCCAGCGCTTCAATAATGAGTACACCGGGCATTACCGGTTCTTGCGGAAAATGTCCCTGAAAAAAGTACTCATTGATCGTAACATTTTTATAAGCAACAACCCTTTTACCTTCTTCAAGCTCTTCGACTCGGTCCAGAAGAAGGAATGGGTACCGATGCGGAATGATTTCCTGAATCTCTTTGATGTTCAGCATCTTTACCTCCACAATAGTTCCGCTTGCATCCTTGCCGCTACTTGGTATTAATTTCAAACAGCGGTTGGCCAAATTCGACCATTTGCCCGTCATTAACCAAAATGCTGAGAATTTGCAGGTCTTCTTCAGCTTCAATCTCATTCATCAGCTTCATCGCCTCGACAATACAAAGCGTATCCCCTTTTTTGACTTTGCTACCCGCGTTGACAAAGGGTTTCTCTCCGGGCGACGGTGCCAGGTAAAAGGTTCCGACAATCGGGGCATTGATTGTCTGCGGCGCTTCAGTTTTAGAACTTGGATGTTCCGGAGTCACCGCCTCTTTTCCGGCTGCAGCCCCAGGCATAAAGCTCTGTATGGGTTGAAGTGCAGGCTGAAACATGGGCTGAAGCTTTTCTTTCTTCAAAATAATTTTATAATCCTCTTGCTTAAGCTCAAATTCAGTCAGCCCGGACTCATCCACCATTTTTATCAGTTCTTGAATTTCTTTTAAATCCATCACTTTATCCCTCTAACCATTTTTTTAAGATAATGGTAGCATTATGGCCGCCAAATCCAAGCGAATTGGATAGGGCGTAGGTCAAATCCATGTTACGCCCGCAATTTGGTACATAATCCAGGTCACATTCCTCATCTTTAACCTGATAGCCAATCGTTGGTGGTACAAAGCCCTCCTGAAGTGCTTTGGCGCAGATAATCGCCTCTATAGCTCCTGCTGCTCCCAGTAGATGACCGGTCATTGATTTAGTCGAACTCACCGGTATTTGATAAGCTTTTTCTCCAAATATGGCTTTGATCGCTTCCGTCTCAAACTTGTCGTTGTACGGTGTACCTGTTCCATGCGGATTGATATAGGATATTTCGTCCGAACCAATTCCGGCATCAGCTAAGGCAAGCTTCATCGCCCTGGCCGCGCCTTCCCCTCCCGGTGCAGGTGCGGTCATATGGTAGGCATCGCAGCTAGCTCCATAACCAACTACTTCGCCATAGATTCTTGCATTCCTCTTTCTAGCATGCTCCAAAGATTCCAGAACCAAAATACCCGCACCTTCACCAATCACGAACCCGTCCCGCTCCTTGTCAAACGGGATGGAAGCCCTGTTGACATCATTGCTGTTGCTCAAAGCGGTCATGGAAGTAAATCCGGCTACCGCCAGAGGCGTAATCGGGGCTTCAGCGCCACCGGTAACAATCATATCCGCCTGACCGTCTCTGATCTTCCAGAAAGCTTCACCCATGGAATGCGTTGCTGAAGCGCAGGCTGTGACAATACTATAGTTAATTCCTTTGGCACCAAGCTTGATCGCAATATTCCCTGAAGCCATATTACTGATCGCCATCGGAATAAAGAAAGGGGAAACCCTGCCGGGCCCTTTCTCGGTCAGTCTGCTGTGCTGTTCTTCGATCGTTAGCAGACCGCCTATCCCCGATCCAACCAAAACACCTAATCTTTCCGGGTCGATCTCGGCTTCTTTCAGACCCGCATCTTCATAAGCCTGCTGTGCCGCCACCACTGCCAGCTGGCAGTAGCGGTCCATACGTTTGGCTTCTTTCTTATCCAAAAGCGTTTCAGGATCAAAATCTTTGATCTCGGCACCAATTTTTACTTTATGGTCCGTCGTATCAAAGGCTGTGATCGGACCTATCCCGCATTTTCCTTCTTTGATGCCCTGCCAGAATGTGGCTGCATCGTTGCCAAGCGGAGTAACCGCCCCAATTCCAGTAATAACTACGCGTGTTCTCATATTGTTGGTCTCCTCCTAAAATGCCATTCCGCCGTCAACGCTTATAACCTGGCCGGTAATGTATTCACCGGCGTCTGAAGCTAGAAATAAAACCGTATCGGCGATATTCTCCGGTTTACCAAACCGCTTTAAAGCAATGCTCTCTTTGGTCAGTTCTCTCACTTTATCCGATAACCCTGACGTCATATCCGTCTCAATAAAGCCAGGGGCTACAGCATTCACCGTGATGTTTCTGCTGCCGATTTCCTTGGCCAGTGATTTAGTAAGTCCAATAACACCGGCTTTGGCCGCTGCATAATTAACCTGCCCTGCATTTCCAAGAATTCCAACAACAGAAGTGATATTGACGATCCTGCCACTTCTTTGTTTGACCATGATAGGAACGGCATGCCGGGTACAATTGAACACCCCTTTAAGGTCTACTTCTACGACTCGGTCAAAATCGTCTTCCGACATCCTCATGAGTAAACCGTCGCGGGTTATCCCTGCGTTATTGACCAGAATGTCTATGGTTCCAAATTCTGCTTTGGCCATCGCAATCAATTGTTCCGCTTCACTGAATACACTGACGTCCGCTTTTAAGACCAAGGCCCGCCCTCCGAGATTTTCGATTTCCTGGGCAAGCTTTAACCCTTCCTGCTCGCTGCTTGCATAATTCACCGCGATATTCGCGCCTTGTTCAGCAAGCTTTAAAGCGATGGCTCTGCCAATACCCCTGCTGGCACCTGTAACAACTGCTGTTTTCCCCTTTAGCATATCCTACCTCCTTCTGGAACTCAATATTGATAGAAACCATGACATGCACTCTAGATTTCAAGTACGTTCTTAATCGTTAAAGTATTTCACCACAGCTTCGAGAGATGTCGGGTCTTCGACATTCAGAACCTTCACGTTCTTGTCAATCTTTCTCGCAAAGCCCTTTAAGACACTTCCAGGTCCCAGTTCCACAAAGGTATCTACGCCGTCGGCAAGCATCCTTCTGAAGGACATCTCCCAAAGGACGGAACGCATAACTTGTTGTGGCAATAGTTCCTTGACCGCCGACTTATCCGCCATATAATCTGCAGTAACATTGGAAATCACCGGAATCCGGGGATCAGAAAATTCAATGCCTGCCAGCTCGTCAGCCAATTTCCGGGCGGCCGGTTCGAGTAAGCCCGTATGAAACGGTCCGCTGACTTCAAGCGGGATCACCCTTTTAGCTCCGAGCTCAATAGCCCTAGCCGAAGCAGCTTCCAAGGCCTTGTTTTCCCCGGATATCACAACCTGACCTGGGCAGTTATAATTGGCAATCCGTACAACCCCGAGACTTTCAGCCCCAAGACAAGCCTGTTCGACCCCGGATGTTTCCAAACCGAGGACTGCAGCCATTCCTCCAACACCCTGAGACACAGCCTCCTGCATATACCTGCCTCTGTTCCGGACCAGTTTCACAGCCGCCTCAAATGGCAATACACCGCTCAAGACCAAGGCAGAATATTCACCCAGACTGAATCCGGCTGTCAGATCAGGATTGATCCCCTGATCCATCAGCGCCCTTGCGGCTGCCACACTGACCGTAAGAATGGCCGGCTGTGTATGTTCAGTTTTATCCAGTTCCTCTTTGGGTCCGTTAAAACACAGGCCACTCAGCGAATATCCAAGTTCCTGATCCGCCAGGTCAAAAACTGCCCACGAAACATCGTTATGCTGATAAAGTTCTTTTCCCATGCCAACATACTGTGAACCCTGGCCCGCAAAAATAAACGCTGTCTTTCTATCCATTCTTTCCGTATCCTCCAATAATCATCCGATAATCATCCGAATATGGGGGACAAAGGGATGGTTCTTTCGTCCCCCATACGTATCCCTTTAGCGGGTAATACTGTCAAGCTTAATAGCTTTCAGACGTTCCTCTGCCTGGGCAAACATTTCTTCAATAATCTCTTTGCAGGTCTGTTCTTTTTTAATCAGACCTGCAATTTGCCCAGCCATTACCGATCCGTAATCCGTATCTCCCTCTTTTACAGCCTTGCGCAGCGCACCGGCGCCAAGCGTCTCATACTGCTCCAGAGGTGCCCCCGTCCTTTCCAGCTCTTCAAACTGCCGGGTAAGTTTATTTCTGAGGACTCTGACCGGATGACCAGTTGGCCTGCCTGTAACGACTGAATCGATATCTTTAGCTTTCAGGATTCTATCCTTATAGTTTTGATGCACGGTACATTCTTCGGCAGTTAGGAACCTTGTGCCAACCTGGACACCACTTGCACCCAACATAAAAGCTGCGGCAATCCCTCTGCCGTCACCGATTCCCCCAGCAGCAATCACCGGAATATTTACAGCGTCAATCACCTGAGGAAGCAAGGCCATGGTCGTAAGTTCACCGACATGTCCGCCGGACTCTCCCCCTTCCGCCACAACGGCATCTGCCCCCTCCTTCTCCATCCTGCGGGCCAGCGCAACGGAAGGAACTACGGGAATGACCGTAATGCCGTTTTCTTTCCACATTTTAATATATTTCCCGGGACTTCCGGCGCCTGTCGTCACTACTTTTACCCCTTCTTCACAGACGAGGTGGGCAATGGCTCCGGCATTTTCACTTAACAGCATGATATTTACGCCAAAAGGCTTGTCTGTCAGAGCTTTGGCCTTCCTAATCTCTTCTTTGACATATTCGACAGGTGCATTGGCCCCCGCAATGATACCGATTCCGCCGGCGTTTGATACAGCCGATGCAAGTGAGCTGTCCGAAATCCAGGCCATACCGCCTTGAATCAGCGGGTATTTTACGCCCAGCTTATAAAAAAAATCAAAGTTATTCATGCCACTCTCTCCTTCAATTCGTTCGCTTACTCATATAGTCAACCAGATCTGCTACGCTGATTAATTCTTCAAGATCTTCAGTCGGAATTTCAATCCTGTATACATCTTCCAGCTCCATAACAATTTCAAAAATGCTTAGAGAGTCAATCCCGAGGTCTTGCTGGAACTTGGTGGACAGCTGTATTTTCTCCGGTTCAATCTCAATCTGGGAGGCAATAATCCTGCAGATCGTGTCAAAAGGCATCACTTACCCCCTATGGTCCATTTAATCAGCATCGCGCCATAGGTGAGTCCTCCTCCAAATCCGACAAGAACGAGCAGATCCTCTTTATGGATTAACTTCCCTTTGGCCATTTCATCCAAGGCAATTGGGATACTCGCACTCGAGGTATTTCCATAACTGGGAAGGTTGACATAAAACTTCGCCTGATCCACCTGCAGCTTTTTGGCCGCTGAATCGATGATCCGCAGGTTCGCCTGGTGCGGTATGATATGGTTAATGTCTTCCAGCGTATAAGGTGTATTTTCAAGTATCTTCAAAATACACTCAGGTAAAATATTGACTGCAAATTTAAAAACTTCCCGTCCGTTCATTTTGGCATGTGGGGGCTTTGCTTCCTCGGCCTCAATAAAGACGTTCTTGAGCGGAAGGGCAGGACATTCCAAACATTCGCCTTTGCTCCCATCAGAACCGATTACTTCGGAAATGATGCCTTGATTTCCTCTTTTGATAACCGCCGCGCCAGCCCCGTCTGCAAACAGGACACAAGTGCCGCGGTCTTCCCAGTCCGTTATTTTGGAAAGGGCCTCGGCACCAATGATCAGTGCCTTTTGATACATCCCTGTTCTGATAAACTGGGAGGCAATGCTGAGTCCAAAAATAAAACCGGTGCAAGCCGCACTGATATCAAAACAAGCTGCCCGGCTGGCTCCGAGACTATTCTGGACAAAACATGCCGTTGACGGGAAAAAATAGTCCGGTGTAACCGTGGCCACAATAATCAGATCAAGCTCCTCAGCGGCAACTCCGGCATCATCAAGCGCTCTGCGGGCGGCTGCAACTGCCAGATCCGCTGTGGTTTCCGTCAGTGAAATTCTACGTTCTTTGATCCCTGTCCGGGTACGGATCCATTCATCGCTTGTGTCAACAATCTTAGACAGATCATCATTCGTCACCCTGTTTTCAGGAACATAGCTGCCAGTGCCAATTATCTCGACGTCATACATATTTCCAAATTTCCTTTTCTCTCATATTATTTCGTTTATTATCATCCATTACGAATCTTCTGTTCGTTTACCTTTTTCATGTATCTTTTATCTCTTGTTAATGGTTAAAGGAATACTTCGAATCAAAAAATTCGGTGAGTTTCTGCAATGATTCGATTAAAATATTCTCCTGTTCCCCTAATCCGAGAAGCATATGCTTGACCATATCCAGATGGAATTTTTCATGAATCCTGTAGGCAAGCTTTCCCCTTCGGGTCAGACTGATCCTGACAATTCTCCGGTCTGCCTCATCCCTTTGTCTGGAAACGTACTCCTTTTTAACGAGGTTATTGATGAAAGAAGTAAGCGCTCCGACAGTGATACCCAGATCAGCGGCAACCTGAGACATTGTCCTGTCCTGATACATTCCAATCGCTTCAATCGCATGCAGTTCTGAGATAGACAAATTATTTAATGGTCCTTTCTTAATCTCATTCTGCTCTACATCTAGAATTTGATTAAATGTTCCAATCAGAAGTTCATTTAAAACAGTACGAAAATTTGTTTCCAACCTTTCACTTCCTCTCAGCGCATAATCAAAGTTTACCTTATTTTTAATTTGGTTGTCAAATATTTTAGTATTCAAACTAACTTGTACATCTCCTGCTTTAATCTGAATATTTTAGAAGTATTTTCACTATCCCTTTATGGATTTTCTTATTCTAACCTTTAAAACGAAAAAAATTTGGGGTTGGGTTTGTCCTTCTGTCCGGCAGACAGGTAATCCTTTCATACAATGAGAAGAGAAAAAATATCTGCTGGGAGTGAGCTTTCATGACCTGTCCGAAAGGAACAATCCCATATCAAATCAAGCCGGGTGATACTTTTTATAGCCTTGCCCGCAAATTCAATACAACTGCAGAGGCAATTGCATCGGTGAACACAGGAGTAAACCCAAATAACCTGAAACCGGGGGTCTTGATCTGCATTCCAATCAGGAGGAGCGTTGTTTCATGTCCACCAGCGAACCGTTATGTTATCAAAGCAGGTGATACCTTTTCCAAATTGGCTGGTAAATACCACCTTTCAACAACTTCGCTTATCTCACTGAACCCCGGAGTTGATCCCACGAACCTGCGGATCGGCCAAATGATCTGTCTTCCTGTCAAGAGACGGAGAAGATCCCGCTAAGGACTATGTGATCAAAGATATAAGAAGTGACAGAACAAATAAATTCCAGAAGGATTCCACAGCAGCCATGATTTGCGTCCCGCTTTTTTCCGGTGTCACATTAAAAGTTTCCCCCACTGAAATACTACCAATGCTTAAAGAAAGAAACGAAATAAACTGAGTTACACGCGTTTTTCCGATTGTCCCGGAAAAGGAAGACGGATAAAGCGAGTAGACCAGATTAAAGAGCAGTGCAAAAAACAAAATGACTGTTATCAGCGGAAGAATAATATCCTTTAGTTTGGCGTCTTTCCTTTCCTCGAGGGTTAACGTTTCGAAGATATATGTCCCGGCGCCCAGAGAAGCAATGATCGCATAGATATTAACAAAAAAAATAAATTTTGAATATCCTCTGCTGAAACTGCGGCCGTACAAACTAAATCCGACCGTAAGCGCGGCCGCAGCTCCAAAAATTGCCGGCGTAAGCAAAATCAGATTGGCTCTGGACGGAATCGAAGGTTCAAAGAGAGGATGGATGCCGTTATTCCAGCTATTTTGCTGCATTGGACAGCCCCAAGGCTTTCTGGGATTGCCCGGCTGCGGTTGATAATAATAATTTACCGGATTGCTGTGGTTTACGGCATATCTGTAATTAAAATCATTCGTGTGAGTCACCCCATTCCAAAAAATGATCATGGCAATAATAATATATGCGGCCTTCTTCAATAATTTTCCATTTATGCAAGCCTTATGAAAAAAGACGCCGAGGCGTCTTTAGAAATTTATTGATTTTGCTAACCACATAGTAAATTAATTTTTGTTCATAATAATAAGAGGTATAAACGCCAAAGCTTTAACGTTAATAAGATACTCGCCCAAGGAGGTGAAAAAAATGGGTTCAATTAAATGTACAGTCACCGAGTGTCATTACAATAAAGATGTCATGTGCGATGCGCCGATGATTCAGGTGAATCACAGAGGGGTCAAGTATTCCCAAGGCTCGGAAGAGACACAGTGTGATACCTTCAAACCTCAGAAGTAATGAATGCCAGACGTATGAAATTCCAGAGCCCATGTTCGCACCATGTCACCGTTAGTATGGTACGAACATGAGCTTTCTATTTTATTGTTTTCTGTAAACCGTTCCCTGAAACATGGCGATGAGATTGTCTTTCTCATCCGTGACTTCAACCAGATAGGTCGCTATTTTCCGGTTTAGGGATACTTCTTTGGCCCTGGCGGTGAGTATTCCCAGACCGGCAGCTTGACAATAGGTAATACTGACATTTACGGCAATTGCCGTACCCTCCCGGGAATTCGACGCTGCAGCGAGTGCCGAATCCGCCAGCGTGAAAATGGCTCCGCCCTGAGCGATCCCAAGCGCATTTAAATGGCGCTCGTCTATCTTTAACCTGGCCTCAGCTGTTCCGGCTTCGGCTTTGAGTATTTCTATCCCAACATATTTTGCAAAAATATCCTTACCCATTTCCTCTAATATGTTATCCATTTTGTCATCCTTTCTGCCGAGCCGGCATGAACCAAAGGAAGTTCAAACCAGAAATGGCTTCCCTTTCCCTCTTGACTGTCAAATCCAAGATTTCCGCCCATCAGTTCAATTAATTCTCTGGCAACCGGCAACCCAATCCCGGTACCTTCGATTAAATGGTTGATATTCGATGCCCTGAAAAAAGGATCAAATATCTTACCCTGTTCTTCCAACGGAATGCCTAAACCACTATCGATGATGCTTAACCGCAGCCACCCATCAAACTCCTGACAGCTGGATTCAACCATTCCATTATCAAAACTATATTTAATCGCATTCGAAAAAATATTCAGCAGCACTTGTTTCAAACGGATCTGGTCTGCCGCCACACAATAATTCTCACACCCGGAATACGCTGCCGTGATCGCAATTCCTTTCAGATCAGCCAGAGGCTTGACTAAATTGATCGAAGCTTCTAGGACAGGTTTTATTTCTACCGGTTTAATCACGACATCAAATTTGCCTGTTTCAATCTTCGCGAGATCAAGGACTTTATTAATCAGGTCAAGCAAGTGGTTCCCTGCTTTATAGATTTCTTTGACACTCTGCTTCTGAAATTCGTTTAAAGAAGCCTCCGTATCGATCTCCAGGAGTTGGGCAAAGCCCATAATCGCATTCAGGGGTGTTTTAAATTCGTGGCTCATACTCGAGAGGAATTCCGATTTGGCCAGGCTGGCCCGTTCAGCCTCCATCTTGGCTGAAATAAGCGAATTCTCCAGCGCCTTCCTATCGGTAATATTCCTTACGGAGATGGAAACACTATGCCTATCATTGTCAATAAGGGCTATCCGTGCCTGATACCAACGGACGCCTTTTGAAGTGTTCAGGAAATATTCAAATACCTCCGGTTCCTTGCCTTGAATAGCACGATTGATCAAGGTCATGTTGATCTTTGCGGTCTCCTCATCCATAACGGAATAAAAGGAGGAACCAATGATTTCAGCAGCCGGTCTAATTAAAATACTCTGATCATTTGTCCAAGCATTCCGAACGATCCCGGATTCATCTACTTCAAAAATAGCATCATCAATGGATTTTACCAGGGCCTGCAGATTTTCTTCCTTTTTCCTGATTTCAGACTGGTAAACTGTCAGATTGGCATCGAGATGATGCAGCCGTTTACCTAATTGTACGACTGAGACTGCCGTATCCTGCAACTCTTCAATGAAGAAATCCGGTTGTTCCTGGAGGTGCTGTCCTGTACCGATATCAAGGACCATCTGCTTAATCCTGGCCAGAGGGTCCGAGATCGCCTTGTTTATTCGATGAGCTTTCCGGTAAAACATGATGATAAATATACCATAGAAAATAAGAAGACCTACAATGATAAAACGGCCAATACGGTACAATTGATCGCTTAAACCGTTCAGCGCGGCATAGAGCTTTTCTCCCTGACCAGCAATCGGCATACCTGATACTTCTTTATGCAGCCAGAAGTGCGCGAGAATGAACATAGCAATAAACACCAATCCCATGATAATCAATGGAATGAGTGCTTCGCAAACATAGGTGCGCCAAGTCCACTGGAAAAGCGGTAGCTTTTTCTTTAACTCTTTTGACCTCATTCCAACACCGCCGCCGTTTATTACATTCAATGACCATAGGCAGAACTTGTTATTTATAGATTTCCGTAATTTCCCTGATTACCGGCATAATTTTCAGAAAATGATCGACAAGAGAAGGATCGAAGTGTGTGCCTCTACCTTTTTCTATCTCAGCTGAGGCTTCGTCGATTTCCCACGCCTTCTTGTAAGGACGCTCCGAAATCAAAGCATCAAACACATCACAAATGGCGGTGATTCGTCCCACCAACGGGATTTCCTCTCCTTGAAGCCCGTTCGGATAACCGTTTCCATCCCATTTTTCATGATGATACAGCGCAATCTGCTCAGCAAGCTTAATCATTTCCGCTGAACTGCCGGCCAGGATCTGAGCCCCTTTAACGGTATGGGTTTTCATTTTTTCCCAATCATCAGGAGTGAGTTTTCCTGGTGTCAGCAGTACTTCGTCGGGAATGCCAATTTTCCCAATGTCATGCAGCGTACTGGCATGAAACATTAGTTCACAGTCTTTTTCCGGCAATCCGAAGGCTTTACCAAGTTCATACGTGTATTTGCTCATTCGCAGAATGTGATTTCCTGTCTCGCTGTCCCGAAATTCTGCGGCTCTCGCCAGCCTGTGGATCAGTTCAACCTGCAAATCTTCCAGTTCTTTTGTTCTCTCCTGGACTTTATTGACCAGTCTGCGGTTGTTCTCTTTGATTTCGTTGTTCAGTAAACGTATTTCCAGTATATTTTTGATTCGCATCAGAACTTCAGCATAATCGAACGGCTTCCCAATAAAATCTTTGGCGCCGAGCGTCAAGGCTTTCAGTCTGTGCTCCTGATCGTTGTAGGCTGTAATGGCAATGATCGGAAGAAAGTCATCCTCTTTGACTGCATTCAACTGCTCCATTACCTCAAATCCATCAAGGTAAGGCATCCTTAAATCCATTAAAATCAGATCGGGATTATGCTCTCGATATAAGGACAGGGTTTCCCTGGAATCAGTGGTGGACATGATATTGCTGTATCCCGACATTTTTAACAGTTTTTCAAGTAACAAAATATTTACAGAATTATCGTCGACGATCAGTATTCTGGCCCTTGAAATACTATCAGTATTTATCTTCATCCGCCTCCCAATCTTTCACAAATCAACTGCTTATTAATGAGGAAATTTCCGGTCAGCCGGCCACTATATCTTAATATACCTTATTCTTATGGGAAATTCTAGATAAAAAATGTTTATCCTTGGAATCTCTACAAATTTTTTAAAATTTTTGCAGAAAATAAACAAGAACAGATATATTCAATATGATCAGAACAGGGATACCGTATATAAAGGCCTTATGCTTGGTTTTGTGCCGAAAGAAACGCATGGCCAGATAGATCCCCGGAGCACCAAATATCAGTCCTGTAAGAAAGAAACGGCGTTCAGGGACCCGCCGGCCTCCCCGTTTGGCCTTATATTTGTCCCACCCCATAACGGAAAAACCATAAATATTTACAAGGACAATGTATCCCCATATAAGCCAGTTATATTCCATATCTGCAGCCTCCTTGCTCAGTTAAAAACCATTTATGACCAAAATCATACCATGAATGAGACAGGAAAAAAATACGCAGAGAAATGCTTGAAAAGATATTAGGACTAAATAGGACAAAATATAAAGATATAGGACAAAACATAAAGATTAATAGAAAAAATGCTGAGAAGTTTGAAAAATTAGCCAGAATACTTTATACTTTGTTTTGACAATTTGTATTTTTTTAGTTATACTAAGTATTGCTCGTTAATATTTGAGGGATTAGAAGACCTTCTCGACTGCCTCAGGCTCAGGGAAGATGTCGAATCAACTTCCAATGAGGCGGGTAATAAATCTAGGAGGTCATTTATGTATAATGACAAAACACTAAGTTGTAAAGACTGTGGCCGTGAATTCACTTTTTCTGCATCCGAGCAGGAATTCTACGCTGAAAAAGGATTCACGAACGAACCAGGCCGCTGCCCCGAATGCCGTTCAGCAAGAAAAGCACAGAGCAGAAATGGTGGCTATTCGCGCCCTCAACGTGAAATGTTCCCTGCTGTTTGTTCTGCTTGTGGCAAAGAAACCACAGTACCTTTCCAACCTACTGGTGACAAACCTGTTTATTGCCGGGATTGCTACCAACCCCGCTCCAGAAACAACTGGTAATTTAATTGTTATCAGACCCTTCCGGGTATCTTACCCGGGGGGGTTTTTGTTTTGAGAGCCTATTTATTTTTTATGATTAATTTTTCCATTTGACCCCTTGACTACCAGATATAGTATCTGTAAACTTTATATAGTACTACTTGTAGTTTACTAACCGGATTTACAGTCCGAATGAATTTTGGAGGTATAAACGTTGCGTAACAATACGGAAGTTTGGAAAAAGTGGCCCAAAGCCAATCTTTCGCCGAATGCCAGAGTTGTCCTGGAACGGAGATATTTGAAGCAGGAAAATGACCAAAAATGCGAGACGCCGGAAGTGATGTTTTACCGGGTTGCTTCGGTCATTGCCGGCGCTGAAGAAAAGTATGGTAAGAATCCGCAGGAAATTGAAGATTTGACCAAAGAATTTTACACGGTCATGGCTAATTTGGAGTTTATGCCGAATTCGCCGACACTGATGAATGCCGGGCGTGACCTTGGACAGTTAAGTGCCTGCTTTGTTTTGCCGGTCGGGGACAGTATGGAGGATATATTTGATGCACTGAAACATGCAGCAATTATACATAAGTCAGGCGGCGGAACAGGCTTTAACTTTTCCCGGCTGCGCCAGAAGAACAGCATGGTGCGTTCCACTGGAGGGGTTGCTTCCGGTCCGGTTTCGTTTATGAAAGTCTTTAATGCCGCTACGGAGGCTGTCAAACAAGGAGGAACAAGACGCGGCGCCAACATGGGCATTCTTCGGATCGACCACCCGGATATTCTGGAATTTATCAGCTGCAAAGAAGATAACCGAGATATTAACAACTTCAATGTTTCGGTTGCTGTAACGGAATCATTTATGAAAGCTGTGGAAAATGACACGGAATATGACCTGATTGACCCTCATTCTGGAAAGTCGGCAGGTAAGCTCCCCGCCAAACAAGTCTTCGCTAAAATTGTTGACCACGCTTGGCGGAACGGTGAACCAGGCATGATCTTTATTGACCGGATGAACCGCGATAATCCGACGCCGCATATTGGCGTGATTGAGGCTACCAACCCCTGTGGCGAACAACCCTTACTCCCCAATGAAGCATGCAATCTTGGCTCCATTAATTTAAAGCTTATGGCGGCGGAAAAGGACGGAAAGACCGTAATTGACTGGGAGCGTTTAGGCTATGTCACAAGGCTCGCGACCCGTTTTCTTGATGATGTGATTGATATCAACCAATATCCTCTTCCCGTAATCGAAGAAATGGTCAAAGGAAACCGGAAAATTGGCCTGGGTGTTA
Organism: Dehalobacter restrictus DSM 9455; assembly: GCF_000512895.1. Lineage (NCBI taxonomy): Bacteria > Bacillati > Bacillota > Clostridia > Eubacteriales > Desulfitobacteriaceae > Dehalobacter > Dehalobacter restrictus. The sequence continues at coordinate 2,670,046 of NZ_CP007033.1, forward strand.
TGGGTTTTGCAGATTTGATGATTCTTCTGCAGACATCCTATATTTCCGAAGAAAGTACAGCCTTCGCCGAAAAGATTATGGAATTCATCCGTACCGAATCCCGTATAGAGTCCCAGCGACTGGCCAAGGAACGCGGTACCTTTCCTAATTATCAGGGTTCCATTTATGACGGCAAGATCGAATTACGCAATGCTACACTGACTACAGTTGCCCCGACAGGGACGATATCGATGATCTGCGGTGCTTCCAGCGGCGTGGAGCCGCTCTTTGCCGTGGCCTATACTAAAACGGTCATGGACGGTACGGCACTGATTGAGGTCAACCCGCTTTTTGAAGATTATGCGCATAAGTATGGCTTTTACTCAAAGGAGCTTATGTCCAAAATTGCCGAACGAGGTAACGTCTTCGGTTTGCCGGAAGTCCCGGAATGGGTACAGAAGGTCTTTGTTACCGCGCAGGAGATCTCTCCTGAATGGCATATCCGAATTCAGGCTGCTTTTCAAAAATATACGGATAATGCGGTTTCCAAAACTATTAATTTTGCAAATACAGCTACCTGCGAAGATGTTGCCGAAGCGTTTCGTTTAGCCTTTGAGCTTGGCTGCAAAGGAATTACGGTCTATCGGGACGGCAGCCGTGAACAGCAGGTGCTGTCTGCCGGAACGAAAGAAACTGCCAATCCGGCGGCTGATTTCAAAGCCACAGCTGAACCTGAGACGACTGCAAAGCTCGAGACCACCACTGAATCTGAAGCAACCGCTTCTGCACCGATGCCTACCATCAAGCCGAGGCCCCGCCCGCCGGTGACTGTCGGCGTCACTGAAAAGATTAAAATTGGTTGCGGTAATCTCTATGTTAGCGTAAACGCCGATGAAACCAGTATCTGTGAAGTGTTTACCAATACGGGAAGAGCCGGTGGCTGTTCTTCCCAATCGGAAGCAACCTCCCGCCTAATCTCGATCGCGATGCGTTCAGGTATCTCTGTTGATGCTATCATAGAGCAGATCCGTGGAATCCGCTGCCCCGCCTGCATCCGAAGAGAAGGTGTCAATGTCACCTCGTGCCCGGATGCAATCTCGCGGGTAATCAAAAAGTATAAGGATATCGGCGTAAACGGTAATTCTGCGATTATCAATCGCAATAAAACGGAAGAACCTGTCCTTTCGGATGATTTGAAGAAAACTGAAAAAGCCGTAATTAAAAAAGCTCAGGCCGCCGTCGCGATCGACAATGCCTGCCCTGAATGCGGAATGCCCGTGAATCACGAAGGCGGCTGCATGGTCTGCATCCACTGCGGCTATTCCAAATGCGGGTAAAATAACGACTTTTGAAAATGCACAGCCAATACACAGTCATCATTTTCCATTGATGACTGTGTATTTTTTTCTAAAAAATATCAAAAACTACAGGCAGCGAATAATTCTTGGTGAGGTGAATCACGCGATGGCGAAAGACAGACGCAAAGTCAAAGAAGTATTGACAACCAATAACTCGCTTGCTTGGGGTCACCTGAACAACACTCATCCGATGCCGGCAGGCTCGATTGCTTTTGCCAGTCCGCAGGCGATTGGCGGGATGGCTGAAGATAGAAGACGGTCCCCGGATAAAGCGTAGCGGAGGAATAGAAAAGTGGCCAATAATAAAAAGAAGGAAACTTTTATGGCGAACCCTGTTGAGAAACATACTACCGCTGCCTGGGACAGCCGCTTTGAAACAAAGAAGCCTGTATCAAATGTAGGCATTCCCGGAGAACTTGAAGTTCGCAATGCCAAAGAATATGTGGACTCTAACGAAAAATAAACAATTTGGGTCAAGGGGCTGTTGCAAAACGAATAGTAATCATTCGCATGCAGCAGCTCCTTTCCTATTGTTAATTACTTTAATGTAGAAAAATGCTTTCTTCTTGTGAATGATAAACTTTTTCTCTTGACAAATAAATCCTTAAAACATAGTATTTATACTGACTAGTCAGTATAAAGTGTAAAGGAGAAAGGGATGACAAACCAAAAAGATAAAGCAATATTTCAGGCTGCACTTCAATTATTCGCTGTCAATGGGTTTGAACGAACGACAATGGAAGACATTGCCTCTCAGGCAAAAGTTGCCAAAGGGACATTATTTTACCGGCACAAAAGCAAAGAAGAATTATTTGTCAGTATGATTCGCTGGACTATCGACCAATTTGTCGCAACAGTTAAAGAATCAGCCGAAAATGTAGAAGGAGCAATCCAACAGTTAGAAAAGTTAATTGAGGTTCAAACAAAGCTTTCCTTTGAACATCCTGAGTTTGCAAAAGTACTTTTAAGCGAAGTTTGGGGAAGACAAGACAGGCAACTCCTGCTGCGTGAAAGTTTAAGAGAATATTTGCAATTCATTGAAAAAATTATTCAGGAAGGAATAGAAAAGAAGGAAATCAGGCCTTTGGGCCCGGAACTTCTGGCTGTCTCCATATTTGGCATGACAGCGGCAGCAAGTCTTCGCATCCTATTATCCAATCAGAAGATCTCTTACGAAGCCACCGTAGAAGAAATCAAAGGGTATTGGTTAACTGGGATCAAATTATCAGAAAATCTTTGAAAAAACAATAGGAGCTGCAGTAGCTAATTAGTTATAAATAGCAGTTTGGAGGAAATGTCATGGCATTAGAGAAAAAACGTTGGAGAAAACGAGCAGTTATTGCAGCTGTAATCATTCTTCCCCTCATATACAGTGTATTTTTTCTTTCAGCGTTCTGGGATCCGTACAGCAAATTAGAGAAGCTTCCTGTGGCTTTTGTCAATCAGGACCAGGGCGCAGTTATCAATGGTAAGTCAAGAAATTTAGGAAATGAGATCACTGAAGAACTAAAATCCGATGAAAACATCAAATGGGTTTTGACTACGGACGCAGAAGCAAAGACAGGAATACAAAACAGAGAATATTATGCTGAAGTTTCGATACCGGCCGATTTCTCATAAAAAATAGCTTCGGCAGATAAATCAGATAAGAATGAGGGCATCATCATCTATCAACCGGAAGAGAAAAGAAATTTCCTTGCTGTCCAGGTTCTGAACAGAGTCATGCTCGAATTTAAAGATAAGGTTTCACAAAAGGCGACCAAAGAAATCGTCAGTGAAATGACGACCGAAATGAAAACGATTCCTGAGGATTTAGGTGAACACCGCCACTTTAGTCAGCCGTTCCCAACAGCTGCAGGCAGGAAGTAAACAATTGAATGACGGCATCGCATTAATCGATAGCAAGTCAAAAGAACTCATGAATGGTGCAACGCAATTGGCAAGCGGGGCAAATCAGTTAGGGACCGGCTTAAATCAGCTATCTGGTGGTGTAGGACAGTTGGCGGAAGGTTCCGCAGAATTGGCAGCTGTGTATCCACAACTAAATTCTGGTATCCAGACGGCTGCCATGGATATAGCGGCAGCTGCCCAAGGAAGCAGTGAACTGAACGCCAGTGCGGCTAAGTTTCCGGATGGCGAACAGCGGCTTCTAAACGGTAGTCAGACCTTGAATGATGGCATCAACGAGGCAAAGACTGCGGTTGCGGATTCAATCACAACAGCAAATGACAAAACGGCGAATCTTTCTGGACTCGATACCTACGCAGCAACACCTGTTGCGCTTAATCAGCTGAGCATTGATCCAGTGCCGAATTATGGAACAGCATTTTCACCGTATTTTATTTCGTTGTCATTATGGATCGGATCAATCCTCATGCTAATTGTTATTTACCTTGATCCGGAAATCAATTTTGAACGCCGTCTTTCAAGATATCTGCCTGCGGATCCAAGGTTTATTGGATTCTCACTGGTAGCTGCAGTTCAAGCGGTGGCATTAGCTCTTGTTTTACAGCACGGATTGCATCTGGTGGTGAAGAATGTTTTCATGTTTTATGTCGTGTGCATTCTGATTGCTTTATGCTTCACCGCCATTGTGGATTTTTTGATCGCGAACCTCAAGGATGTTGGCAAGTTTTTGGCACTTTTTTTACTGATCCTTCAGCTTACCGCTTGCGGAGGAACCTTCCCACTGGAGCTTGTACCACAATTCTTTGATATCGCATATCCATATTTACCAATGACATACGCAATCAATGCACTTAAAGAAGTAATATCCGGTGTCAACTACAGCTTTCTGTATGAGAATCTGTCTATATTGGGAGGCATCACAGTTGTAATTTTTGCAGTAAATCTACTGCTGAGCATCAGAGCAACGAAAAAGCAAAGGGAAAAATCCGCTGTTGAAATGACCGTTGTTTCATAGACAGGAGGTCATCTTCTTTCAATAATCGAAGGGGCCGTTGCAGAACGAATGAAAGTAAATTCGTCTGTAACAGCCCCATATAATTCTATAGCCGAATAATTGTAGATTAGGATTGGGAGGTTGCCATCTTCCTGTAGCTCTCATAACGTTCAGCAGCATGTTGTTCCGCCAAGCTAAACATGTCTTCGGCAATCTCAGGGAAAACGTTTTTCAAAGAAGCATAACGGATCTCGCTTTCCAGGAATTCTTTAAAGTTTCCTTTGGGTTCTTTGGAATCTAGGATAAACGGATTTTTACCCTGCTGCTTAAGATCCGGATTGTACCTGTAAAGATGCCAGTATCCTGCCTCTACTGCTTTTTTTTGCTGGGCCAGGCTCATCCCCATCCCGTTCTTAAGACCATGATTGAAGCAGGTGGAATAGGCAATGATCAGGGACGGTCCGTGATATCTTTCAGCCTCTGTAATCGCTTTGATCGTCTGCATCATATTCGCTCCCATTGCAATCTGGGCGACGTAAACATAGCCATAGGATATCGCCATCATGCCAAGGTCCTTTTTCCGGATCTTTTTGCCTGCGGCGGCAAACTTGGCAATCGCGGCTGTCGGGGTCGCTTTGGAGGACTGCCCGCCTGTATTGGAATAGACCTCCGTATCCATTACAAACAGGTTGACATCGTCCCCGCTGGCCAGGACATGATCGACACCATTATAGCCGATATCATACGCCCAGCCGTCCCCGCCGATTGCCCAAACTGAGCGTTTGACGAGATAGTCCTTTCTCTTCAGTATTTCACGGATGACAGGAAGACCCAAGGCAGCGTTGCCGTTCAATACCTGAAGCACTTTGGCGGAAGCGGTCAGCGACCTTTCCCCGTCCTGGTACGCATCGAGCCATTCTCTGAAAGCTGTCTTGATTTCTTCGGACAGCTCCATCGCCAGGGCTTCCTGCATCAGGGCAGAAATTCTTTCTCTGATCTGCAAAGCGCCGAGGTACATGCCGTATCCGTACTCCGCGTTATTTTCAAAAAGTGAGTTGGCCCAGGCCGGTCCTCTGCCCTCGGCATTGGTCGTATACGGGATGGAAGGGTAACTTCCTCCCCAAATTGAGGAACAGCCTGTCGCATTCGCGATCATCATACGTTCCCCGAAGAGCTGCGTCAGCAGTTTGACATACGGCGTTTCCCCGCAGCCCGGGCAGGCACCGTTAAACTCCAGCAGCGGACGGATAAACTGGCTTCCTTTTAAGGTATTGCGGTCCATACGGTCTTCCTTGGGCCGGATGGATAACGCATATTCCCAGTTTTCCGCTTCCATTTCGATTTCGTGTTCGGCTGGTTTCATGATTAATGCTTTTCCCGGAGCAGGACAAATGTCGGCACAGTTCATACAGCCTGTACAGTCCAGAGGGGCAATCTGTATACGGTAATGCAGGCCCTCCAGTCCTTTTCCGGCAGCTTCCTTCGTTATAAATGTCTCCGGTGCCTGGGCTTTTTCCTGATCATCCAATAAAAAGGGTCTGACCGTCGCATGCGGACAAATATAGGCGCACTGATTACACTGAATACATTTGTCTATCTGCCATTCTGGAATCTGGACTGCAATACCGCGTTTTTCATAGGCTGTTGTCCCGAGAGGCGTACTCCCGTCCTCCATCCCCAAAAAGGTACTGACAGGAAGCTCATCTCCCTCAGAGCGCGCAATCGGCCGCTGAATTTTCTTGATAAATTCGGGTTCTTCTTTGAGCTCCGTTTTTTGATCCTGGGCACTCTCCCAGGAAGCAGGCGCCTCAATACGGATAAGCCGGCTGATGCCTTGATCTACGGCGGCTTTGTTCATTTCAACGATCTTCTGCCCTTTCCGGCCGTAGGTTTTTTCAATCGAATTTTTCAGATACCGGACGGCATCTTCAATCGGTATGACATTCGCCAGCTTAAAGAATGCGGCCTGCATCACCATATTGATCCGTCCGCCCAGGCCAATCTGCGAAGCAATATCAATTGCGTCTATGACATAGAAATGGATGTTGTTTTGAAAGATCGTTTTCTTCAGGTATGCCGGAAGATGCTCTTCAAGTTCATCAAGGCTCTTCCACGGGCAATTCAAAACAAAAGTGCCATTTTTTTTGATTCCTTTCAGGAGATCATAATGGTAAATGAACGATTGATTATGGCAGGCAATGTAATCCGCGCTGAAGACCAAATAGCGGGACTTAATCGGACTTCTGCCGAATCTGAGGTGGGAAACCGTTGTCCCTCCTGATTTTTTGCTGTCATAGGAAAAATAGGCCTGGGCGTTAAGGTCGGTATTGTCCCCTATAATCTTTACCGCCGATTTGTTTGCCCCGACAGTCCCATCGGAACCAAGCCCCCAGAACTTGCAATTGATGGTCCCTTCCGGGGTTGTATCCAGCCATTCGCCCTCCGGTAAAGAAGTACCGGAGACATCATCCACAATCCCGATGGTAAAATGATTTTTTGGTTTGTCCTGTTTCAGATTCTGGTATATCGCCAGGATCTGAGAAGGCGTTGTGTCTTTGGATCCTAGCCCATACCTCCCCCCCACGATAACCGGCTGATAGGCTATTTGTTCCGGAGTCCCATCCGAGGTGTGCCTGAATAATTCTAGAATATCGAGGTAGAGCGGTTCGCCTAATGCTCCCGGCTCCTTGGTACGGTCCAAAACCGCAATTTTTTTGACGGAAGCGGGTAATACATTAAAGAAATATTTTGCCGAGAATGGCCGGTAAAGATGAACGATCACCATCCCGACCTTTTCCCCTCTCTTCTGCAGAACGTCAATCGTCTCTTCAACCGTGTCACAGACTGACCCCATTGCCACAATGACATTTTCAGCATCCGGTACTCCGTAATAATTAAAAGGGTGATAGACCCGTCCTGAAATTCTTTCTATTTCCCGCAGATAGCCTTCTACAATATCCGGGACCTTCTCATAAAACGGATTGGAAACCTCCCTGAACTGAAAGTAGACATCCGGATTCTGCGTTGATCCTTTTACAACGGGGTGTTCAGGACATAAGGAATGATCCCTGAAATCCTGAAGCGCCTGATGGTCTACAATTTCTCGGATCTCTTCCTGTTCAATTAAGCTGATTTTTTGATACTCATGCGATGTACGAAATCCGTCAAAGAAATGAAGAAACGGAATTCTGGATTGGATTGCACTTAGATGAGCGACATATCCCAAATCATGTGCTTCCTGGACGTTAGTTGATGCCAACAGCGCAAAACCTGTCTGCCTGCAGGCCATGACATCCTGATGGTCGCCGAAGATGGACAGCGCATGGGTTGCCAGTGCTCTGGCACTTACATGAAACACGGCCGGCAGCAGTTCCCCGGCAAGCTTGTACATATTCGGAATCATCAGAAGCAGCCCCTGAGAAGCGGTGTAAGTAGTGGTCAGCGCTCCTGAAGCGAGTGATCCGTGAACGGCTCCCGCAGCACCAGCTTCAGATTCCATTTCCACCACTTTTACAGGCTGACCGAAAATATTCTTTTTGCCGTGCGCCGACCATTCATCAATACCTTCGGCCATTGGAGATGACGGAGTGATCGGAAAGATGGCGGCAACTTCAGTCAGGGCGTAGGACGCCAGCGCTGCAGCTTCATTGCCATCCATCGTGGCCGTTTTCATTGGCATCAAAAGACCTCCTTTTTAGCTTAAGCTTGATCCATATTTGTGATCCATTATTAAATTGATGACCCAGTGCCTCGTTAACTCAGTACTAAGCTTTATGATCTATATTATTGATACTTTCCAGCGAAAAATGCACAGAAATGCAAACCAATCAATTTTGCAAGAATTACAAAAAAATACTGCCAATAGTGCGTTACTATTAGCAGTATCTCAGAGGCTTATGGTTAATCTCATTTTTGATCTTTCATCAGACAATTACTGGAGAATGTCTAATCCAGAAAATCCTCTAAATCTTCAATCGTCGCTTTCAGCGTCGTAATTCTTTGTTCTTGTGCCATAATAATATTATGCAGCGTTATTTTGGCCTGAGCAATATCCAGTTCTTTTTTTGTCTTTCTGAGATCAACGACTTGCTGCTGAACGTCGCCCAGCTGGCCTCCTATCTCAGCTTTATCTTCCTTGAGCGTCTGCAAAAAGTCCTTCAGCGGAGCAAGCAGGGCATCCATCTGTTCATCGGTCAAATTCTCATTCTGTTGTCTAAGATCATCAATCTTGGCAACTGCATTATCGCGAAGCTGAGTTAATTGATTGCGCAAATGGATCGTCTCTGTTTTATTGGCACGGATTTCATCAAATAAAGGCTTGAGTTCCTTCTGCCATTGCTGGACAGTAACACCCTTAGCTTCAGTATTCGCCTGCTTGTTGCTTTGGGAACTCTGTTTACTTGATGTGCCATCCGTTGTTTTGTCTGTCTTGGCCAAAACCAATGCACTGTTAAGGATTAAGCAAACACTCATAACAGCCAGTACCAAGACTTTTATTCTTTTCATATTGCTTCCTCCCCACAATGCTATTTCAGGTCATTTTCCTCAATATCATCCATCGCATTCACAGTGTTGATGATTTCATCAAGCTCTCTGGAAATCTCGTCCAATACAGCTTCTTTTTCTTCATCTGCCGACCGTGTGCCTGATTTTGCAACCACCGAAATTTCTTGATTATCGGATTCCTTGTTTTCTTTCTTGTCTGTTTCCGTTCCGTCTGTCCCCGCTCCATCGATTCCTGCTCCGCCGGTTTCTGCTCCATCGATTTCTACTCCATCACTTTGCACCTGATCGCCTTTGTTCGCGGATTGCTGGTCTTCAGTCTGAACACCGTTTCGCGGCACTTCGGAATTCTTCGATTGATCCGTTTGGCCCGAGCAGCCGCTCAGCGTGACAAAAAAGGAAAGAATTAGGAATGCCGTTAAGAACACTCTACCTTTCATCACTACCCTCCTGATACTTCAGGCAGGCAGACCATCGGTCTACAGCCTTACTATAAAGAAAAAATATCAAAGCAAAACAGATGAGTTGTAAATAATACGTAAAATTATGACCGTACTTTTTAAAATTCTAGGTATTATCCAGGGAAAAAAATCACAATCTCCGTTCCCTGCCCATAGGTGCTGGAAGCGCTAATTCTGCCGCCGTGCTGCTCAACCAGCATCTTGGTGATGTTAAGACCAAGACCGGTTCCGCCTTCCACCTCCTGCCGGGATTTATCTGCCCGGTAGAATCTCTCAAAAATAAATGGCAGATCCTGTGGTGCGATTCCCTTCCCGTTGTCCTGAACGCTCAATTTGATCCCGCCGTCTTCCGGCGTTACAGTCAGTTTGATTTTTCCGTTCTTTCCGGTATATTTCAACGCATTATCCAGGATATTGATCAGGATCTGTTTAAAACGATGCTGATCTGCATAGATTTCCAGTCCGTCCGGACAATCCATCATCAGCTCTATGTTTTTAGGATTTTCCCTCATCCCTGTGCTTTCCAGAATCTCCTCCAGGGTATTCCCGACCAGGAAATACTTCCTGGTGAGTGTAATCTCCCCCGACTGAATTTTCGCTGATTCCAGGATTTCACCTGTCAGCCCCATTAAACGGTTTGTTTCCGTTTTAATAATATTCAAATACTTTGGATAGTCCTGAGGTTTTACCAATCCATCCAGCATTCCCTGGACAAAACCGTTGATCGATGTCAGCGGAGTTCTCAGATCATGAGACACACTTGCCATAAAATCCCGCCGCATATTTTCGGCCGTACTGATTTGGTTTTTCATATTATTGAAGGCTTTTGCCATCTTTTCCAGCTCATCACCTGAATGAACTGCCAAATCATTGATCTGCTCTCCGGCGGCCAGCTGTATCGCTCCCTCTTCCATGATTTTCAACGGCCTGGTAATTTTAAGGGCTGCCAGATAAATCATGATACCGCTTAAGATAACTGCCGCCAGCGCAGAACACCATATGATCATATTGATCTTTTGAATATAAGCGTAGATTTCGTCAAGCGGAGCAAAAAACAAAATAGCTCCTTCAATCATATTGCCCTGGCCGTAGGGGACCCCTAAAAAGGCTACATCTGCGGCAAACCTGTCCGAGTATTGCTTTTTCCGGGAAACTTCCTTGCCCTGCAGGATGCTTTTTAAATCTTCAAACAGGTACGCATCCAGCAGTTTCTTATCCAGTACCAGATTCTTATTCGCAAGAACCTCCGGATTCAGCCGGATTGCATAAATCCGTGAACCCGTCATCGAACCCAGGATATCCAGCGAATCATTTAGTTCCGAATAGGTTATTTCGGCCTGTTCATACTTCCCAAGCAGCAGAACCGTTTCGGCTGCCGCAGCACGCATTTCTTGCTGCTTTTCCCCGAATACATAGTTGTTAAACGCATAGGAGAGAAGAACGGCAATGACAGCCATCACCGCAATGATCAAGATCAGATAGGTAAAAAACAGTTTTGAGAAAATTGTTTTCTTAACCATCAATCTCCAGCTTGTATCCTACTCCCCAGACGGTACTGATCCGGCAGTTAGAATAAACACCCTCCAGTTTTTCTCTCAGTTTGTTGATATGAACATCAACAGTCCGGGTATCTCCTTCATATGAGTATCCCCATACTTTTTCCAGCAGCTGATCTCTGGTAAAAACCATATTTCTGTTCTTGAGAAGGAAATACAGCAGCTGGATCTCTTTCGGCTTCAGTTCTATTTTTTCGCCTTCCAGTCTGGCCTCATAACGGTTCATATCCACCTGGATATTTCCGATATTCAGAACATTGGTTTCAGCTTGTTGATCTGCTCTATCCTTCGTTTCATATCCTTGAACGTTTTTTAGTCTGGCTTTGACCCTGGCCACTAGTTCCCTCGGTTCAAAAGGCTTCACAATATAATCATCGACACCAAGTTCAAACCCCTGAATCTTATCTTCCATCAAATCACAGGCAGTCAGCATAATGATCGGAACAGAGCTGATCTGCCTGATCATTTTACAGACTTCCCACCCGTTAATGACCGGCAGCATGATATCGAGAATCACTAAATCTGTTTTTTCTGTTCGCAGGACATCGAGCGCACTGCTTCCATCATGAACCATATAAAGCTGGTATCCCTCATTCAAAAGATAAAGTTCCAACAGCTGGCAGATATTGTGATCATCATCAACGACAAGTATGCTTGTCATCCATCGTTCACCCCCACACTTCCGGAAAGGAAAAATAAGTTGCCAATAGACCAGACAACTATACCTGATGCTATTATATCAGTTTTTTTCCAATTCTGTCATGGTTTTTCAAATGAAAAGAGGATGCCGAATAACATCCTCTCTGGTCAATCTTTATTTAAAATCAAAGTGAAAAAATAATCGCAATTCTTCTATTCAACAGCAACTTCGAATTCGTCTTTCCCGGCCCCACACAAAGGACAAACCCAACTATCGGGCAGATCTTCAAAAGCTGTACCGGGAGCAATCCCACCATCCGGATCTCCTTCAGCCGGATCATAAACATAACCACATACTGTACATTCGTACTTTTGCATTCAAAGCGCCTCCTTTGTCAATTTTTTTCATTATAACCGCAGGTTTTCTTGAAAACAAGAGGCTTTCAGCTAAAATATTCACTGAATTTTCGCGGTTATTCCTGCACTCTCTTAGCTGCGCGGCGGTCCATAAATCCTGAACGATTTACGGATACTCTTTATCCAGCTTGTAAAACAGCAGCACTACAATCAGGAAATAGATGTATACCAGGCATACTAATACTCCAGGATATCCCTAATTCTTTCAAATCTTTTCAGTTCCTGTTGGGCTTTGGAAAGATGGGCATTCATCAGCCGGTTAGCTGATTCGTTATCCTTATTCTCCACAGCCTGAAAGATCTCCAGATGTTCCTGATAAAGCATCTGTCTGTTTTCAAAATAATAGGTCCGCACCCACTGCTGATACGTCGATCGTAAAACCTGACCGGATATATCCAGAGCGGTATTGATCATTCGTTCCAGAAGCGGGTTTTTGCACATCCCGGCTAAAGCGAGATGAAAAGAGACATCATCCTTCTGGACATTTTTGCCTTCCGGCAGATCCTGTTTCATCTTTTCAAACAATATGTGCATGGCGGCAATATCGCTGTTATCCCTGTTTCGGGCAACAAGATCAACGGCTTGGGTCTCCAGAGCAATACAGATATCAATAATTTTTTCGAAATCATTTTCCAGCAAAAAAATAAAACTTAGAGGTTCAATCACTGCATTGGATGGAGAACGTTTGACAAAAATTCCTTCTCCCTGCCGGATATCGAGAATCCCTGTCAGGCTCAGCGCTGATAATGCCTCCCTGACCGAAGTTCTGCTTACTTCAAACTTTTCGGCAAGAATACTTTCTGTCGGTAGCTTATCACCCGGATTCAGCTGACCCTGAATCATAAAGTTTTTGATCTGCTCAAGAATAATCTCTGTAGTTCTCCTGCTCTTGATCGGCTTGATATCCATGCCCATACTCCCTCACAGGTATCCGACAAAATATAGTTATACGATTGTATTATAACATATGACTTCAAAATATGGGAAAGCGGATAATATTCGGTATCTTAAGCCAGACTATGGAAAAAAAGAATCATGAGGTGGTTGTATGTCATTATCTCCCCATCCAACGTATAAAAGAATTCTTGTTGTAGTGATGACCCTCATGCTGTGTGCATCCTCCTTGAGCAATGCTGCCTTGGGAGACCGCAATCTTTCACGCGGATCCCGCGGGCCGGAGGTAGCGGAACTCCAAAAAAGGCTGTCTATGCTGGGATATGTGATCGGTTCAATTGACGGAATCTATGGACGTCAAACCGAGGCCAGGGTCCGTTTGTTTCAAAAAGAACACGGACTAGGCGCAGATGGTATAGCCGGAACCAGAACCATACGTGAGCTCAAACGCTTGACAGGGGAAAGTGTGACAGTCGGCGGCACAGCGATTGGATATAAGAATTCGGATATTAATCTTTTAGCCCGTCTGGTCAGTGCCGAAGCTAAAGGAGAGCCCTATCGCGGACAAATTGCCGTTGCCTCTGTTGTGTTAAACCGTATCCAAAGTTCCTCATTTCCAAATACGATTCCAGATGTTATTTACCAACCCGGTGCTTTTTCTCCAGTAGCAGATGGGTCCATTTGGAATGAGCCTGTTCCTTCGGCCTATAACGCAGTATATGAAGCGTTACACGGAACAGACCCTGCCTACGGAGCATTATTCTTTTTTAACCCTGCCAAGACAAGCAACAATTATATCTGGTCACGACCTCAAATTATTCAAATTGGCAAACACATCTTTTGTCGTTAGGAGGAAAAACTATGAAGAAAAGATTTTGGCCGTGGGCTTTAGCTGCGGGGCTCGCGCTCTCTCTGATCTGGGGGGTGAATCAATTCCAAAGAGCTGAAAGTTTGGACCTCGCTGCCGAAAACCAATATCAAAGATCTTTTGCCGACCTGGTGACTCACCTTGACGGTTTGGAAACCACTCTGGCCAAAAGCAGGGCTGCAGGGACCCCGACCCAGCAGGTATTGTATTTAAGCCAATCCTGGCAGCAGAGTGGAACGGCCGTGAAGGATCTCTCTCTGCTGCCGTCAGATGAATACGGGTTAAATTATGTCGATCAGTTTCTGAATCAAATCGGCGAATATGCCCATCTGATGACGCAGCAGATTGCCAAAGGTGAGCAGATGAATGCTTCTCAGGAAAAAACGCTGACCAATATGCAGGAAAGGCTTATTTCTGTTAACCGGACCGTTCAAGAACTCAACGTCAGTCTTAGTACAGAAAATATTTCCTGGCTCAGTAAAAATAAGCGGAGTGCTTCAACTAATTTTTCCAATGCTGCTCCTGCCTCAGCCATTGGAGAAGAAGGTGCTGCTACAGTCCCTGACTCAGTCAGCTCTGGTCTTGAGCAGCTTGATTCCAGCCTGCAGAAATACCCCCCATATTCTTATGAGGGTCAGGCGGATACGCATTTTGTGTCGGAACCGCTTGGTCTGCCTGAAAAGACCGTAACAGAGACGGAAGCAAAAGCTGCAGCCACTGATTTTTTGCAGACCCTTGGCTATACGAACGTTGATCCGCAGTCTTCCGGCATCTCCAACGGTACTTTCAGCGTTTATGTTTTCAAATTTAGCAGCACTACGGTCGACGTGGCTAAAAAAGGCGGTGTGATCACGTACTTCCGGGATGAAAGAGCGCTTGGTCTGCAGCGATTTGATGCAGACAATACAGCATCTCGGGCCTTGAAAACTTTACAAAATCTTGGATGGAAGAATCTTGTTCAGACTTCAGTCAATGATTTTGGCGGAACGATACAGCTGGACGCAGTCGTTGAAGAACAAGGCATTCGAATCTATCCTGATAAAATCCGGCTGATTGTTGCCAAAGACAACGGCAGAATAATAGGTTATGATGCAACATCGTACTGGCTGTTTCACCATAAACGCACGCTTCTGCCTGAAATCACGATGGATCAGGCCAAATCTCGTCTTCGTTCTGACGTCTCCATCCAGGAGTACAGGCTGGTCGTCATATCCCTTCCCGGCTGGCCCGAAGCTTTCTGTTATGAATTCCGAGTAAAAAAAGGCGGGGAGGAATTCATGATCTATATCAATGCGGTCAGTGGGTACGAGGAAAAAATCCAGCGGGTTATCCAAACTCCACGGGGAGAATATCTGGAGTAAGGTAAATCACTGGAAATACACCGCCAAAAAGGTTATAATTCTTGTATAAAAAAATGCGCAAACCGGCAGCCCAAAGCAAAGAATCCGCCGGTATGGTCACAGAAATCCTGACAAAAATGAAAGATGCGCTACAGGATATCGATTCAGAGGTGTGTGGGACATGTATGAAAAATGGCTAAAGCCGTTGAGCAGCTGTGCGCTGTTTGACAAGATTGAACCCAGCGAAATTCTTGGTATTCTTCATTGTATGAATATAAAAATTCATGATTATAAAAAGAATGAATGCCTGACCTTAGCTGGGGAAACGCTCTCCAAAATTGGTGTAGTTTTGAGCGGGAATGTTTCCTCCACCAAAGAAACGGTTTCCGGGAACAGGGTTTTAATCAGTATTCTTGGCCCCGGAGAAATGTTCGGAGAAATGGCCGCCTATTCCGGTACAAAGTCCTGGCCGGTCACAGTCATCGCCCAATCAAGCTGTACGGTGATGTTTTTTCCACAGGACAAAATTGTCGGCTGCTGTGAGAAAGTATGCATCAGCCATAAGAAATTGATCATGAATATGCTGAAGGTCTTATCGAACAGGGCATTAATGCTCAATAAAAAGGTAGAGTACCTTTCAATCAAGAGTCTCCGGGGCAAGGTCAGCACCTATTTACTCGATGAGTACAAGAAGACCGGCAATCATACCTTTCAATTAAACCTCAACCGGAATGATTTGGCCGATTTCATTAACGTCTCCCGCCCTTCCCTTTCCCGTGAACTCTGCAAAATGAGAGACGAAGGAATGATCGATTTCCACAGTACAGCGATTAAAATAAAAGATTATGAGGTTTTAAAAAAATTTAGCGAATGAAGTTGTTGATTTAAACGATACCTGAAGGAGTGTTGTGATGACGAAGGACACCTTTGCAAGAACATTTGGCTTCGAGGATTATGGCCATATGCTTGCAAGTACAACAACTGTCTTTAAGGACAACGATGCTGATACTTGCTGGAATATCACCAAACTCTCGCAGGATAGATTTCTTACCTGGGATGATGCTGAAATCGGGGACGACCGGGTTGAAGTATTCTTGACAGAAAATGAAGCCCAGGCTTATCTGAAACAGCTAAGAGACAATCAAAATATACTCAAGACCGTCATTACGGACAGATGATGTCCCGGTCCAGAGGCAACTTAGTTGTTAGCGAGACTTTAACTTTGGTTAAAGTCTCTTTTTAGATTGCTTTGATTACTGCCGGAGTTTTGCTGGTTGGACAATGGAAAAAACAAAAAACCTGCTCGACAAAGTAATAGCTTAAATTTTGCTTGTGCGCTGAGGAACATCGTAAAAAGCAACTTCATTGTTAAACTGATTCTCTTATTGACACTTTCCTCAATAAACTATACGATTAAAATGGTTGGAAACGTAGGAGGATCAGAAGATATGAAATTTAAACAAATCTGTTCTGCCACCTTGATTACAGGACTATGTCTGATGCTTGTATCCGGCTGCAATGCTCCAAAAACAGCAAAAATAAAAATCGGCGGCAATTTTGAATTAACCGGAGAAATTGCCGAGTTTGGAATCATGGGTGAAAACGGGGCGAAGCTGGCAATCAAAGAAGCGAATGAAAATGGAGGCGTACTTAAACGTCAAATTGAATACATCAGTGCCGACAATCAGTCCAATGCTGCCGAATCAACCGCAGCGACCACCAAACTGGTTACACAGGATAAAGTCATCGCGATCATCGGTTCGATGACGAATGCGAATACGCTTGCAGCAATCCCTGTTGCGTCCGCCAACAATGTACTGCTGATTACGCCGACCAGCACAGACGAAAGCATTACCGTCGGCGATGAAGGGCTGAACAAATGGGTGTTCCGGAGCTGCTTTATCAACACTTTCCAAGGGGAAATCGCTGCATCCTATGTGCTGAACACACTGAATGTGTCCAAAGCCGCGCTGATTATTGATCAGAACGGCACCTATGCCAAGAGTCTGGCAGTAGGTTTTCAGGATACTTTTGAAAAAGCAGGCAAACAAATTGTCGCTTCCGAAGAATACACTTTCGGCCAGGATACAGATTTCCGGGTCATGCTTGCAGAAATTAAAGCTCAAGACCCTGATGTGATCTTTGTCCCCGGATGGGCCAATCAAGCCGGGGCCATCATAAAGCAGGCCCGTGAAATGGGACTTGACACGGTCTTCCTCGGCGGTGATGGCTGGGGAACAGGGCCGATTAGCGATATTGCCGGCAAAACCGCGCTGAACAACGCTTATTATGTAGATCAGGTCGCTTTGGATGATCCAGTCCTGGCAGACTTTGCAGCTGCTTACAAAAAGGAATACGGTCAGGATGCTGATATGTTTGCCGCACTTGGTTACGACGCTGCGAACATGATCATCACAGCCATTGAGCAGGCGAACAGCATGGATACGGAAAAGATCAGGGAAGCCCTCGAGAACCTGACAGATTTTCAAGGAATCACCGGTACAATCACCGTGAATCCTGCAACCCATAATCCTGAGAAAAGTGCTGCCATCTTGAAGTTTGTGGGAGGCCAAAAAGTATTTGCTGCTCGCGTGGATCTTCAATAAAGGAAATTTGTGAACGTAATTATAGATAGAGTAATGAAAGAAGGCAGTTCTCTATTCTTTTATACTTCTATTTTTCTGTAATTCTGTTTCCTATTTCTTTCAACAGTTGTATTTAACTTCCCTGTTTTTCAGTTATGTGTTAAAATGTTTAGATAGATTTGATTAGATATTATAACGATTGCTTTTTCATTTATTATTTATAAAAATGAATAAATGATATGAAGCAGTTTTTGTCATAATAAAATAGTAAACACGATAAAAAAGGAGAACCATTTACATGTCAAATTTCTTTGAAATAGGCCTTAGTAGTGTACTGACCAAAGCTATTTCTGAAATGGGCTTTGAAGAGACCACACCGATTCAGGAGAGAACGATTCCGCTTGTGCTGGAAGGCAAGGATATTATCGGGCAGGCTCAGACCGGAACTGGCAAGACAGCCGCTTTCGGAATTCCGATGATTGAGCGTATGAATCCTGACAGAGAAAGTATCAAAGCCCTTGTGGTCACACCAACCCGGGAACTAGCTATCCAGGTAGCTGAAGAACTGAACCGTATTGGTCAGTTTAAAGATGTCCGGTCCCTGCCAATTTACGGCGGACAGGATATTGACCGGCAGATCCGGTCTCTGCGGAACCGGCCGCAGATTATTGTGGGGACTCCCGGACGGCTGATGGACCATATGAGAAGAAGAACCATCCGTCTTCAACAGGTTGAAACGGTCGTGCTTGATGAAGCAGACGAAATGCTCAGTATGGGTTTCGTGGAAGATATTGAAAACATTCTGAAGGAAGTTCCCGAACAAAGGCAGACGCTGCTTTTCTCTGCAACGATGCCAAAATCGATTCTGGATCTGGCCCAGCGCTTTATGCAGAATCCGGAATATATCAGCATGAAAACCAAAGAGATCATAGTTCCTCAAATCGAACAGTGTTACGTGGAAGTCCAGGAAAAACAAAAGTTTGATGTACTCTGCCGCCTGTTGGATATTCAGTCTCCCGATCTGGCCATTGTCTTTGGACGGACAAAGCGGCGGGTCGATGAGCTGTTTGAGGCTTTAAGCAAAAGAGGTTATTCCGCGGAGGGAATCCACGGCGACCTGACCCAGGCCAGGCGCGATATGGTAATGCGTCATTTTAAAGAAGGTTTAACGGAGATTCTGGTTGCTACGGACGTTGCGGCCAGAGGTCTCGATATTAGCGGCGTGACGCACGTCTACAATTTTGACGTTCCCCAGGATCCAGAAAGTTATGTCCACAGAATCGGACGTACTGGCAGGGCCGGCAAAGGCGGACAGGCGATTACATTTGTTACTCCAAGAGAGATCGGCCATTTAAGACTGATTGAGCAGGTCGCCAAAAGAAGAATTACGCGCAAGCCTCTGCCGACCTTTAACGACGTACTTGTCGGTCAGCAGCGCCTGACCATGGATAAAATTCTTAAAGCGGCCGAGGACGAAGATATTTTACGCTACAAGGAAATGGCGGAGGAACTGTTGGAGGACAACGATTCCATCACTTTGTTATCCGCTGCACTGAAGCTGCTGACAAAGGAGCCAAGTACTGCTCCGATCGTGCTGACCGAGGAAGCGCCTTTGCGCAGTAGGCAGCCCCGCAGGTTTGACCAGCAGCAAGGATTCCACCGAAACCGCGATAACAGCAAATATCCTTCAAGGTTTCCGAAACGGAAATTCTAAACGAATAACCCATAAGATGGTTTACAATTCATAAACATTTTGGCAACATATAAAAAATCCTTTCCGTTTTTAGCGGGAAGGATTTTGCGATTTATTCAAGAACAGGTGACAGGGTTTAGCCTTTAATGTCTCCAAAGCTTTGTCTTCTATTGGAAATGCTTTGGCCCCTGTCTATGCGGATGATCTGATCCCCCAGCAGTTCTGCTTCAGCAAGATCATGGGTAACCAAAACAAAAGGAATTTTCCACTGGCTTTGGATTTTCTTTAGCTCCTGCTGCAGCCCGCTTCTCGTTTCCTGGTCAAGAGCTGACAAAGGCTCATCAAGCAGCATGATCTCAGGTTCGGTCATTAATGCCCTGGCCAAAGCGACCCGTTGCTTTTCTCCTCCCGAAATATGCTGAGGATAACGGTTCTGGAGGTGAAGAATACCAAGCATCTCCATCATCTCCTCAGCAGCCCGCGGTTTGGCATGACGCTTTTCCTTGCTTACTCCGTACAAGATATTTCTTCTGACCGACATATGAGGAAACAAGGCATACTCCTGGAATACGTATCCCACCCTTCTCTCTTTTGAAGGACAATTAATTTTATTCTCCGAGAAGTAGACGATACGATCGTTGATTTGAATGATCCCCTGGGAAGGAGCTTTCAGTCCGGCCAGGCATTTTAAGATCGTCGTTTTTCCCGAGCCTGAGGGTCCAACAAGGACCAGAATTTCATTTTCAGCTTCTAATTCGGCCTCAAGCTCAAAATGACGAAGCGTTAAATTAAATTTAGCCTTTAGCATCTTACTTACTCACTCCCCTCTTCCTGAATAAATCCTTTTTGCTGCCTTTTTGACCAACGGTTCAGCCAAAAGATCACTAAGAAGCTGAATACCGTCATGATCACAACCAGAATCATCGCCGTTGCAGTATCCCCGCCTTCATTGGCCATATAAATCGCAATCGGCATGGTTTGTGTTTTTCCGGGAATATTGCCTGCGATCATTAGTGTGGCTCCGAATTCTCCAAGAGAACGCGCAAAGGATAGGATGAACCCCGAGACAATACCCGGCCAGGAAAGCGGGATCGTGATGGTAAGAAAAACGCGCAGCTCACCTGCACCCAAGGTACGGGCAGCATTCTCCAGCGTTTTGTCGACTCCCTCCATTGCAGCTTTCGTCGATTGATACATCATAGGGAATGATACTACAGCCGCAGCAATGACTGCTCCAGCCAGATTGAACACGACGCTGACATGAAAAACACCGGTCAAAAATTGACCTAAAGGCCCATTCTTACCGAACAGCCAAAGCAGGATAAAGCCAACGACCGAAGGAGGAAGAACCAGCGGCAAAGTGACAAAAGCCTCTACCAGATCCTTCCCCGGAAAATTTCGTCTGGCCATATGACCGGCTAAAGGGATCCCCAACAAGACAACAATGATAACTGCTGCCGTTGCAACTTTTAGGGATAAGATAATTGGTGTGTAGTCAAAGCTCATTAGCGTCTCTCCTGATCCGTGCAGAACAAATATCCTATTTACTGTACTCTATCAAGCCAAAATATGAAATACATGACAGCAGATTTTAAGCAATACTGCGTTAACATACCGCTCCTTTACTACTAAAAATCTGCTCGCCATAATTTGATAATTTAATATATTTATTTCGGGCATGTATTATCATACCTATTATTTAGATATAAAACAACTAAATATCAACAACTAAATATTTATCATGCTGTCAAATTCCACTGAATGTTGATGATTCTTCTTATTTGTTTATTTGAAACCGTATTTTCCAAAAATTTGTTGAGCATCTCCACTGCTTAAGTAACTTAAGAAATCCTTCACTTCAGTCAGATTCTTGGTACCGGCAATTACAGCCGCAGGATAAACAATGGTGCTATGGCTGTCAGCCGGTGCAACTGCAACGACTTTTACTTTATCGGATCCCTGAGCATCAGATTGATAGACAATACCAGCATCAACGTTCCCGCTTTCTACGTATGTCAGTACTTGTATGACATCTTTGGCCAGAACCAATTTGGCTTGCAGCGTGTCCCATAATTTCATACTGGTTAAAGCTTCCTGAGCATATTTCCCTGCCGGTACACTGTCCGGAGTACCAATACTGATTTTGTTTGCCTTGGCAAGGTCCTGAAAACTGGTAATATCTTCATTATTTTTCCCTGCAATCAGCACAAGATCGTTCCCAAGCAGGTCAATCCGGGTCTCTTCCGCTAAAAGATTCCCTTTTTCCAATGCATCCATTTGTTTTTTTCCTGCTGAAATAAATAAATCAGTCGGCGCACCTTGCTCAATCTGCTGCTGCAAAGAACCAGATGAACCATAGTTAATCGTCAGATTAATCCCTGCGTTTTTTCCTTCGTACTGTGTTTCTATTTCCGTCATGGCATCTTTTAAACTGGCTGCTGCTGATACAAGAATCTCCACCGGAACCGTTTCTTTTTGTTCAGTACGATTTGCTGAACTACCCGAACTGCTGCAGCCAACAAGTACCAAACATGAAACCAAAACCGCAATCAGAATTCCACCCATTTTTTTCATTAAATTTTCCTCCTAAAAATAAATGATATGTTTGCTTTCCTATCTCCATCCAAGATAAACAAACATAAGCCAATTAAACTAATATAAATGATTATACAATATATAACTCGGCCCTTCAATATTAATTGAAAACCAATATAGACCAATATAATTGTTTTGTTCTTTCATTTTGAGTACTGTTTTGTCCTGTGATATAATAAAATGATATTATTTTAAAATTGAGGTGACTGGCATTGCTTGAAAGCACTTCCTATACCCCTGAAGAAGTAGCCCAGAAACTTAAAATATCCAAGTATACCGTCTATGAATTGATCAAACGCGGGGATCTTGCTGCATACCGGGTTGGACGTAAGGTAAGAGTAGAGGACAAGGATATCGAAGCCTATATTCAGAAAAGCAAAGGTGCCTCAATGACGACCGACGTCTTTACTTATCCAGTCTTAGAGCACTCTTCAGAATCCGTCCGTTCTCCTGATGTCTCTATATCGGATACGGTCGTTATTTGCGGCCAAGATATCATACTGGATATTCTAACCCGTCACCTTTTGAAACAATACCCGAATATCAAATTCTTAAGAAGCTATATCGGCAGCATTGATGGTCTGCTGGCACTCTACAGGGGTGAAGCCAACATTGCTACTGTCCATCTCTGGGACAGTGATGCCGATGATTATAATCTTCCTTATATCCGAAGACTTATGCCCGGACACCAAACAATCGTGATTAATCTGGTCTATCGCCAGGAAGGCTTTTATATTTCCCGTGGCAATCCTAAAGATATTACATCCTGGAAAGACCTGATCAGACCGGACGTCCGGTTTATTAACCGCGAACGCGGGTCGGGAGCCCGAGTCTTGCTTGATGAAAAATTGCGTATTGAGAGTATCCCACATCACTTGATCAATGGCTACTACGATGAAGAAATGAGCCATATGGCCGTGGCCAGCAAAGTTGCGCGGGGAGAAGCCGATGTAGGGCTTGGCATTGAAAAAGCAGCTATGCAGGTGTCAGGTCTTGACTTTATTCCACTAAAAACGGAAAGATATGACCTCGTGATGCGCCAGGAAGACCTGAATAAACCACATTTCCAGGCCCTGCTGGCTATTATCCGTTCTGAAGCCTACCGCAAGGAAATCAAGGGATTAGGCGGCTATGATGTCTCGCGGATGGGCGAAATGATGGGGTAGTCAAAACATATAAAAAAAGAGAAAAGACTTCCTGCTGCCTTTCGAAAAGGCAGCAGGAAGTCTTTTCTCTTGAAAATTTACTAAACAGATATCGTATTGTCACCTGGTTACTCCAGCTGGATAGCTGCTCCAACTGTTCCCGGTCCTGTATGGGCACCTATTACGGCTCCAACCTGCGCAAACATCTCAGCCGGTTTTTGAAAAGCATTCTCCAGTTCTTCTTTCAAATATAGTCCTGCCTGGGGAGCCGCTCCATGCGCAACGGCAAATTTAATATTTGTCCTTTTCCCAGCGAAGTCCTGAAATGCCTTGACAATGCTTTTTAAAGCTTTCTCCTGACTCCGGACTTTGCCAAAATTCTGGTAAACTCCGTCATCACCTACCCGGATTACCGGTTTGATATTCAGCAGTGTCCCCATAAACCCTGATACCCTGCCGATTCTTCCGCCTTTTTGGAGGTATTCCAGCGTATTTAAGGTAAAAAGCGTTTCAATGCTATTTCTGGCCTGTTGAAGCTTATCCAAAACTTGAACTGATTCCAAACCCTCTTTGATAGCTTTGGATGCCTCCATTACCATCAAGCCCAGACCGAGGCTTATGGTCTTAGAATCCACTAGATGAATGGCACCTTTTATTTTCTCTTTGGCCAGATGGGCCGCGTTCAACGTACCGCTTAAGCCGGAAGAAATATGAATGGAAATAACCTCCTGATATTCTTCAAGAAGCATCGAGTATAACGAAACAAACTGTTCCGGGGAAGGCTGAGAGGTTTTCGGAAGCTCTTCTTCCTGTTCTAGACATCGATAAAATTCTTTGGGGCTAATTTCTCCATCCACAAAACTTTTTTCCCCAAATAGAATTTTAAGAGGAATAACATGGGCCAGACATTTTTTCGATAGTTCGTCCGGCAAATCCGCAGTGCTGTCAGTGACCAAAGCAATTTTTTTCATACTTCATCCTACTCTCTCTTGAAATATAATCTGTTCCATCTCTTTATATGTCTCTTCTTATATCTCTCCATATCATCCCAATATATCAATCACGGAAGATTCACTGGCGCAACATCGGATTCCCCGACCCGGGCACCTCTGACAATGATAAACTTAAGCTCATACGTTTGTCCGTTTGTATTATTCTCTATATTCCGCCATTATCCCTTTAAAAGCAAGCAATCCGTTTTGGGATAAATCGGTGTTAAAAGGGATGCATCCTTCTGATTGGATACATCCCTCAGTTTTTTGATTCAAACAAACCAAAATCCTTCTCGCAAAGCATATTCTGACTTACGTCGTTTGCTGCGACGTTAATTCCACGTATACTGCGTTGGATTCTTCTGAAGTATTCAGTTCTTTCACCCATATTCTCAGGATATCGCCTGCTTTTAAATCACTCAGATTAATGCTGGTTTCCTGAGCGCTATCTGCGCCCGCCGTTCTACTAAAAATTGGTGTATCTTCAGCAATGACAATTGTATAGTTCATTCCGGTCGCCTTATCATTCATTTCCCGTGCCGGCGAAGTTCCTGCACTCGTATCTCCTTGTTCCAGCGGAGCTGCTTTCTGTTCGCTTTGTGAAGAATCCGAAGATTGCAGTTCTGCGACAATCAGTTGTTTTTCACCCACACTGACCACTTTTCCGAGTAAATCCATCTGCCGGGTTGGCCGGACTCCCTCGGTCTGTGTGCTTTCCATCTGTGCTGTTACCGTGTCGTCCGTCGCCGTCGAA
The DNA here is from genome assembly GCF_000512895.1 of Dehalobacter restrictus DSM 9455. Taxonomy (NCBI): domain Bacteria; kingdom Bacillati; phylum Bacillota; class Clostridia; order Eubacteriales; family Desulfitobacteriaceae; genus Dehalobacter; species Dehalobacter restrictus. The sequence continues at coordinate 2,694,727 of NZ_CP007033.1, forward strand.
GAAGTACTTGCCGAACACCCTGTCAACACGATCAGTAAGGTAACAAGTCCCACAACTAATAACTTCTTTTTCACTCACAAATTCCTCTTTTCTTGGTTATTCCGCTAGATCTACTTCAAACCAAAACTCGACGCCATTTTCCACGTTTTGAACCCCATATGCATTGCCATGCTGTTCCTGAGTGGCCCGGACGATCGACAAGCCAAGGCCTGTGCCGCCATAAGAGCGGGTTCTTGCTTTGTCCACCTTATAAAAGCTGGTCCAAATCTTATCCAGAGCTTCTTCCGGAATGGGAGTGCCGGAGTTGAAAACGCTTACTCTGGCTTTTTGTCCTGTTTTTTCGAGCTTGACATTAATTTCTTTGCGCTGGTCTGCATGATTGATCGCATTGACCAGATAGTTCACGATGATCTGTTCAATCCTGTCGATATCGGCATTAACCGTAAATTTATCCTGAATTTCCTGGGTCAGCTGAATATTTTTCTCTTTGATCGGCAGCATATTCTTTCTGAGGACAAATTCAACCAGTTCGTTTAAGTCAAAATCTGTTTTTTCCAGCCGGGTGTAGCCCGCATCGATCTGCGATAACTCCAGGAGCTGTTTGACAAGCTTATTCATCTTGGCGCTTTCATCAATGATCACATTACAATAGAAGTCTTTATCCTCTTCACTTTCATTGACATTGACCTTGAGTCCCTCGGCATAACCCTGGATCAGTGCAATCGGCGTCTTTAGCTCATGTGAAACATTGGAAATAAATTCTTTTCTCATGTCGTCTATTTTTCTTTCTCTTTCGATATCCTCCATGAGCTTTTCATTGGCCTGCCGGAGTTCATTGATCGATTTCTCCAATTGGGTGGAAAGCGAGTTAATGCTTGACCCAAGTTCGCCAATTTCGTCGTAGGTCCGCACTGGGTATTTTTTGCCAAAATCCAGTTTGACCATGGCCTGGGCGATCTCATTCAGACGAAGGATGGGTTTGGTAAATCTATTTGTAAAGAAAAATACGATCAGCACCCCGATAACCATAATAAACAAACCCGTAATAAGAGAAAACTTATTGGCAATTGCCGCACTTTCCTCGATCGCGACGACCGGAGTGTTTAGGTACAGATAGTCTCCGTTATTTAACCGTCCAACCAGATTAATAAAATCGGAATTCAGTCTGCGGTCAGTGGATTTAACAATCACAGGCTGCGTGGAATTCTGGGCATCTTTAAGGATGGTAATATCAGGAATAAACGAATAATCCGAGCCTCCAGGCTTTTTGAATGGCTCATGAAAAATTCTTCTTCTTTTAATGAAGAAATATATTTGATATACATGGATGAATCAAGAATCGTAATGTTCAGGCCCTCGGTCCTCTCAATTTTCTCCAGATTGAGTAAAATATCGAACGGCTCGCCATCATAGTTTTCATTGATCTCATGGTAGTACTCCTTCAAGGTGCTTTCCTTGTTCAAGTAGTAATACTTCGCAAGAAACTGGTCATTTAAAAACCACGAAAGCAAAACATACAATAGGGTCAGACAACTTATGGCAGTGAATAGTTTTAGTTTGATTGATGATTTCATTAGAATTACCTCAAATTCAGATTATCTCAAATCTGTATCCCAGTCCTCTGACGGTTTGAATAAAGTCTCCTTTGATCCCTAATTTGTACCTTAACCGTTTGATATGGGTGTCCACAGTTCTGGCGTCGCCATAATAATCGTAATCCCAGACTGAATTCAAGATCTGTTCCCTCGATACAGCCAGGCTTTCATTGTCTACCAGATATAAAAGCAGTTCATATTCCTTCGGGCTTAAATCTACCCGTTCTCCGTCAATACTTACAACTCGCCTGTTTTTATCAATCTCCAGGCCGTCAAGGTTTTTAACGCTAGCCTTCGGATCGCTGGTTCTGCGAAGAAGGGCCTGCACCCGCGCGACCAGGATCAGCGGACTGAAAGGTTTCGTAATATATTCATCTGCGCCCAGATCAAAACCGAACAGCTCATCCGATTCCTCAGATCTTGCCGTCAGCATGATGACCGGAGTCTGGCCGCTCTTTCGGATTTCCCTGCATACCGTCCATCCATCCGTCTCGGGCATCATGACATCCAGGATAGCCAGGCTGATATGCTGTCCAGAATGAATAATATCCAGGGCCTGTTTCCCATCTTCCGCTTCGATGACGGTATACCCTTCCTTTTTTAAAAAATCAGCAACCAGTTTCCTCATTCTGGCTTCATCGTCTGCGATAAGTATATTCCCTGCATTCATTGCCTAACCCCCTTTAGGTTTTCCCAACAGTCCATGATTCTATTTGTCTCAGGAGGGATTGTATCCCTGGATGATATTCTAAGGAATGAATGTGTACATTTCGTGAACAACCGATTAATATTCTGTGAAAATTCAGATCTTTGAGCCGACATGGTTTATTGCGTTCTTACCGACCCTTTTGGACTGATACAGGCCAGCATCGGCGGTCTCAATCAGATTCTGGGCTGTCCTGCCATCTTCCGGATAAGCAGCCAATCCAATAGAAACCGAAATATCCGGTTCTTCACTGACTCTCTTTCTGAACCGTTCGGCAATAATCAGGGCATCCGTTATTTTAGTTTTCGGCAAAATGACCAGGAACTCATCTCCGCCGTAACGACCAAGTATGTCAAACTCCCTGATATTTTCCTTGGCAATACTTACGACCTTTTTGAGAACCATGTCCCCGACGACATGTCCCCGGTTATCATTAATGCTTTTAAAATTATCAATGTCAAAAAGCATGAGAGTGAATTCGCCTGTCTTGGGATCATCAATCAGGTTTTTAAAATAATTCATAATCCCCTTTTTATTATATGCATCGACCAGGGGATCTCTCTGGACCATGTTGAGCAGGTGTTCATTGTGCAATTCCATTTCCAGCATTTTTCTCTTTACTTCGTAGTTGATGGTTTTATTGATGTTCACTAGCTTCTCTTCAGCGTTCGCCAATTTTAAACGATACGGCTCCTTTAATGTTTTTTGGATATAACAGTAAAACAGCAGGTACCCGGCAAACTGACATAACGGAATCAAGAAAGAGGAATTGGTAGGAAACTCATATTGGAGCAGCTGTCCAAAACCCATAAATATGACTCCCCAGGTCAATGATATCTGCTTTTCACCGAGGAATCTATGCAGCAATATAATAATGCCGGCGGCCAGGACGACAGCCGCTCCGCCTAAGAATTCCGTCATCGTCAGAATAACCGGCAGGTGGTCCGCATTCATGACCGTGAAAAGTACCAGAAACGGGAAAATCACGCTCAAAGCGGCAGATGCAGCGTAATTCTTCCACCGCCACGATAATATCAGTATAAGCAACAAGCAGAGAAAAGCAAAATTTGTATGATGAAGCACTTTTATACGCAGTACCATATCAGGATATGCTATACTAAGCAGCGCCAAGAGAAACGGCGCAATAAAACTGAATCCAAAAAGAGCCGAAAAACTCTTCTCCTTGTTCATGGTAAATACAAATGCCAAATTCAGAAAAGAAAAACATAAAATAATAATGACTGCAGCCTGATCATTTAAATAGGCATAGAACATTTTAATCCCTCTAATCTTTTCTCGTCTGATTAACTGTAAAATTCGACATTTTCTTCTATATTCCTGTTTTCGTTTATTCTTGACATTTTTTTCATCGATACGGACATTTTGCCGGACTTCAACAAATAGACTTTTTTGTCAAGATGAAATGAGGTAAAATAATACCAGTAACAATATGAATGTCCTAAAGGAGAAATGTGCGTGTTTTCGGAAAAAGTAATCAATAATTTAAAGAATGCCTCCTGGATTAGAGCAATGTTTGAGGAAGGCGAAAGGCTCGCCAAAATTTATGGACGCGAAAACGTCTATGACTTCAGTTTGGGCAATCCCTTTTCTGAGCCGCCAGAAGAGGTCATTGAATCTCTGAAAAATTATGTCACCGGGAATTATAAAGGAATTCATAAATACATGAACAATGCCGGCTATCCCGAAGTCAGAGAAAAAATTGCTCAGTCGCTCCGGAGTGACAGCCAGATCGGACTTACACAAGATAATATCATTATGACTGTCGGGGCTGCCGGTGGGCTGAATGTTGTCCTGAAAGCACTTCTGAATCCCGGTGAAGAAATAATTATCTTTGCACCTTATTTTGTGGAATATATTTTCTATACGGATAACCATGGTGGGAAACCTGTCATTGTGCCGCCGGATCCCCGGACACTCGAGCCGGACCTGGATGCCCTAGAAAAAGCGGTTTCGCCCAAAACAAAGGCGATTGTCATCAATACCCCGAATAATCCAACCGGCATTGTCTACAGCAAGGAGAAGCTGGAACAAATCAAAGAAATCCTGCAGAAAAAAGAAAACGAATACAGTACGATCATCTATATTATCTCCGATCAGCCCTACGACCAGATTGTCTATGACGGGATGAAAATTCCGAACATCCTATCGATTTTTGAAAACAGCATTATTGTCAATTCCTTCAGTAAATCACTCGGCCTTGCCGGAGAGAGAATAGGATATATTGCAGCGAGCAGCAGAATTAAAGACGCTGACGTGCTGAATAACGCCTTAAGCTTTTGCAACCGAACGCTGGGGTTTGTCAATGCTCCCGGATTGTTCCAGAAAGTTATCGGTGATTCTCTGGACGTCAAAACAGATACCGCAGATTATCAAAAGAAAAGAGATTATTTATATGAGCATCTGACTGCGCTTGGTTTTGAATGTGTCAAACCACAGGGAGCCTTTTACCTTTTCCCCAAAGCACTGATTGAGGACGATGTTGAATTTGTCAAAAGAGCCGTTAAATATAATTTACTGCTTGTCCCAGGAAGCGGATTTGGCTGTCCCGGTCATATCAGGATCTCCTACTGCGTAAGTATGGATACCATTGTAAATTCCATTCCTGCGTTTGAAAAACTGGTACAGGAATTCCGATCCTGATAGCTGATCGAAACGAGCTCTTGTAAAAGAATTGCTTATTTAGGAGCATCGCTAATTACTTGAATTCGTATTCAGCGATGCTCCTTTTACAGTTGATTTGGTAACACCAGAATATCAAAAATTCTGTTTAACGCGGTCGCATCAGGGCTGGCTTTGATGCCGGCGCTTAGGCCTGAGGCGGGTCATATAAGTCATCGGTAGTCGTATCGATGACCTTGATGTCTCGTACACCTGTCAGGGCTCCGCTGGATGTCATGAATATATTGCTTTCCACAATCGTATTCATAACGGCCAGGGCCTCGGTCTGATTCAGGTCCTCCCGCGGATCAGGAATCGTAATGGTGAACGTCTTCCCGCCGGCGGTGGCAAAACTTAACCTTGCCACTTTGCTTGTGGTAATGGCCATGGGCTTCTTACCCCCTCTCCCCGGATTTTCCTGCCGGTCACTCCATGATCAGCTCAAAGTTCTTGCGCAGTATCACGTCGAGCACCGGATGCAGCGACAGTCCGAATAAAGCCTGCACAACCTCGAAAAGCGCCTGTTCCGTAGCGTCGGGCCGTACATAACTCAGGCTTTTCTGCCTGCTGATCGGGGCGCCAGCGGAATTAGTACCCTCCTGGTAGGCTACGACCAGCGCCGAATTCAAAGGTACCGCTACAACTGCCATTCCTTTCGCCACCTTTCTTTCGTATGGACAAGCCGTGCTTACCGGCATGTCCCTATACTTTATGATTTTGCTTGTCCAAAAGTTACCATTAAAATGAAGCATGTCCCAAATTATTCAACGTTGAATAATTTGGGACATGCGTTGTGCTGAAGGAAGCCAAAGACCTGCTTCCGCATGGCGGATGGGGCAAGTGGCTGGAAGAGTCGGTGAGCTACTCCCAGATTACGGCTGATCGGCTTATGCGTATTTATAGCGCCTACGGGAGCAATCAGCCCTCTTTACCCGAATCCGACGCGCAGGCGCAGGAACTGCCGAATTTGACCTCCTCTCAGGCTCTGATTCTTCTGGGACTCCCGCCGGAAGACCGGGCTCAGTTCCTTGTCGAAATGGATGCCGAAGGCCTGAGCACGCGAGCGTTGAAAAAGGCTGTTGATGACTGGAAACTAGCCCGGCAGGACAAAGACCGGGCCTTTGAGGAACGGGATCAGGCCCTACAGGAAAAAGAGGATGTCCGTCAAAAGCTGGATGACGAAAAAGGCAAGAATGTTGAGTTAACCGCAGAGCGCGACAAGTTGAAGGCTGAAACGAATCATCTGAAGCAGACCAAACAGAAACTCGAACAGGAGATTGAGAACGGGAAGGCGGCCTATGATAAGCTCAAGGAAAGGATCGGTTATAAAAATATCGAAAAAATGAGCGCTGGGCTTACGGAAGCGCATAACAAGGCGGAAGCCAACAAAATCGCATTTTTATACGACACCCTGAACAAAACATTTAAGGAACTGGCCTATGAGATGACGCGGTTTGCCGCCAAGAATCCGGACGCACACGCCATGTATCAAGAAAAAGTGAGGGACTTTCTGCTCAAATCGATAAAGGAGAAATTGTGAAGCTTAAGGCTGGCTGCTCAGGATTTTAATTCTGCCAGTGTAACCTTAACGTCTTTTGTGTTCTCCTGACGATAATAGGTAATGGTGACCGTATCTCCGACCTCAAATTTAAACAATTCATGGGTCATTTCAAGAGAACTGGTGATCTCAACACCATTGACTTTGGTAATGACATCTCCGGCACGAATCCCGGCTTTATAGGCAGGCCCTCCGGTTGAGACCGCTGAGATATAGGCGCCAGCAGGCCAGCTCTGCTGAGAAGCCCATTCAACAGTATACCGTTCATCGATCGAGACCAGAATGCCTGGATGAGCAGCATAGCCTTTCTTGATCAGCTGTTGGATCGTCGGCCAGGCATCCGTAATCGGAATCGCAAAGCCCATTCCTTCATAGCCGGTGTCTTGATTCTTCGCCGCATTAATGCCAACGACCTTTCCATGATAATCTACCAGCGGTCCTCCGCTGTTTCCGGGGTTGATCGCCGCATCGGTCTGAATCAGATTAAAACTTGCTTCTCCCTGCAGTTCCAAAAAACGGTTCGTCGCTGAAATCACACCCGTCGTCACAGAGCGGGCAAAATCTTCTCCACCTGGATTCCCAATCGCAACCACAGGTTCTCCGACTTGAAGTGTGCTGGAATCTCCGAGACTGACTGCAGTCAGTTTGTCGGCGGATATTTGAACAACGGCCAGATCTGTCCGCGCATCTCCTCCCACGAGTTTACCTGTGATATTACGCCCGTCAGCGAGACTTACCACCAGTTTCTCGGCATCTTCAATAACGTGATTGTTGGTCACAATAAGCCCTTTCTGCGCATCGATAATAAAGCCCGATCCGCTGGCTACTTCGGCAAGCTCACTTGACCGGCCAAATATATTACCGCCGCTCTGGAAATTGGCAATCCCCACGACAGCCGGACCTATTTTTTTCGAAATTTCTACCACCGGATACGTGTTGCCATTACCGTCTGTACTCGTCGAAGTATTCGCGACCGCCGAGGTTGTGACGAGTGAATTCGTGTTAGCCGAACTGCCGCTCTGGTTCTGGATACTCATGATTTCCGGATAGATTACCGGGGCTAAAGTGAGAGAGGCCGTCCCGCCCAACAAGGCGCTGATGATCGCGACAACCGCAATAACCATGATCCCCGGTTTCTTTCTCTGCGGCCGCTCCCCATTGTACGGATAGTCATGATAAGCGTTATAGTCTTTATAATGGTTATTGTTGTTAAAGTCCACGTCATTCCCCACCTTTTTAAATTAAACTTACTTATGCAAAATAATCGGGTTACAGATTATTTATTATTGTAATCATTATTTATGACAATCCTGTGAACTTTTGTTTACAGAATTGTGAAAAATGGCCCCTAAAAATCCGTTCTTAATTTTTTCTGCTTACATCACATCTCATCTTATGATCTGCCCGTAAAGTACCGTTCTCCGCATTTCGGACATCTTTGCAATGAAATCGGCACCTCAAGCCCGCATTGGTTAAGCAGCTCAGCATCCGCCAATATCTCGGCAGCCTCTCCGTCGGCAGCAATTTCGCCGTCTTTGATCACGATGACTCTCTGGCTGATGTCCAGGATCATATCGAGATCGTGGCTTGTAATGATTTTGGTATGTTCAAAACAATTCAGTAGATTGATGACTCTACGGCGGGATCTCGGGTCAAGCGATGCAGTCGGCTCGTCCATGATCAGGACATCGGGCTGCATGGAAAGAACAGACGCAATCGCCGCTGCCCTTTTTTCGCCGCCGGACAGTTTAAAAGGCGGCCGGTCTTTCAGATGTAGGATGCCGACCATTTCCAAAGCTTGAAGAACCCTGCTTTCTACTTCCTTTTCATCATAACGGTAATTCCGGGGACCAAAGGCCACATCGTCATAGACCGTCGACATAAAAAGCTGGTCATCCGGGTCCTGGAAAACCATTCCGAGTCTTTGGCGGATTAACGGCAGTGTTTTTTTGGTAACGTGAATATCGCCTACCAACACCTCTCCGCTGCTCGGAAAAAGAACGCCCATCAGTAGCATGAGCAGGGTGGATTTTCCTGCGCCGTTTGCACCGACAATGCCGACCGACTCCCCATGATGAATCGTGAACGAGATATCCTTAACCGCCTTGTTACCGTCCGGATAAACATAATTAATTGTTCTGGCCTCTAACTTATGATGGCTCATTTAGCTTATCACTCCTGATATTAATAGACCGATCATCAATGGGATATTAATCATTCTAGCAAAAATGAAAAACAACAGCCAGCCGCCAAAATAAGCTCCGTCCCTTACAGTTATCCTGGTGTCGGCTCCTGCATAGTATTCTCCTGTAAAACCACGTACACACATTGCCTGATACACTCTCTCCGCCCTGTCAATGGTCCGCAGGAGCAGCTGACCAACGAGCGTTCCCCAAGCACTGGGGTGAATGCCTTTTTGTTGGGGGGCCCGAAGCTTATATGCCCTTATGCTTCTGGATACTTCTTCGATTAATACGGAAATATACCTGTATGTCAGCAGAAGCTGCAAAACAAAAAGCCGCGGAACTTTCAGCATACGCAAACCTGCAGCAAGTTTATCCATTCCTGTCGTACAAATAAGAATCAGGGCAGCTGTGATCGTTAAGAGACTCTTCAGCAGGATTGAAGCAAAAGTAATCCACCCTCTGGACAATGCAAGTCCGCCCACTGTAATGACTTGAGAATCAAAAAACGGGTTTAAAATACCGATTGCAATAATAAACGGTTCGATCAGGAGTAATCTTGCCAGCACCTGTTTGACCGGCAGCTCTGCAAGAAAAAATACTACCACCGGATAGAAAATCAAGGGCAGCAAACCGATAATTTCGTGCCTGTCATATGAGACCACGACGAATAAGTAGGCGATAGTCGTCAATATCTTAATCAGCGGATGAAGCTTATGGACAAACGTGTCCTTATAGGCCAGCTCATCCATAAGCCTCATGTTGTACAACGAACTTGTAAAGTCAGCCATTATTGCTTTTCAATCCTACTTCCGGAACAGAGTAATTCAAGGCAAGGATATCGTTCCCCGCCTCAAGATGGTTCATGCAGTAACTTTCTTCTTCCTTCTCTTCACGGAACGGATAAAGAACCCTATCATGACTGCCAATACGAGTGTCATCGCGCCGCCCACCAATCCGGATACGGTTGTTCCTGCATCTACAGCTGGCCATGCGACCTCAGCGCTTGTCTCTGAGACCTGTTCTTCGCTCACGCTGCTATCATTTTTAAAACTGTAATCCGGCAAAAATGCTGTTTTACTTTGAATATCGGCCAATATGCCATAAATTCCGCCAGACTCTGCCAGTTCCGTGATCCCGGCGGTCTTTTCCATAGACCATTCCAAGCCGTCCGGATTTGACGATGCAAACCAGGAAAGTCCTCCACCGATAATGACTGCTGCAATAGCAAGTCCGTATATAATCCTTTTTATGGAAGTATTGCCTGAGATTTTTCCCGATACCTGCTTCTCAATAAGTTCAGGCCTCGCTTTCCATACAAAAGTGAGCACTGCGGCGGTAACCAACCCTTCTACAATCCCGATTGCAAGATGAATAGGCTGCATCATAAGTACAAAAGTTGAAAACGGAAGCTCAGTCTTTCCAGAAAAAAACGTCTCCAAGACAACGCTGAAAGCTCCCAACTGAAGCCCGACAACCGCTGCAATCATCGAGCCAGCCATAATGCGTTTAGCCGAAATCCCTTTCTTAATAAACCACTTGGATATCAGCGGATAAGCAATAAAACAGGTATAGAATCCCAGGTTGAATACATTGCAGCCGTAGGCCAAAAGTCCGCCATCGCCAAAAAACAAGGCCTGTATCAACAATATTGATGCCATGGCCAGGAACCCGGCGTACGGCCCAAGCATAGCAGCTAGAATCAGCCCTCCTCCAAGATGTCCGCTGGAACCCGTTCCTGGAATCGAAAAATTAATCATCTGGGCTGCAAAAACAAAAGCTCCCATAACTCCCATCAAAGGAACCTTTTTTTCCTCCATATCGTCTTGAATTTTTTTTATCGAATAAGCCGCTACCCCTGCGGTAGCAACCCACATGGTTCCACCAATAACCGGCGAAATCAAAGCATCTGCCATATGCATTCCCCAACACCTCTATATTTCTGTATATTTTTCACAGACTTTTCAACAAGGCATCAATTTCTGCTTTGTAATCGCAAAGCAATCTTGCTTAGATCAATTATAAATCACTCTTCAATTTTTACAATCCTGGTAGGGGGGATACATCGCATATCTTCTTCACCATTTATTCTATTTGTGCGTTGAACTAAGAATAGACCCTATGTCCAGCTGTTCAATTAATTACGGCAGGAGGTCCTATGTTCAAACCAATGCCCATTAAGGTATCAAACCTTGCACAAAACAAAAAACCGGGCGTGGCCACGGACTTCAAAGCAAATCTTCTTTTTCCTTTTTATGAACATTCGTCAGTGGGTCAGTGTTATTTTTTATTTACCGTGATCAGGTTTTTTTCCCGAACTAAACACAAAGTTGCGCTGAGACCAGTAACTGAATAAGAAAAGTGTTAATTCGGTGATAATTTTGGCAAAGACTAACGGTGCGCCGATCAGAATGTGGAAGAGATACATCAGCCCGTAATTGCAGGCCATGATAAATACGACGAGTGAAAAATATTTCGGGGCGGATTTATGATGTTCCGTGCTTTTGTTTCGGGAAAAGACAAAGTAATGATTCATACTGTAATTGAAAATAGAACTGCAGACTCTTGCCCCGGCTACTGCGATCAGCAGATTTGATGTAGAGAATTGAAACAGCAGCAGCAGAGCAAAGTCAAGCGCTCCGGACATCAAAGAAGAGGTACAAAATTTAAGGATCGGGTAATATACTCTGGCTGAATCTGAAAAGGTCCGAAAATGGGAAGACCTGTTTTTTTCGTCATATACTGTATTGATCCATACTTCGTAGAACAAATAGCCTGCTGCCTTCGCTTCGAGCAGAATGTTCATTTCATATTCAAATCTTTTCCCCTGGATACTGCCTAACCAGTCCAGCATATCGGCTGAATACCCTCTTAGACCTGTTTGCGTATCCGTCAAATGCGAACCCGAAGAAACAGAAAATACTGCCCGGGTTACCGTATTTCCGAAACGGCTGCGCGGAGGAACTTTGCCGCAAAACTTCCGGGAGCCAAGAACGATAAATTCGCGGCGTTCTTTGGCAACCTGGGCAACTCTGATGATATCTTCAGGCAAATGCTGTCCGTCACTGTCGGCACAGATAACCCCTTCTTTTTCACCTTTTTCCTTGATATATCGAAATCCCGTCTTCAGGGCAGCCCCTTTGCCCTCATTGGCCGGATGTGTTAATACGGTGCAGCCCAATTTGCCTGCGGCCTGGAATATCCTGCTATAAGGCTTACCGCTGCCGTCGTCTACAATCACAATCTGAAAATCGCACTTTTCTTTTATATTCTCTATCAACCTGAGAAGCCGTTCATCCGGTTCATAGGCTGGTATAAGTATCGTCATCGAATTTCCTCCTTACATTACTGCACGATTATATCTATTATTGTAAGGATTCATTATGTCCGTTTCGTGAACTTTCAATTACGGTTTTATGAATTCAAACATCAATATCATTGGTAAAACAATAGTGAACGCCGTACCTTTTTCGAGTATGCTCGAATGATTTTATTCAAATGTTGAAGCAACTTCCTTAGCCATTTGTTCGAAATCAGACAGCTGGTGGATGAATTTTTCAACCACTTCCACATCGAATTGGGTCCCGGATCCCTGAATGAGCTGATTCCTAGCTTCCTCAAACTTCAGTCTGGAGCGGTAGCGGCGGTCGGAAATCATCGCATCAAAAGCATCGGCAACAGAAATAATTCTCGCCAGGAACGGGATTTCATCTTTTGTCAGCCCTTCCGGATATCCTTTGCCGTCGATGCGTTCATGGTGGCATTTGACAATCGGGACCACCTCTTTGAACATCGATACAGCCGACAGGATTCTCGCCCCTTTCAAGGGGTGTTTTTTAATTTCTTCATACTCTTTCTCGTTCAGCTTCTGGGACTTAAATAAAATATCATCTGAAGTACCGATTTTCCCAACATCATGGAAAATGCCGCTGATCCGCAGCAACTCAAGCTCCTCCTTGGAAAAATCAAAAGCCTCACCGATCTTAACGGCAAAATAGGCTACTCTGTCGGAATGACCACGGGTATAAATATCCTTCGCATCGACGACCATTCTCAGGGCTTCAATCGTATCCATGTAGGTTTCTCTGAGCTGATCATATGTTTTATTCAGCTCATCATTTTTAATATTCACCAGGGAATGCAGAAACGCATTATTGATGGATGAGGAGGCCTGGTTGGAATAGAGCTCAAGCAGTTTCAGTCCATCCTCAAGATCGTCCCCTTCTACAAAAATGATGCCAATGTCCTGAAGATATTCGTTGATCAGAGGAATAATTACTTTTTTATCAAGCTTAACGACCTTTTTATTGATCCTGGCGCTGCCGATAAACTCCATCAGTTCCGGATCAAGCATTTCCATGAAATCGGCCACTTTTTTCTTATATTTCCCGATCCCTTTAAATATGCTGTTATTGCCGGAACTGATCCTGGTGATATCATCGATCAGAATAAAAGCATTCTTGCTATTGACCAAAGGCAGGATTTCAGCCAGGATATCCTCCAGAATGTTATCTATCGGCTGAAGCTGATAGATTTTAGGAACAGACTGCAGAATTTTGTTCAGGCCTTCCTGGAACTTCTTGATCGTCCGCATTTGGGAAATCGATTTGATCCCGGATTCAACAAGCAGGAGCAGCTGGTCAAAGCGGTCACCTTTTTCACAGTAACCTTGGATTTCCAACGCTTTGATGGTTTCCAGCGGCGGAGCAAGATCCTTGTGTCCTGTCAGCAAAAGAATATACAGTTCGTTGTTGAATTCTCTGATTCTCTCTACGACCTTGTCTCCATGGATCGGATACATTAAATAGTCAAGAATCAACAAATCGTACTTCTCTTCACGGACTTTTTCGATAGCCTCCAGTGGATCGGTCAGTCCGACGAATTGGTAGCCGCTTCTTTTCAGGACGACGGACAGCGAATCAATGATTCCTGGTTCGTCATCAACAATTAAGATTTTGTAGTCCAGATTAACGCGATTAGTTGAACGTCTCATCGTTAGCCTCCTGTACGTGTGCGGATAGATAAGGAATCGTGATATAGAATGTAGTGCCAACGCCTTCCTGCGATTCAAACTTCATATTGCCCGAAAATCGTCCTTTAATTGTAGAATACGACATGTATAGTCCAAGACCTGTCCCATTTTTACCTTTGGTCGTAAACATTTCCTTGAACAGTCTTTTCTGCACTTCCTCAGGAATACCCTTACCATGATCGCTTAAAGCAAATTTGAGGTTATGTCTTTCTTTGTAAATGCTGAAACCGATTTCTCCGGTTTGCCCTTCATAAGCATGCATTGCGTTGATGATCAGATTGTCAAATACTTGTACCAGGCTGTTCAGTTCTCCTCGTATTTCTGTCTGCAGATCAATTTGAAAATCAGGTTTAAGCTTGCAGTGGTATTTTTTCAGCTCATGCTTCATCAAAACATCAATTCTTTTGACCAAATCTTCCACGGTAAACTTATCTGAGCCTGCGTAGTTCATCTGTACCGCCTGACCTTTAACTGCACTGATAATGTCTGTCATATAGGAACAGTATGGCTTCATCTTATCGAGCCATTCCTGCATCTCTTTCGCAATCTCATAATGATCGGCAGGTGATACAGCTTGATCTTCAATAGATTCCTTGTATTCATTCGTTAAATCCTTGAGTGCTTCGATACCTCCGGCAATCGACATGATCGGTGTTTTCAGGTTATGGGCGATTCCGCCGATCAGCTGGCCAAGCGAAGCCAGCCTCTCCTGTTCCAGAATGATAGCCTGATTTTCTTTCATCGATTCAATATTCGCTTTTTCTTTTTCCTGGATTTTATTGAAGGCAATAATCAGATCTCCGATTTCGTCATTGGAGGTGATCGCCAGCTTCTGATCGAGGTCAACGTTAACGCCATGCGAAATGTCGGAGAGGTTTTTGGCCACCCTTGAAACGTCTTCACCGAGGGACCTGGAGAAGTAGTTTAAGACGATAAAGTTTAAAATAAACAGTGCAATGAAACTAATAATAAAATAGAGTACAGTATTATTGGAAGATATATCATATTTGATCCCCAAAATATAGGATCCGTCTTGACCATTTACTTTAATAGAAGCCCCTTGGGAATCGAGTCCATAACCCTCAAATATTCTTCCGCCATACTTATCTGACACATCAATAGCATATTGAATAAAAAAGTCACTCGCGTCCATGTTGTCCAAGGAAATATATTTTCCACTCGGTGTAATCATAAATCTGGAATCCGTTTTCTCATTTAACAGCTTGATATGACTTAAAACCTCTCTCGCCTTTGCTTCATCATAAATGCTGCTTACTTCATACTGCTGAAGTTGATCCTTATAGACATCAAAGATTAAATCGCCTTTTTCGGTTATCAATCTTGAATACCCTACCAAAGAAGTAAATAAAATAGCCAGGATAATTGTTGGTAAAACATGAAGCAGAATTTTTCCGCGGACACTTAATTTTATTCCCTGGAGTTCATTGTACCGAGACGTGTTTAACAATATTTTTGTAAAAATTCTTTTAGCGAATATAAATGAAAAAAGTGCAGCGAGCGTAGCAAATGAAAAACTTAAGATCAGAATCTTATAAATCATAACGGCAGGATGACTGCCGGTAAAAACTAAAATTAAGATAATAACCAGCATAGAAACCACAATTTGCCCCATATAGATGATATAGGGCAGATTTAAACACTTTTTACGAATCTTCAGCAATTTATTTTGTGAATCAGGAGAATCATCATTAAGCAAAATAGCCCACTCGTCAATATCTGACAATGTTTTTTTAAGAAAAACAAAACTAGGAACAAGGATTAAGATTGTTATTATCGAAAACTGTGCCATATAGGAGATGTAGGATACTTTTATATCAAAATCCGTATTAATTGAACCAGGCGCATAGTTAAAGATAAAGGGAATCAGAAAATAGATAACAATGACAGTACATAAAATAACAAGATTATAAATCAAGGTTATTTGAAGACTAATACTTTTATTAAAATATTCCCTGAGTTTATTTAACATACGATATCCCTTTTACCTTGCTTTTCTTTCAAGTAATCCATTCTAAACATGTATTGCAGAATTTGGGAAACGTATTCCTTACTGATTTCCGGCCAAGCAAAGTTTTCATTATTCAATACTTTTTGAGTCACTTCTGATTTAACATTGACCGTTTGTGAATAAGCAGAAAATTTTCCTTTAAGCAGTTCGTTGACAGCAGGACTGATATTATGCTCTTTCATATTCTTTTCAACAATTTGAACAAAAACATCATTCGGGACAACTTCAATATCAATGCCCAGGCTGTTTAAAATCTCAACTACTTTGACCAGACTGATTGTTTTATGATTAAACAAATGGAAAATACGTGTTCCGGCAGATAAATTGATTAACTTGGCTATCGCTTCACTGCAACAATCAACCGGAGTAAATTCCAATTGTTCATTCGCCCAGATTTCCGGAACAAAACCAAGCTCAATAATTGCTTTGATCCTCTCATAGAAACCATTTTCCTGAATGTTTTTCTGAAATTGCCCGTCATTGTAACGACCGGTCAAAACGCCGATGCGATAAACATCCGCCTTCAAACCATTTTTGACGTTCTGGTAAATGAAGCGTTCCGATTCAAACTTGCTTTTTACGTAAACATTCCCACCGTAATCCTGTCCGATATACAAGTCTGATTCTGTAAAATCTACCTTTTCCTCGTGAATATTATTTGTAAGATAATTTCCGGAGACTGTGATCGAAGATACATAGTTCAGACGAATATCCCCCTGCAGACAAAAGTCAGCTACTCTTTCTGTACCTTTAATGTTGACATCCAGATAGTCCTCATATAAACCGTAATGCTTTACGATTGCGGCTGAATGAATGACTAGATCGATCTTATCCAGAAGGTATTGATAAATATTACTATCCAGCCCCAGCTGAACCTGCGTGACGTCACCGGGAATAATGATAATCCGTTCATCTAATTCCTGACTGTATTTTCCGTTGAAATAGAAATCCAGTTGTTTGCGCAGTTTATCTTCTGCTTCACAAATCGTTTTCCCTCGCAGTAGACAGTAGATATTACAGTCTTTTTGCTTAAGAAGCTGTTCGAGCAAATGTATACCTAGAAAGCCGGTAGCTCCAGTAAGCAGGACATGTTGTGCCTTCTTTAGGCAGGGCTTAATATCATAATCAAGTGCAATATCTTTGACAGGATCATCCTTGATTTTCATGCTATCTATGATGTTTTTAGCTGATTCCATGCCGTCAAATATTTGTCTGATCGTCTGATATTCATAAAGCTCCTGAATTCCGATATCAATTCCTTTTTTCATTAACAGGACTTGAAGCTGAACAATCGTCAGTGAGTCTCCACCTAAATCAAAGAAATTATCATCAATACCGACGGATTTTCTGCCCAACAACGAACACCATACTTTAGCGATTTTACGTTCAGTTGGATTTCTTGGTGGAACAGGTTTGACTGCTTTTTCTTCATACTCTGGCAGCGCATTTCTGTCTATCTTATTATTCGGAGTTTTAGGTATGAAATCGACCGGGATAATATGGCCCGGAACCATATAGTCAGGCAGATACTGAGCTAAATAGGCTTTTACCTCGGTGCTGCCTATTTCGGTGTCTGCAACAATATAAGCACATATTACTTTGCTATTGTTTGAATTCTCTTTGACAACCGCAACTGCCTCTCTGATATGAGGATGTTTAAGGAGCCTGTCCTCAATCTCTCCAAGTTCAATTCTATATCCCCTGATTTTAATTTGATAATCAGTTCTTCCCAGAAATTCAATATCCCCTTCCGGATACCATCTGGCAAGATCGCCCGTTTTATATATTATACCGCCTTCATCAAATGGATTCTCAATAAATCGTTCAGCGGTTAATCCTTCCTTCTCAAAATACCCCTTGGAAACACCCATCCCACCAATATATAGGTCTCCGGGAATTCCGATAGGCAGTAAATTCAAATACCGGTCAAGGATATAAATTTTCGTATTGGCAATAGGTTTGCCAATATGGGGACGGCCTTCAGCAGTAAGATCAGCAACTGTTGACCATACTGTTGTCTCCGTTGGTCCGTACATATTATAAATTTTCGCTCTGCAAACACTCTTAAGATTATTTAATAGCGAAGGAGTAAAAACCTCACCACCGATCATAATTTCCGAAAGATTCATTAAACTAGCTAACTCTAGTTCGCTGTTTAAGAGTAACTGGATTCTTGAAGGAGTTACTTGAAACATCTTGACGTTGTTATTAAGTATTACATCATTCAATTCTTTCGGTATGATCTGCTGTTTTTCATTTGCGACGACTACAGTCAACCCTTTACTCAGCGGCAGCAGTGATTCAAGAACAAATATGTCAAACGAAATCGTTGTGACTGACAGCATGACCTTCTCGGGAGAAAAGTCAATCTTTGCCGTTATTCCCGAAATCAGATTCACGACGGCTGAATGCTGGACCATGACACCCTTGGGCTTTCCAGTCGAACCGGAGGTATAAATTAGATAGGCAATATCCTGTGGTGTATTGACTTTCTGCAGGTTAGCTAATCCGGTCAGTTGTTCATTGTTACTAAAAACGTCGATAATTTCCCCGTTGAAATGGATCTCTTTCATGAGTTTCTGACAGGTTAACAGAATAGCAGTATGGCTATCCTCGAGCATGTAATCGATTCGCTGGGACGGATAGTCCGGATCAATCGGCAGGTAAGCACCGCCTGCTTTCAGTACTGCCAGGATCGCTATCATCATCTCCAGAGAACGTGGAACAAAGATTCCTACAAATTTGTTAGGCCCAACACCTTTGTCCCTGAGCACTTTAGCAAGCCGGTTCGCTCTTTGATTCAACTCATAGTAGGAAATACTGCTCTCCTCAAAAATCAATGCTGTCTTGGCAGGCGTTTTTTCTGCTTGTTCTTCGAATAACTGGGCAACCGTTTTATTGTGAGGGAAGAATAATCCAGTGTCATTGAACTCACACAGGATTCTCTGCTTTTCCTTTTCTGAAATCATCTCTAGTCTGGAGATTTTTTTCACGGAATTGTCCAGCGCATGCCAAAGAATCCTCAGCACATGGTCATGAATAAATTCAATTTCCTTGCTATAGAAAAGATCCGTCAGATAGTCATAGTCAATAATGATATTGCCGTCGTCTTCGCGTTCGTTAATATGAATATAAAGTGATTCTGTCTGGTGACCGCAAAAATGCCATCTGCCCTCACAGCTATTGATATCACTATTCTTAATAAATTTGGCATTTTGGTAAGATACGGCAATTTCATATAATTTTTCGATACTTCTGTTGTGTTTTCTGACATGTTTTAAAATTTCATCATACGGATATTTTTGATGCCTCAGGATATCCATCCAGTTTCTGGTCAGCTTATGGCAGAAATCCTGAAAATTCGTATCATTATCGATATTAACCCTAAGCGGTATCGTGCTGATGAACATTCCGACTGTTTTCTTTTCCCGAGCATTGGCTCGGTTCAGTACTGGCACCCCAAGAACAATATCTTCTTTATTGGAGATTCTGTTGATATAAATACAGAGCGCGGAAATATAAAGGGTAAAAATCGATGTTTTATTTTCCAGGCAGTATTGAGAAATTTTTTTGGACAATTTATTTGGAATTTTAAACGTTTTTCTAACAGCTTCAGTATGGCTAATCTTGGCTGCTTTGCTTTTCAGCGTGGTCATTTCTGGTGTATCCGTAAAGACATTCTCCCAGTATTCCTTATCTTTGATATACCTGGGAGAATGCAGATATTCAAGCTCACTATTGACATATTCTAAATAAGAAGGGTCATTTTCCTGTTCATAGGAAACGCCTTCTTCCAGCATATTGTAATTCTCCATAATTTTATTGCCTATATAAACAACAGTCCACCCATCAGAAATCAGATGGTGGATTTTGCAGTATATCACATTCTCTTTTCCGCTGATTTTAATAATAGAAAAATAAACCAGTGGGCTGTCGTTAATGGTAAATGGTTTTTTGGTTTCCTCCTGATCCCAGGCATACAGCCGTTTGAGGCCGCCGCTTTCACTGAAATCGAATAAATCTATTTTCGTATATGCAAATTCGGCAACATATTGGAATACCTGTCCGTCCTTTTCCCTAAACCTGAGCCTGAGCGCTTCATTTTTCTCGATCACAAGGTTGATGGACTTTTCGAGAAGCCTGAGATCTATGCTGTCTTTAATTTTCAGGGTTGAAGCAATATTGCCGATACTGGTTCCTGGATGAAGTTTCTCTAAATACCAAATACTTCTTTGCGGGATTGATAACGGATAATACTCGACCATAAAACAGCGGCCCTCCATAGATCTGCAAATTTTCCCATACCCTGTCGACTTGATCAACCCAGGTACGTGTATTCAGAGAAGCTCAAAAGTCTGAATATTGGATGTTTACTACATGAACCTTGGGACTGAATTCTTTTTCGCAGCCGCATGCTGCCACAGCGTAACCCGGATCAAATGGATAAATATGAAAGTACAGCCCTTCATTCGGATAAGAAAAACTGGCTCCGGCCATGCTGGAAAAATCAGCTTCTTTAAGATTACCCGCAAGGCCTGTACCCTTTGCTTTAAAATAGCTTTCTTTAAGCGTCCAAAGTTTAAAAAAGTATTCTTTTTTCCTGTCCAGGCTAAGCCCCGTTAAGAAAATGTTCTCTTGTTCGGTAAAATGCTGCCTGGCGATCTCTGGGTCAACCGGTCTGATTCGTTCGAGATCAACACCTACTTCTTGACTGCTTGTCGCACAAAGAACCCATTCTCCGGAATGGGCAACACTGAAATGAAATGCATCCAGGTCTTTGACATAAGGCTTGCCATAATCGTTTACACCAAAAGAAATTTCATCATTTCCTCGAAAATAATTTTCCCTGACGATTTTGCGAATGAGCAGTTCTCCTAGTAAAGATCTTTTTACATCATCTATGTACTTCAACCTGGCCAAACTGCTTTTTCTTTTTCCCGAGATCAATTGCGTATAGGCATTAATCTCATTTTCGCAGATACATGCTAAATTACAACCAAATAGGTTAATCATGGAACATTAATTCTTTATTTTTCCGGAAATTCCTTTAACAAAATCCATATTAGGTGTAATTTTTAAGTCATATAATTAGGTAGTAAACTTTCTAAAAACCTGTAAATCAAAAAAATAGGACACCCTGAGTCATATTCTAACATTTGAAAATGTGATAAGCAATTTTTTTCGACAATATAAGGCATTTTTTACATCTTCCTTGAATTTGCTGCAGAAGGTCAGAAAGACAGCGTGGCGCTTATGGCCCATGCTGTCTTTCTGTCTATCGAAGAATCGTTGATTGCCCAACCATCTTAGATTGAATAAGAAAAATGTTATTCAGATCATTTAGAAAACGATCCCCATTGCAATTAAGAGGAGAATGATAACCACTACGATCGCGATGCCGCAGAGGCAACCGCCGCCGCCAAATGTTCCGCCGAAAGTACCTGCTCCAACTGCCATGTTTTTCACCTCCTGGTCAAAGAATACTATACCTGATAAATGCTGCATGCCAAAAATTGATTTAGAAGATAACGCCCAGAGCAATCAGGATCAGTACTGCAATAGCGATTATGCCAACACCGGCACCCATTCCGCAGCCGCGGCCATAACCATAAGAACCGTACATATTTTTTCCCCCTCCTCATATCTTAACTTCATAAGAACTGATTTCGAGATATCTTATTCAGAAGCCAGGCAAATTGCAACCTTAATTTTCCAATATTTCTATTAATTACTTTATGCATAACAAAAAAGGAAAGACATATGTCTCCCCCTATCTCCCGGGTTCGTGCTATTGTAAATCACGTATTGTTGTGCTAGGAGAGCAGAATAATAAATTCAGAACCTTCTCCGACTTTGCTTCGGACTGTGATTCTACCATTGTGGCCCAGGATAATGATCTTGGCAATCGCGAGTCCCAAGCCATAACCGCCCCGATCCTTCGTTCTGGACTGGTCGGAGCGGTAGAAACGGTCAAAGATGTGCTTCAACTCTTCATTTGTCATACCTGCACCGGTATCCTTAATACTTATCGCAATGGACTCCCCTTCTTTGCTAAGACGGACCGTAATCTGTCCGCCAGCCGGTGTATATTTCATCGCATTGTCCATAAAGATCCGACAGGCCTGTTTCATTAGGTTTCGATCGCCAAACATAGAGATTTCCTGATTGAGCTCATTATTGATTTGATGCCCGGAATCGATGATCTGGGTCTCTTTGATGACTTCCAGGAGCATTTCCGTGAGGCTGAATTCTTCCTTTTGATAGGCGAGCGTACTGTTGTCATGCCTGGCAAGAAACAGCAGTTTGTCAATCAGCTCCTGCATATTCCCGGCTTCATTTTTGATAGCCGTTATTGATTCCTGAAGAACTTCCTGATCGTTTTTTCCCCAGCGGTCCAGCATAACTGCATAGCCCTGTATCACGGCAATCGGTGTCCTTAGCTCATGCGAAGCATCGGATACAAACTGTTTCTGCCTATTATATTGGTCCTCTATTCTGTTCATCATTTCATTAAAGGTAAGCGCCAGTTCCTTCAGTTCATTTTTTGACCCGCCTACATTCAGCCTTAAATTCAGATTCTGTTCTGAAATTCCCTTTACCGTCTGGGTCATTTCGCGTATTGGTTCAAAAATTCCTCTCCCTGATAAGGCAATCGCAATCAGAGCCAGGAACAAGGCCGGTAAAGAGACAAAGAGCATAATCCTGGTGATGAACAGGATATCTGTAATTTCATCCTGAATGTTGGAAAAGATAATCATTCTTCCTGAAGTTCCGGCTGTTTCAAAATCCCTGTTAACGGATATGTAGATGTTTCCTTGATCCTTGGCCAATCCGAGCCAGTACTCAGAACCATATTCCCTCAAATTCTGGTCCGTAGCCATGAGCGTCTGCTGGCCCCGTTCAAAGATACGAAGCGGGGTCTGATGCTCCCGAGAGTAGGTTTCCAGTTCGAAATAAATCCTGCTTTCCGTGCTGAGAATCTTCTGGATTTCCAAATAATCCTGCTTAACCGTTTCCTGGATTCTAAATCCACCATAGACCAAAATGACGATAAGGCCCGCTCCCAACACTGTCCGCAAAAGTATGCCTGTATACCTCAAGGAAAGCTTTAAGCGAATTGAATAAGCGATCCTTTTCTGGATAAACGCATAAAGAAGCATAAAAAGATAAACCGGGAAAAAGATCACCTTTAAGATGTTTTTGAACATGCCCTTATCCGTTTTATTTTTGGTCATCATATTTTAAAAGATACCCGACCCCTCTTACGGTATGAATAAGTACCACATCATATCTTTGGTCAATTTTATTGCGCAGATACTTAATATAGACATCGGTGACATTGGTGTCTCCATAGTAGTCATATCCCCAGACATGGTCGAGGATTTTTTCGCGCGACAATACAATGCCTTTATTCTCCATCAAATATTTCAGAAGTTCAAATTCTTTCTTGGAGAGGGATATGTCTATCCCCTGATAGGTAACCCGATATTCATCCTTATACAAAATCAACGGCCCGGCTGCGATCACATTATTTTGATCTTCCTTTTTCCCTCTACGCTTCAGGATCACTCTGATCCTGGCAAGCAACTCTTCAATTGCAAATGACTTGGTCATATAGTCGTCGGCCCCGCTGTCAAGCCCCATTACTTTATCGGAAACATCATCTTTGGCAGTCAGCATGATGATCGGGATGTCCGATTCACGCCTTACTCTCCGGCAAATTTCAATACCACTGAGGCCGGGAAGCATAAGGTCCAGAATGATCAAATCTGCCTTTCCCGAGACTGCTTTTTCATAGCCTTCTCTTCCGTCGTGAGCAAGTTCTACCTCATAACCTTCATGGGCAAGCTCTAGTTCCAGGAACCTGGCTATTTTCACTTCATCTTCAATGACCAGAATTCTGGTTTTCATCCTTTCCTCCGCCCTCAATCAAAGTATTGCGACGACTCCATTATAATCGGAAATGAACCTGTAAACAACACAGGTTCATTTCTCATCAGCTCCTATCTCATCACTGGCACCCAGTCCATTCATCGGTACTAACCAATCGTGATCTCATTGTAGCCGTCTTCTTTTTTATCTTCATTCTTGGGGCCGGCTTCGGCCTGCGGACTGTTTTCTTGTTCCGCAGCCGGCTTTTCCCTCATTTTATCAGCCGCGGTTCTCACTTTGCTGCCAATACCGTCGACAAACTCGTTGATATTAACATCCTGCCCCTTTTCCTTTCTGATCCTAATCCGGTAGCCCATTACGTACAGCAGGATAAAAGCTGCAACATACAGCCCTATGATCGGCATTGTGATCAACACCGCCACAATCAGAATAATGATCGGTATATTTAGGATAATGTTCTGATCCTTTTCAATTATAAATCTTGTGACGCAGCCTTTTTGAATCAATGCCTTCACTTTTTTGCCAAAGCTCTGTTCTTTTGGACAGGTTTTCTGATTGAAACTTGAATTTGATTTATTCCCATGCATTTTTTCAAAGGCAATGATCGCATCAATCAAATCCCCGTCATACTTTTCTAATAGTTCTTTGGCTTCCTGATAACTGCAGTTGGTCCTTTTTCTCATCTCATCAATTTGTTCCATGCTGATACTCATAATTTTCATCTCCATTTCTAAACTATAGCTCTATTGTAATAACGTCAGATGAGACTGCGCTTAATTCAGGATTAAAACTTGATTAGAGTTTTGCATACACAGTATTATGGTTATGGTATAAACAAGGCACTTCGCTCATGAATGATCTTCGTTCGGCATTCGTTCAACCATGGACATCAAAATAAGACAAAATAGTCTTCGAAATATAGTTGACAACGTTTTCCCGGATCAATATAATAATTTCCATGCGAAACATTTGCATGAGAAATATCAGTATTTTTATACGGGTTTAAGGAGGCCTGTTTCTATGCAAAATAACCCCAGCGAAGTGGAAATTGTACAACTTTTTTCCGAAATTGGCAGATCTCTGAAGAAGACAATGCGTAAAAGTTTTGAATGCAACGGTTTAACGATGCCGCAAAGCATGGTGATGAGCACCCTGATAAAACGCGGTGAAATGAAGATATCCGAAATAAGCAGCGAACTGCATCTTTCCAACAGCACGATCTCAGGTATTATTGACCGTCTGGAAAAGCATGATTTGGTCATTCGGACCAGAAGCGAACAGGACAGACGCATTGTCTATGTTAAAGTGAGTCCAAAGTATGTTGACTTTCACCGGGAATTTCATCACCAAGCCGAAAAAGACTTGCAGAAAATACTGAGCAGAGCTACCCCTGAAGATATGAGAAAAATATTAGAGGGTTTGACTGCTTTAAAGAAGATCCTGGGTCAATGATGTACCTGACCTTCTTAAACAAAAGACACTCTAAACATTATAAGTGAGAAAGGATTTTGGGTTATGCTGAAATTATACCGTTATTTAAAACCTTTTAGACATCTGGTTTACGGCGTATTCATCCTCATTTTTCTCCAAACGCTCGGTGATCTGTATCTGCCTACGCTGATGTCAGATATCATCAATGACGGCGTCATGAATGGTGATACGCAGAAGATTTTGCATATAGGAGGAGTCATGCTTCTGGTCGCCGGAGTAGCCGCTGTATTTTCCATCCTGGCCAGTTTTTTATCCGCCAAGGCTGCCGTAGGGTTAGGAACTGTTTTGCGGAGCAAACTTTTTGGGAGAATCGAAAGTTTTTCTTTACATGAATTTGATAAAATCGGCACCGCGACGCTCATTACCCGGACGACAAATGACATCAACCAGGTCCAGACGGTTACCATCATGATTATGCGCATGATGATCAGCGCCCCGATCATGGCAATCGGCGGAATCATCCTGGCTTACCGGGAAGATAAGGCCCTTACTTGGGTATTTGCTGTCGCCATACCGGTTTTAGCAATTGTCATTGTGATGATTGCTTCCAAAATGATACCGCTGTTTCGATTGGTCCAGGGAAAAATTGACAGGATCAACCTGGTACTCAGGGAAAAACTTACCGGCGTCCGGGTCATCCGCGCCTTTAATACGATTGAACATGAAAAAAAGCGTTTTGATGCCGCCAACGTCGATCTCACAGACAACTACATTAAAGTAAATAAAATCATGGCATTTATGATGCCGACGATTATGCTGATTATGAACTTAACTTCACTGGCAATTCTTTGGTTTGGAGGCATCCGCATCAGTATCGGCGATATGGACCTGGGAGCCCTTTCCGCATTTACGCAGTATGCGATGCAGATCATGATGTCCATGTTGATGCTAGCCATGATGTTCATTATGGTTCCCCGGTCTCAGGCTGCAGCTGTCAGAATCAATGAAGTCCTGGAAACCGTACCTGAAATTGAAGATGCCAAGGACCTGAAGGATACTTTCACCGGTAAAGGCTATGTGGAATTCAAAGATGTCACCTTTAGTTACCACGGCGCAGAAGAACCCGCTATCCGAGATATATCTTTCGCCGCACGGCCTGGTGAATTCACAGCGATCATTGGCAGCACCGGTTCAGGGAAATCAACGCTTATCAACCTAATACCAAGGTTTTATGATGTCGACAGCGGCTCCGTCCTGATCGACGGTGTGGATGTCCGGGATATATCCCAGGAAAACCTTCGTCAAAAAATTGGTTTTGTGCCGCAAAAAGCGGTCCTCTTTTCGGGAACGATTGCCGAGAATATCCAGTTTGGCGGCAAACAGGCCACTGAAGAAGAAATTCAGCATGCTGCAGAAGTTGCCCAAGCCGCTGAATTCATCACCAAAATGGACGGTGGGTATGACCATGTCATCGCCCAAGGCGGCACCAATGTTTCCGGTGGTCAGAAACAGCGGTTGGCTATTGCGCGGGCCTTGGTCCGCAAGCCGGAAATCTATATTTTTGACGATAGTTTTTCTGCCCTGGATTTTAAAACGGATGCGCGTCTGCGAGCAGCGCTGAAACAGGAGATTGCCGAGGCAACCGTCCTTATTATCGCCCAAAGAGTAGGCACCGTCATGGACGCGGATCGAATCATTGTCCTGGACAATGGTCAAATCGCAGGCATTGGGACGCATAAGGAACTGTTGAATAGCTGCGAAGTCTATCGTGAAATTGTCTCATCCCAGCTGTCAGAGGAGGAAATCGCATGAGCGGCGAAAATAAAAACCAAAACACGATGCGCAATCGGCAGGGCCAAAGAGGACCGGGAGGACCGGGGGGACCGGGCAGCCACTTTGGTGCTCCCGTAGAAAAAGCTAAGAATTTCCGCGGAAGTCTGGCAAGGCTCCTTCAGTATTTAAAACCGCATAAAGTCCATTTAATTGTTGTATTGATCTTTGCAATCGCCAGTACATCTTTTACAATTGCAGCTCCTAAGGTAAGCAGTAAAGCAATCAACAAACTGCAGGATGCTTATATGGCGAGAATGATGCTGCAAAAAATGTCTGAGGCGCAGGAAAAGGGCGTTGACAGCATTTATACCCAGATGGCCGATGCCCAGCTGAAGGCCGTCGACCAGATCAGCCAGCAGATGGCGGACGCCGGAACCAGTAAACCAACCAACCCTGAATCTTTGAATACAGTCAAAGCACTGATTGCGCTGCCTGCAATTAATACGCTCCAAGATCCGCAGGAAAAAGCCAATACCGTCATTAAAATGTTGGATCTCCTCAATGCACTGCCAAATATGGGGGGGAACAGCACCGACAACAACACTCAGAACGGAACGGTGAAAAAGATCGATGCGGAAAGTATGAGTACAATCAAAACCTTCCTGCAATTACCGATGCTGAGTTCGGTGACGAATGCCGAAGAAAAAGCGGTTGTTTGCCAAAAGATTATTGATTTAGGGGAAAAGATGTCCGCAACCAGCGCGACAGGCTTGGATATGCCGAATACCCAGCAAAATGTCGAGTTTACCGATGATCAAATCAATGGCGCCATTACAGCGATCAGAGAAACGAACGGTGAATACGATTTCCATTATATCGGCATGATCGCCTTGATCCTGATTGGCATGTATCTCATCAGCGCCTTGTTCAGCCTGATCATGGGTCTTGTGATGTCAGGCGTTTCCCAGCGTACAGTCCGGGATCTACGCCGGGTAGTAGATAACAAGCTGGCCAAATTGCCCTTAAAATATTACGATATGCACCCTTATGGTGATATCTTAAGCCGCGTGACCAACGATATCGACACCATTGCCACTACCCTACAGCAAAGCTTAACCCAAATCATTACCTCCGTGATAACAATCATAGGTTATATTATCATGATGCTCACAATCAGTCCGGTTCTCACCCTGATTATTATCGCCTCATTGCCGCTGTACATGCTGTCCACCACAATGATCGCCAAGAAATCCCAAAAATACTTTGCCGTCCAGCAAAAAGAGCTGGGGGACCTCAGCAGCCATGTCGAAGAGATGTACACCGGGCATAAGATCGTTAAGGCTTTTGGCCATGAAAAGGATGCCATCGAAAAATTTGAATCCATCAATAACCGGCTTTATGGTGCAGGTTGGAAAGCCCAGTTCGTTTCCGGGATTATGTTCCCGCTGATGAACTTTATTAGTAATCTCAGTTATGTCGGCATCAGCATTGTCGGGGGCATCTGGATCACGCGCAATCTGTTAGGATTAGGTGATATCCTGGCCTTTATCCAATATTCACGTTCATTTACTATGCCGATCATCCAAACTGCCAATATCGCCAACGTTATCCAGTCTACTATTGCCTGCGCTGAACGCGTCTTTGAAGTTCTAGACGAACAGGAAGAAATTCCTGACAGTCCTGAAGCTGTGATTCTGGATATGCCCAAAGGAAATATCCGCATCGACCATGTCAGCTTCCGCTATACAGAAGATGTCCCGCTAATTGAAGATATGAACCTTGAAGTGAGGCAGGGAGATACCATCGCCATCGTCGGACCGACCGGTGCAGGTAAAACTACTCTGGTCAACCTCCTGATGCGGTTTTACGAGATCAGCTCAGGCAAAATCAGTATTGACGGTGTGGACATCAAGGATATGCCGCGCAGCGAGCTGCGTAAACTCTTTGGGATGGTCCTTCAGGATACTTGGCTGTTTAACGGCAGCATTAAAGATAATATCACCTACTCCAAAGAAGGCGCGACGATGGAACAAATCGTCCGCGCGGCCAAAGCAGCCCATGCCGACCATTTTATCCGGACACTTCCTGATGGCTATGATACGATTCTGAATGAGGAAGCGACCAATATCTCGCAGGGACAGAAGCAGCTGCTCACTATCGCCCGGGCTATTTTGGCCGATCCGGCAATATTGATTCTCGATGAAGCAACCAGCAGCGTGGACACCCGGACTGAAGTATTGATCCAGAAAGCAATGAAGAACCTGATGAAAGGCCGAACGAATTTTGTAATTGCGCACAGGCTTTCCACCATACGCGATGCTGAACTTATTCTGGTCATGAATAACGGCAGTATCATTGAAACAGGCAATCACAAAGAACTGCTGGCTAAAGGCGGATTCTACGCCGAATTATATAACAGCCAGTTCTCAGAAGACACGGATATTGCGGGATAACGCATCCTAGTGGTCTGAAGTCCCCAATTCGAAATCTTTCAGGGAGATGGTTTCAAAGAAGAATTTTTGGATTTTTTCGAGATTGCATTCCGTAGAAAACCTGATTCTTAACCCTTCTTCCTTGATGATTCCTGCACTCTGATGATTGCTGCCGATATCTTTCGGATAAAACTCAATGATGTTTGCGATCTTTTTCAAGCTGAAAATCACGGCTAGAGCTTTATAATCTTGTGTTCCGCTTCCCTCTTCAAAATAGATGACGACATCATGAACGCAGCTCATTTAGAACTTCTCCCGCCTTTCCTTGTAACTCGCTTCTGTCAATAGCATACCATGGCATTTTGTTCTGATGGACAATTTGCCGCAAAATGTAAAAAAACAACCTGAATGGTTGTTTTTTTACGATGGATGGCGAATCCCAGCCTCGTCCAAAAAACGATCAGGATCGTCTTTGTTAATACCCAGGAAACCAAGCACCTGCGGATCGACTTGTGCAGACTCCGCCTTGTGGATGCTTTTCCAGGAATAAATATCGGCAATATGCACTAAGGCAACCATTTCCTTGTCGATAACCTTTTCATCAAGCGGACAGTGGTGAAATAGAGCGGACTCCACAATTGAATACGGAAGCTCCCACCAATCCAACAAATGGCCGCCAATCTCCCCATGGGATACATCCGTAAATTCGATTTGCTCATAATAGTGGAATAAATCCCGGTTACCCATGTTCTTCTCAACTGCCCGCATATATTCGTCCCAAAAATTATTCAGCAGAACCACTTTGCCGACATCATGCAGTAATCCGGCCATTGAACTCGATTCTGGCATTTTCTTGTGATGGATCTTCTGGTAAAAAACATTCAGAATGGTATTGGTCGTTACGGCATGAAGCCAAAGCATCGCGATATCTCTTTGGTAACGCGCATTCTTTTCTCCTTTGGTTTCCTGATGCAGACAGGCACTCAAAACAATATTTTTGACATCCGTCAGTCCCAAATAATTGATAGCCTGGATGACCGAACCTGTTTTTACCCCTAAGTGGGCAGAGTTTGCTACCTGTAATACTTTCGCGGTTATGGAAGGATCACTTTCGATTGTTTTTGCAATTTCCTTCATGCCCGCATCCTGTTCGATCAGAGAATTAAATTTATTGAAGACATTCTGTGGGGATGGCAGAAATTCGATTTTGTTGATCATTTCAAGAAGATTTCGGTTTTTCAAAATCTTTTCCACTTCCAAAACCTGTTCAATGGTCCTGAGCAGGTCCTTGTTTTGCCACGGCTTAAACAGATAATGTTTTGCCAAACAATTCTGCTGTATTTTCAAAAGCATGCTTTTATCGACATGCCCGCTTAAAACGAGTCTGATCGTCGACGGATATTTTTCTTTGACCCGTGTCAAAAGCTCAAAGCCGTCCATCCCCTGCATATTGACATCCGTTACAATCAGATCAATTTTTTTTCTTCGAAGAATTTCCAGAGCCGCTTCACCGCTTTCTGCAGTAAGGATTTCATAGCTGCTGCCCAAAAAGGCCCTGTTCAGCGCCCGTAATATTGCTTTTTCATCATCAACAAATAAAATGGCTTCATTCATTTTCTTCACCTGTTCCAGCTTCCAGCTGCTGCTTGATGGGCAGCTGGATCATAAACCTCGTACTTACACCCGGCGTACTTTGAACTGAAATCTGCCCTCCGTGCGTATTAACAACAATATCGTAGGCAATACTGAGCCCAAGCCCCGTACCCTGCCCCACAGGTTTTGTCGTAAAAAACGGATTGAATATTTCTTTCAAGTTTTCCTTATGGATCCCTGTCCCATTGTCTTCGATCTGACACTGTACAAAATCACCGGCGACTTCTGTACTAACCATGATAGAGCCAAGCGTCTCCGGTTTTTTTGCTTTGATGGCGTAAACTGCATTTAGGACAATGTTCAAGAGCACTTGATTGACCTGATTACCCTTCGCCTGGATCAAAGGAAGCTCCCCAAACAGTTCGATCACCCTGGCATGGTGTTTAATCTCATTTCTAGCCACCAAAAGTGTATTCCTCAAACCGTTATTCAGATCATAATCTTCAAACTCATTGCCTTGATCCGCTCTGGAAAACGTTTTGAGTCCGGCTACAATTTCACTGATCCGTTTAAGACCATCCTCAATATCATAAAATAAATCTTCCAGGTCTGTTGAGATATGTTTCAGGTTGCTGGTTTCTTCAAGCTTTCTCAAATTCTCTATCTGCGGGGCAAGCCTATCCCTCTCACTTGGCGGCAGCTTCTCCAAGAAGCTGTGATAGGCACTGATCATATTGGTATACTGATCAAAATAAAGACGGGAGGTCTCAAAATTACTGGAAATATAACCAAGCGGATTATTGATTTCATGGGCAACCCCGGCAGCAAGCTGTCCAATCGCAGCAAGCTTCTCTTGTTGGACCAGCTGTTCCTGTGTCCGGTTCAGGCGGCTGATTGTGTTTTTCAATTCTTCATCTGAGGCAATATTTTGCTGATACAATCCGGTAATTTTCTCATTCTGGCAGACTGCTTCCTGAAGCTGTATTCCCAGTTTGCGGTAACGGCCGATATTGACACTATATACAGCCGCCATAACGATCGTCAAGACTACAAATAAAAACAGCTGGATCACATAAGACAACATCGTCATCTGATAATATCCAGCAAGATAAGAATGAAAAATGATATAGACCATGGATAGTAATACTGTAACGGTAGTCGTAGCCATCATGATGCGGGTAACCCTCATCATAGCCAGCATGAGCAGAATATAAGCAAATGTTAATAAAGCCTGTCCAATAATATCATATAGTCTGACAGTTAAGAACAGAAGTGTCACAGAGGACAGCCCCGAGATCATCCAGGTTACCCGCTCCATATCCAAGTCCATTTTCGGGACAACGTGAAATCCCAGCGCTAAAACCAGCAAGACCAGACTATCTATGGAACATGCCTGCCAGTCGGTGGCAAGATAGAAATAACGGAAAACAAAATTAACAAGTGCTGCCAATAAGAGCAGCACAGAAGTATACATACTGACTATGATATTTTCATAATAGCTCATCAGATTTGCATCTTGCGTTTCGCGAAGCGAGGACAGAACATCAGGTATCGTTCTCATTTTAGAGTATCGGTTCATAGTCGCTCCCGTTTCTGGCTATTTTATAACCCAAATAAATTTTTCAGTTTTTTTGTGGAATTTCTGCTCACAGGAATATATTCTTTGGTATCTTTTAACTTTAAATTATACGCACTGTTGAACCAGGGACTGATTTTTTCAATTTTATCGATATTGACAATATAGCTTCGATGACACCGAAAAAAGCTGCCGGATCCAAGCTTCTTCTCCCACGAATTTAAAGAGTCAGGACTTTGATATTTTCCTTTTTCGGTGATAACAACAATATCCCCTTCAACTGCCGTTAAATAAATAACCTCCGACAGGTCAATCAGAATAATGGTTTCATCTTCCCATACAGGGATTTTTTTGATCTCCTGTTCCATTTTGCGTTCCGGATAGAAGTGTTCAGGTTTATCGGCAAGGGCTTTTTCTACCACTGAAATAACTTCTTCGTTTTCCCAAGGCTTGGTGAGGTAATAATAAATACTGCCTTCATTAATCGCTGAAATTGCAACATTAATGTCTGACGAACCAGTGATCAAAATTCTGACGGCATCCGGGTACTCTTCTCTTGAACGTTTTAACAGATCAATACCCAGCATTCCCGGCATATTTTGGTCACAAATGATCACGTCTATCGCGCTTTTTTGCAGAAAATCCAGCGCTTCTTCCGAGTTCGTTGCGGCAAACAGCTCGTATCCCCGGGAATGTAGGATACGCTTTAAAGCGTTGAGCACCATCGGTTCATCATCAACCAAAAGTATTCTTGCCATATCTTCCTTTCTATTTTATCTGTCCGGACCAGAAAATGAATAATTTTCCTTTTTATTCTCGGGTATATTCGACATTTTCTTTTTTATTCCTTTTTTGAGTTCTTTTTTTAGCTTTATTTATTTCCCTTTTCATCTTAAACGACCAATGGCAAATATTCATTCTAGTACTGCGTATTTTAAATAAATGGGCAACATATACAGTATGCTTTATATTAATTTTTATAAAGCTGGATTGTGTTTCTGCCCTGATATTTGGCCTGGTAAAGGGCAGCATCAGCCTGGGTAATCAGTTGATCTTTATTTTCCGCCAGATCAGGAAAAATTGAGAAACCGACCGAAAGCGTTAAAGTTCTTGTAACGTGACAATCCGGGAAAGAAAATCGCAGACTGTAAAATGCTTCTTTAAGTCTTTCCATGACAAAATGGACTTCTTCGACGCCGGAATCAGGCAAAATTACTGCAAATTCGTCCCCGCCGTAGCGGCAGGCAATATCTGACTTTCTCGTTGTGTTTTGGATCAGCCTGGCTGTTTTTCTTAGTATTTCATCACCGAAATAATGGCCATAGGAATCATTGTACATCTTAAAGTTATCAATATCGATCATACACAAGACAAGCGTACGATTGGCTCTGGTCGCCCTCGCAATCTCTTCGTCAAGCCTTTGCTGAAAATACCTGTGATTGTAGATCTCTGTCAGACCGTCTGTTACAGAAAGGGTCTCAAGTACTTTCTGGGTCTTTTTGTTGCGTTCAACTTCAATGGCAATAATCGCAGATCCCAAAAAGTTAGCCAGGATGAACACGGCAATAGCAAAATAATATGGGTCACCTTGTATTATTCCGAATCTGAATGGAGCAGTGATCCCTATGATGCTGTATATCAGCGTAACCACAAGGCCGGTATACCCAAAGATCAGCGGCATCAGCAACGTGACGACAGCCATTATACTCCCTATAATAATTCCCGGAGCTGTATTTAAATTACCAAAAAACAGCACCAAAACCAGGATCCCAATAAATAACAAGCAGATGATAAATTTGTTTTTCTGACTCAGTCTATGTTTGTCTAAAAAATCATGATCATCTTTTCGATTAACTAAATTCATTATATGACCCCCTATATAAACCTTACTTTTCAGCAAAAGCCGTTGTATGATTCTTTCAATTACATTGCGATAACATAAGATTATCTCATTAAGTCTTCTGTTGGGAGAATCTTCTACAGAATGTAAAAAAAACAACCTCAATGGTTGTTTTTTCTCAATGAATGGATTTGGTTTTCCATGCGTGCATCGGATTTTATCTCAGCCAGTGTTTACGCCAAAACAGGATAAGTACTGCTGTCACAATTAACACGGATACACCGAAAAAGAGCGGCATCCCCAAAGGCGAGTGGATCAGCGGCATTGCTTCAAAATTCATTCCAAAGAAGGAGGTAACCAGATTAATCGGCAGCAGGATCGTGGCCAGAAGCGTCAGAACTTTCATGATATCATTGGCCCGGTTGTCAATGGCCTGCTGGTAGGCTTCCATTAGGATTTCAATCAGCTCATGAGTCTGCCGTGCATTCTCAAGTTTCTGCTGGGTATCGGCAACCAGGTCTTTCCATGATGGCTTCCCCTGATCATGATTATCCATGGCTGCCAGTCTGCTGAAAATCGTCTGATGCGCATTCAGTGACTTCTTTAATCCGAGTATTTTTTTGTGAAGGTTAATTATTTCACTTCTTTGCCATCTTTCAGGAGTTTCCAGGATATTTTCTTCAATCCGGTCCACATCATCTTCCAGTAATTCCAGCTGGCGCTGATGATGTTCCAGTATTTCCATGCCGAGGAGCTGCGCCAGATCGGAAGGTGTCGTAAGCAGCCCTCTCCGGGCCCAGTCATTGATCTGCGACAGCTCAAGCCGGTCATTGCGCAGTATCGTCATATCATTCGCCGACAGAAAAAAGTAGATCGCAAATTCTTTGGTGTCATCAGCAAAATCGCTGTAACCAATAAAAAACAGAGAAGGGTGCAGACGTTCAAATCTTTGATTAAAGCTATTCCCCTGCGGATTCAGATTTCCCAGAACACGGTCGATCTCTGCAGATCCGGCAAATGCCAAGTGCCCGTTCAGGAGCTTCCATTCCTCAGCATTGAAGAGGGTTATGCTAAACTTTCCCTCTGCCGGAATCTGTTGTGATTCTATTTCTTTCAGGCCCTCCGGAGAGACAAGATAGTGTTGCAAGCCCTTTACCTCCCTTCACTTGACAATTCTCTGTAAACAGATCATCGGATAACCACGGTTATATCATTCTTACAATTTATGTATTCTAGCACAATCAAACCATCAGGTCATTAATCAGGGTGAAGACTTCCGCTTTGACACGTGCCAAGGTAGCATCCGCTTCAGCTCTGGTAGAACCTTTGATACAGAAATAAAAACGTATTTTTGGTTCCGTACCGGAAGGTCTTGCCATGACATATCCTCCCCCTTCAAAGGAAAAGCGAAGCGCATTCTCCCGAGGAAGATTGGTTTCTTCCGTCTTATTCTCCAGCGCATCCCACCGGACATTTTGCTGATAGTCATCAATAAACCGTACGCTGAGCCCCGCAACAGAAAGCGGCTTTGCCATCCGCAGTCTGTCCATTACAGCGGCAATCCGTTCCCGGCCTTCTTTGCCGCTCAGCGCAAAAGCGACCTGTTCATCGAGGAAAGTGCCGTAACGCGCAAAAAGTTCCGCCAGTATATCCGGTAAGGTTTTGTTCTCTATCTGCTTGTAATACAATGCCGCCTCAGCCAGCAGCGCAGAAGCCTGGACTGCATCCTTATCTCTGGCATACGTACCGGCCAGGTAACCATGGCTTTCTTCAAAGCCAAACAAAAATGTCCCCCAGCCCTGTACGTCCATCTCTTTGATCTTTTCTCCGATATATTTAAAGCCGACCAGCACATTCACTGTTTTGACGCCAAAATCAGCCGCAACTGCTTCGGCCAGGTCCGTAGAGGCTATCGTCTTGACGATCACGCCATTGTCCGGCAGTCTGTGGTTTCGTCTTCTTTGATCCAGGATATAATACGCCAGGATTACGCCAATCTGATTACCGGTAAAACGGCAATACTGACCATTTCTGTCCAGGGCATATGCTCCGAGGCGGTCTGCATCCGGATCGGTGGCCAGTACCAGGTCCGCCTGTGTCTTTTTTGCCAGTGTTAAAGCAAGCTCAAACGACTCCGGATCTTCCGGATTCGGGGATTTCACCGTCGGGAATTCCGGATCAGGTTGTTCCTGTTCTGCAACCATCCGGAAAGCCGTAAAGCCCATTTTGTTAAGGATGCTTTGAACAGGGATGCCGCCGGTTCCATGAAGCGGCGTGCAGACAATGTTCAGCTTTGTACCGTAAGTTTGTGTTAGTTCTGTATTCAGCAGACTATGAAGTATCTCAGCCTGATAGGCAGCATCCACCTGATCTCCTACCATCTGAACCATCCCTTCCTCCAGGGCTTTGATTCGGTCTGCCGGCACAATTCTCCAGTCTTCTCTTTCAGCCATCTTGGTAATGATCTGCTTAGCAGGAGCAGGCGGCAGCTGCCCGCCATCCTCCCAGTAGACCTTATAGCCGTTGTATTCCTTTGGATTATGGCTGGCCGTGATATTTACGCCGGCAATTGTCTGAAGATACCTGACAGCAAATGAAAGCTCAGGCGTCGGCCGCAGACCTTCAAACAGATAGACTTTAATCTGATTCACTGCCAGTACCAACGCTGCTTCCAGTGCAAAATCTTCGGAAAAATAGCGGCTGTCATACGCAATGACAACCCCTCGCTGACACGCCTCTGGTCCATGCTCCAAGATCGTGTCGGCCAATCCCTGTGTAACTTTGCGAATAACATAACGATTCAGGCGATTGGTTCCTGCGCCGAGAACCCCTCTGATGCCGCCGGTTCCAAACTCCAGAGTCGTATAGAATCGGTCCTCCAGCTCCTTCAGGTCGGTTATTTCCGCCAGTTCCCTTCTGCTGAGTTCGTCAAAGTAATCATTCTCCATCCAAAATTTCAAGGTGCTGTCATACTTTTGCTCTGAATACATGTTACTTTTCTCCTCACTGTTGATCAGACGCAACCTGGTATAAAGCCTCAAATTCACTGCCGCTCTTTTGACTTATAATCCTGTTTCCCCGATTCGCTTCAAGATGCTTAAGAATTTTATAGAGCATTTCGCGGTCTACTACAGACCCGTCTGCTTCAATTTCCAATGCAATTTCTTCAACCGTTAACCCTCCGGTTTTACATGCCCTTAGAACACGCAGGGCCAGGTTCTTTAATTGAATCATTTCCTGCGCACCTTTTTTAGCCATTTCTACAGCCGGTTGGTGATAAGCATTAACATGCACAAGCTGGGCATACATACTCACCGTACGTTCGTATAGGGCAATTAATACTCCGATCGTTACGGGGCTGAGGTCTCTCACTGTCAGCGTAATTGATTTTCGGCCCTTGTTTGACAGGGCATTCCTCGTGCCGAGCAGAAAAGCCTGTAAATAATCACCGCTGGTGCTTTCCTCGGCAATCAGGATTGAGTCTCCATCCCTGTCCTTCAGTACTTCGATGAAGGTCACAAAAAAGTTACTGGGCCCATCCAGCAGCTGCTGGATATAGGAATGCTGATCACTTGTTCCTTTATTTCCAAGTACTGTAATTCCCTGATGGACAATATTTCCGTCCAAGTCCTTTTCTTTTCCCAGAGACTCCATGATCAATTGCTGAAGATATTTCGGGAAAAGCTCCAAACGGTCTTTATAAGGAAGGATAACCATCTGCTGCCCGCCTTTGCCGCCTGTCAGAACGTACCACGCCAAGGCAGTCAGGGCTGCAGGGTTGCTTTTCGTATCCGTGTTCCTGGTTAGGGAGTTGCATTTCTTGGCCCCGTCCAAAAGGCCACAAATATCAATTCCCTGTAAAGCCAGCGGCAGCAGCCCCACAGCGGACAAGACAGAAGTCCGCCCGCCAACCCATTCCCAAACCGGGAAAGCGTCCAGCCAATCCTCTTTAATCCGTATCTGATCCAGTCTGCTTCCTGGTTGGGTGATACTGACCGCATGACGGCTGAAGTCCAACCCCCGGCTTACGTAAAAATGACGAACTTCTTCCATTCCGTTGCGGGTTTCAACCGTGCCGCCGCTTTTGGAGATTACGATCGTTAATGTTGCATCCGCCTTAGCATCCAGCTCAGCAAAAATACGATCCATACCGTCAGGATCTGTGTTATCGATAAAGTACAGCGAACAGGGATCACCTTTGTTTCCGAGCGCCTCGGAAACAAAACGCGGTCCTAAGGAAGATCCGCCAATGCCAACAATAATGACGTTCCGGAAAGGGCGTCCTTTTTGACCACATATAGTACCCGCATGAACATCCTGCGCAAAGTATAGAATACGGCGCAGGGTATCTTTGATTGCCGCGCCTATTTCCGGCTGCGGAGCTAATTCCGGATCACTCAGCCAATAATGCCCAACCATCCGCTGCTCGTCCGGGTTGGCAACCGCTCCCTGTTCCAAGGCCTGAATCTGGCAATACATGTCCTGCAGGCGTATTTCCATGTCATCCAGATACGTATCCGGAAATCCTGAACGGCTAACATCCACCTGGATTCCCAGTTCATTATCGAAATAAAAGTATTCCCGGAATTTCTGCCATTGTGACGTCACAATACAATCACCTCACCCGCTGGTAATGATACTCTACCCTGGACATTCCGATTCTATACCTCGCACGATGTGAGGCATAATATTTTAATTATAGCTGAAATGAATGAAAAAGTATTGCGCAATTTGTCGTGTCAAAAGCTCATTTATTTCATTCCGCTGCAATATCTTTGATATCCCTTTTTCCGC
The DNA here is from genome assembly GCF_000512895.1 of Dehalobacter restrictus DSM 9455. Taxonomy (NCBI): domain Bacteria; kingdom Bacillati; phylum Bacillota; class Clostridia; order Eubacteriales; family Desulfitobacteriaceae; genus Dehalobacter; species Dehalobacter restrictus. Next base: position 2,733,841 of record NZ_CP007033.1, read on the forward strand.
AGTAGACACGCAGGACATTCCCCACACCCATCACCTTTGATACCGTTATAACAGGTCAATGTCTCTTCTTGAATCATTGCAAGCACACCGAGATCGTCAGCCAGTTTCCAGGTTTCCGCCTTGTCGATCCACATCAGAGGGGTATGAATCACAAATTCGTAATCCATGGCGAGATTAAGGGTTACATTCAGGGACTTAACAAAAATATCCCGACAGTCCGGATAACCGCTGTAATCACTCTGAGAAACGCCGGTGATCAAATGTCTTACTCCCCTCTGTTTGGCAAAAACAGCTGCAAACGACAGAAAGAGCATATTCCTGCCGTCCACAAATGTGTTCGGTAACCGGTCGGGCGGCGAATTTTTCTCAACTTCAATCTCCGGCCTGGTCAACGAATTCGGTGCAAGCTGATTTAATAAACTGAGATCCAGCAGATGATGCTCAATCTGGTGCTTAGCACATATTTCTCTGGCACAATCCAATTCCAGCCGGTGTTTTTGCCCATAATCAAAGGACAGGGCAATGACTTCTGCAAATAACTGTCTGGCCCAAAAAAGACAGGTCGTACTGTCCTGGCCGCCGCTAAAAATGACCAAAGCTTTTTCATTTTTTTGCATGGCTTATACTCCTCTCTTTTCCGGATCCCAGATCACTTTATGTAGCTGAAGCTGCAAGCACACCCCCTCCATTTGATGCACAATCATAAATTTAACGATCTCAGACGGCGCAATGTGTGCAAAAACAGGACTGATAAATACCGCAGTTTTCTTGATCAGGCCGTAGGCACTTATGATTTCGCACGCCCTTGCCAGATCGTTTTGATCGCCAACCACGAATTTCACGGCATCCCGGCATGTCAGGACCTCAAAATTTGCTAAAACCATCTTGTCCTCCATACCGCTCGAAGCAAGTTTGTAGTCCATCGTAAATCCCGGACGGCGGTCAGCCTCTGTGCAAAAGGGCTTCAGACTGACGCTGCCATTCGTTTCAATCTCGACGGAAAGTGCCGGATCCTGGCACAGCAAGTCGGTCAGCGCTGCAATACCAGGTTGTATCAACGGCTCCCCGCCTGTCAGCGTGACGTTCTTTATACCTGTGGCCAGGACCTGTTTATAGAGCTCCGCTCCCGTCATTTCCCGGTAAGAAACACCCCCTTCATTAGCCCAGCGGGTGTCACAGTAAGTACATTGCAGATTACACCCGGCAAATCTGACAAAAACAGCCAGTTCTCCTGCCCGCGGTCCCTCTCCGTTAATGCTTGAAAAAATTTCTGCAACCCTGTATTTCATCTTAAATCACCATCTGCCTTCGTAGACTGCGCAATTCGCGGGCGTTTCAAACACACTGACCCTGGTCATTTGATATCCTTTACCCGTCAAAGCCTCGTAAAAGCACCTGGCAAAATTTTCGGCTGTTGTCCTGAAAGGCACCTCAATGACCCGGAAGCCGTCCTGAATAAGATGTTCCAGCGTACTTTTTCGCAGCGTTCCGTCTTCCACAAGCAAGGCATGATCATAGTCATCCGTCAGCTGTTTGAGATCCGCTTTCAGCTGGCTGAAATCAACAATCATCCCCCTGGCTTCTCCTTCATCTGCGAGTGTTTCAGATTCAATTTCCACAACCACTCGCCAGCTGTGGCCATGAATGTTCCGGCACTTGCCTGGATGGCCTGCCAGAAAGTGCGCGCTGTCAAAACTGTTTTCCACCTTCAACATGTACATATCATGCAACCTCCCCAAGAAACAAAAAAAGAGCTGCTGCTCTCCAAACAAAAAACTACCCAAGACGGTAGTGGTCCTAGTTTTGTTTAGAGACAGGATGGATTTCGAACTGTCTTTATTTTATTCATAAATTAAGCATATCATGCTAACGTTGATCTGTAAATGAGCTTTGTTGGTATTTGGGGAAGACGGCTTTTGAAGATTGCTTTGAAGATTGCTTCTTTTGAATTTATACTTTTTATTATACAATGATAGGATAGAATTTAGGGAAATAGATTCGGATAAAGAATAGGAGAATAAAGGATGGATAAATTAGTATTTGTCACCGGGCATAAGAATCCGGATACAGATTCCATATGTTCTGCAATCGCCTACGCGGAACTTAAAAAAAAGCTCGGTGTGAATGCTGTGCCCAAAAGGCTCGGTGATATTAACCGGGAAACTGAATTTGTTCTGAAGCATTTCGGCGTTGAAATTCCGGAACATCTTTTTACAGTCAAAACCCAGGTGGCAGATTTAAACGTTGATCAGGCTTTTCCCGTATCACCGGATATTTCGATTAAAACAGCCTGGCACCTTATGAAAAAAAACAATATCAAAACGATTCCCGTTATTGATGATCATGAGCGACTTTTAGGAATTGTAACCCTATCCGATATTACCAATAATTATATGGATGCCTTGGACAACAACACCATCGCTTCAACGAGAACGACCCTGCGCAATATCGCCGAAACGCTGAATGCGACATTGATCTGCGGTTCCCAGGAAGATTTCGAGACGACCGGCAAGGTTGTGGTTGCTGCTGTTGAACCCGATGATTTGCATTCGTTTGTTGAGCCGGGTGATATTGTGATCACGGGAAACCGGCTGGATATCCAGTTGAAAGCTCTGGAATACGGTACCACCTGCCTGATCCTCACCTGCGGCGGGGATCCGTCACAAGAGTTGATCGAAGAAGCCCGCAGCAGGAATATTGTTTTGTTGACGACTCCGATTGACACCTATACGACCGTAAGGCTGGTGAATCAGAGCATACCGGTAGGTGCCGTCATGACCAGCCAGAACCTTATATCGTTTAACATTGATGACTTTATTGATGATATTCAGGATAAAATGTTAAAAACCAGATACCGGAGCTATCCAATTGTTGATGACAACAACCGGATCCAAGGATTCATCTCCAGATATCATTTGATTTCACAGAGAAAGAAAAACGTTATTCTGGTGGATCACAATGAAAAATCCCAGACTGTCAATGGCATTGAAGAGGCAGAAATCCTTGAGATTATCGATCACCATCGACTCGGTGATATTCAGACGGCCAGTCCGATTTTCCTTCGCAACGAACCGGTAGGCAGTACCTCGACCATTGTTGCCAATATGTTTTTTGAGATGGGAATTCGTCCTTCGAAGAGCATCGCCGGGATTCTTTGCTCCGCCATCCTGTCCGATACGCTGAAATTCAAATCTCCGACCAGTACCTACGTCGACAGGATGACGGCCGAAAAGCTGGCCGAAATAGCCGGGATTGACGATATGGACAAGTACGCCAATCAAATGTTCAAAGAAGGCTCTTCTCTGCAGGGAAAAACACTCAAGGAGATATTCTATCAGGATTTCAAAGATTATACCTTTGGCAAATACAGGATTGGAATCGGGCAGGTCTTCACCATGGACAAGGAAAAGATCTCGGAGATGGAAGATTCACTGATTGCGTTCATGAAACAGCTTTGTGCCGAAAGAGGCTATCATTTGCTGATGCTTTTTGTGACCGATATTCTTGACCAGACCTCAGAAGTCTTATTTTCCGGAGAAGAAAAAGAATTAATCTCGCTTGCTTTTAACGTTGATCTGGGTGAAAACAGCGTTTGCCTGCCCGGCATCGTTTCCAGAAAGAAACAGGTTGTTCCTTTAATTTCAGTGGCTGTCGACAAATAATTTATTTTAATAATAAGTTCAACAGCCCAATCACGAAACCAATCAAGGCTCCCAGATTAACAACAGCGTTCAACTCGTTTTTCATTACCGAAAGCACAAGTCTCTCAATCTCCAGAACATCCATATCATTTACCTTTTTTTCGACAACACCGGCTATATCAAACTGTTGGATATAGCCTCCAAGCTTTTTCTGCACGAATACCGAATAGATTCTGTCAACCATACCGGTAAGATGTCTTTCCTCAATCTCAATTTTTTGCATGAATGCCGCTAAGGGTTGATTCTCAAGAACCGCCAGTTCTTCTCTCACGATGGACTGGATCATATCCTGGCCGTTTTCCTGGATGTATGCGTCAACCTTTGCTCCGATCGGAGCAGCCACAGACATAATTAATTGGTCATTGACCATCAGCGCGAGCATTGTGCCATGAACCTTTTCCTTAATCGCGCGTCTGCCCTCCCGCACAATGACTGTGCCGATATCCATCTTAGAGACTCCGGACATGATCTTGCTGCAAATGATGTTTTCGGCTTGTTCTCTCAGAACCTGATAGGCATCCTGTGAAACAAACCCAGCGAAGATATTTTTTAGGGTATGATGCTCATCCATTTCATAAAGTGAGCTGCCAATTTCCTGAACGATTGCGTTTTTTATGTTTTCTGACAAGAACATATTCTCTACATCTTTACTGGTTAAAAGGTTGTTCCCGACCGCATTGCCCAATGCTTTGGCAAGCTGCCCCTTTCTCTTTGGAAAAATGCCGGGAGTAAACGGCAATGCCCAATTCCCAATTTTAATTGGGTTGATGGGCCGAAAGAGCATCTTAACCGCAATGTAGTTTGTGACATAACCGATGATAGCGCCGATAACCGGGCCTGCTGCAATTTGAATTAGATTCATTGATGATTCTCCTCTTAAATAAATCGGAATAAATAAGTACGGATTCGCAATACCAATGTATATTTTAGCGATTATTCAATTATTTGTATAGCTATAATTGTACATCCTGTAATTGTTGACAAACAAAGGGAATTTAACGTGTACTTCTTATATACCCCCTTGGGGTATATAAGAAGTACACTCAATAACTGGGGAGGGTTTCAGCAAATGAGTCAGGATAAGCATCGTTCCAAGATGGTGAAAATGGTCAATGTCACTTTTCAAAAATCCGCCTGCCAAGCGGACGAATGCGTCGTGAAAGTTCCATCCGGCAGTACCATACTTCAAGCGGCAATCACTGCCGGCGTAGATCTTCATAGTGCCTGCGGCGGCAAAGGAACCTGCGGCAAATGCCGCGTCATCCTGCCCCCGGAAGACCGTACTGAACCGCTGCCGGAAGAAAAAAAATTCTTAAGTGCTGAACAAATTGACGCTGGTGTTGTCCTGGCCTGCAAACGAACTGTCGAATCCGACAGGCAGATCATCCTGATCGAACAAAAAGATGTGTTTGACCGCAAAACACGACTTGAAGATGACAACCGTGTCTTTGAACTTGTACCGCTGGTACACAAACATGCTGTACACGTGAGTGTTCCAAGCACTTCAGATCAGCGTTCCGATTGGGAACGTTTGGCCGCAGGGCTTCCCGCATCGGCTGCTTCGCTGCGTTTTAACCGCGGGATTGCCGCCAAATTGCCCAGAATTCTGCGTGATGCTTCTTTCCAGGTTACGGCTGTTACTGCCGGAAATGACCTGCTGGCTGTCGAATCCGGAAATACGCTGGACCGAACCTTCGGCTTGGCCATTGACATTGGAACTACGACCGTGGTGGCTTATTTGATGAATCTAAACAACGGAAAAATTATTGCGCGTGAGGCAATAACCAATCCTCAGCAGGGCGCGGGAGCTGATGTCATTTCCAGAATCAACTATGCCTCAGATCACCCCGACGGCTTGGTTCAACTGCAGATACAGGTTGTCGAAGGTTTAAATCAGATCATCGCCAATATGTGCAGGCAGAAAGGCATTGCCCCCGAGGAGATTTACCAAGCTGTTGTCGTCGGCAATACCACAATGAGCCATTTATTCCTCGGTATTGACCCAACCTATCTGGGTCCTGCACCTTTTATCCCGGGTTTCCGCCAGGCGGTTACCGTCAAGGCTTCCGAGCTGGGACTCCGGATTCTAAGCGATTCACCAGTCACCGTCCTGCCGATTGTCGCGGGCTATGTCGGTTCCGATACGGTCGGTGTCATGCTTTCGGGGAAGATTGACCAATTGAAAGGCATTCATCTCTTTATCGATATCGGAACGAATGGGGAAATGGTTTTAGCTGGAAAGGGAAGAATTCTGACCTGTTCTACTGCAGCCGGTCCGGCCTTTGAAGGTGCCGGAATCAAATTTGGCATGCGAGCTGCCGACGGAGCAATCGAACGTGTTAAGATTACGGACGACGTGGAACTTGGGGTCATCGGCAAAGAAAATGAATCTGTACGTGGCATCTGCGGCTCCGGTTTGATTGATGCTATTTCCGAAATGCACAAAGCCGGGATTATCAATTCGCGGGGACGCATCATCGACCACGCAAGCGCCTCTGAACTACCACCGGCACTTCGGGACAGAATCCTGAATGACAATGGGATCCGAGAGTTTGTCCTGGCCTGGAAAGAATCGGCCACTGGGGAAAATATCACGATCACCCAAATGGATATCCGCGCACTTCAGCTGGCCAAAGGTGCCGTGCTCGCAGGGGTCCGGATCCTGATGATCCATCTCGGTGTCAAACCGGACGATCTTGAAATGATTCATTTGGCAGGCGCGTTTGGCAACTATATCGCCAAAGAAAGCGCCCTTGGCATTGGCCTCCTGCCGCAGGTCCCCGTCGAAAAAATCCAATCTATCGGCAACGCTGCAGGCAACGGTGCCCAGATGGCCCTGCTTTCGACCATTGAAATGAGCAGAGCAAATCGTCTCGCCCGGGATGCCGAACATATCGAGCTGTCCACCGAAGAGCTTTTCCAGGATGAATACATGGAATCTCTCGCTTTAGGACAGCGTTATTGATGTAAAACTATATACCTGTATATACACTTATTCACAATTGTGTGTAGGCTGTGGATAACTTTGTGGAAAAATATCCCTCTATGCGAATTGATTTATCATTCAACATCAATCATTGCAGATTGATCATTCCATATCAACAAGATTATCATCATTCAGGTCTTTTCTTTTGCCGCTAGCCAGATAGATGGTCCATTCACCCAGGTTTGTCACATGGTCGGCTACCCTTTCTAAGGAAAGCGCAACGAGCAGCAGATTGATACCCTGTGAAATATTTTTTTGGTCTTTTTGCATTAAATGCAATAGATCTTCATAGACCAACCTGTATAGTTGGTCTACCTCTTTTTCTTTCACTGCCAGGCTTTGCGCCATTTTTAAATCTTTATTCGTATACGCAATGATACTGTCTCTGAGCATCTCCCGCGCCAGTTTTGCCATCTTAGGAATATCGACCAGCGGCTTCACCAAAGGCTCATCGCTTAATTTAATCGTTACTTCCGCGATATCGACAGCGTGGTCGGCGATGCGTTCGAGGTCGGTAACAATCTTCAGCGCGGTCCCGATGGTTCTCAAATCACCGGCCATAGGCTGCTGCAGGGCTAGCATGGTTAAACATTTGTCTTCGATCTCAAGCTGAAAATTATCCACAATATCATCGTCCGCCAGAACCTTCTCTGCCAGTTTCAAGTCTCTTTCCTCAAGTGATTTCATTGCGGAGCTGATGACGTTTTCCACGAGATTACCCATCATGAGGACATCATGGCTCAGTTCTTCCAACGATGTTGCAAATGAATTTCGGGTCATAATACATTTCCTCCTTATCCGAATCTTCCAGTGACATAGTCCTCAGTCCTTTTGTCCAGAGGCTTGGTAAACAGTTCTTTCGTAACGCCGTATTCTATGACTTCCCCGTTCAGGAAAAATGCCGTGTAGTCTGAAATCCTGGCGGCCTGCTGCATGTTATGGGTAACAATAACGATGGTGTATTGTTCTTTAAGATCAAGGATCAGGTCTTCCAGCTTTGCCGTGGAAATCGGATCCAAAGCCGATGCCGGTTCATCCATCAGCAGTACTTCAGGCTGCACAGCCAGTAAACGCGCAATGACAAGCCGCTGCTGCTGCCCGCCGGATAATTGCAGCCCTGAACGGTTCAGCCGGTCCTTGACTTCATCCCAGAGAGCTGCTTCCTTAAGGCTCTTCTCAACAATTTCACTCAGTTTCTGCTTATCTTTCAGGCCATGGGCCCTCGGTCCATAGGCAACATTATCAAAGATCGACATCGGGAACGGATTCGGCTTTTGAAAAACCATTCCAATTCGTTTGCGGAGTGTTACCGGATCAATATCCGAGGTATAAATATCTTTATTGTCGAGATATACATTTCCTTTGACGGTTGCTCCTTCGACCAGGTCATTCATACGGTTTAGCGTTTTCAGGAAGCTGGACTTGCCGCACCCTGAGGGTCCAATCAGCGCAGTAACCTGATTCGCAAGGATTGGTAAGCTTATTGCGTGTAAAGCGTGAAAGCTTCCATAATACAATTCCAGGTCTTTGGTTACCATTTTATTATTTGTTTCTGTTAAGTTAGCTAACATTGATTACCACATCTCTCTGTCAGTGACTCTGGCCGTTTCGTCCTGCAAGCCTTCCCATAAGACTATTGGCCAAAAAATTTATGATAACGATCACGATAATGAGCACGGTAGCACTTGCATAGGCATTCTTGGCCGATATTCCTTCCGACGCTAAAATATAGAGATGAACGGAAAGCGTCCGGGTTGGTTCAAGTATTGAAGTCGGCAATCCTAAGGAACTGCCTGCGGTCAGGATGACTGCCGCTGTTTCTCCGATTGCCCTCCCAATCCCCAAGATAACACCGGTTGCAATTCCGGGAAGCGCCGAAGGCAAAACAACTTTTCGTATGGTATACCATTTAGTTGCACCAAGCGCAAGACTGCCTTCACGGTATGAGTCCGGCACTGTTTTAATGCCTTCTTCAGCAGCTCTGATAATGGTCGGCAGGACCATAAATGCCAGTGTCAGCGCACCTGATAGAATGGACCATCCCATCTTCAGGGTAATGACGAACAGGACAAATCCAAATAAACCGAAAATAATTGAAGGTACAGCAGCCAGTGCTTCTGTGGCAAAACGGATGATTTGTACCAGCCGGCCCTTTTTTACGTACTCCGTCAGGTAGATGGCTGCACCAACCCCTATAGGTGTTGCCAGAACAATGCCTGCTACTGTCAGGTAGATGGTGCCGATAATGATGGAAAAAATCCCGCCTTCCTTGCCCATCCGCTTCGGTTCCTGGGTGATAAAATCCCAGCTTAGCCCGCTGATTCCGTTGATCAGAATATGCGCGATAATACTGAACAAAACCAGAAGCGTACAGATCGCAAACAACCAGAGCAATAATTTTGCTATTTTTTCTTCCAGCCGGGCTGATGCTTTCATTATTGCCACCTGCCTTTTGCACCAAACTGTACGATCAGGTTTAAGATCATGATAAAGATAAATAGGATGATACCGGTGGCAAATAGCGCTTGTTGATGTTCCCCTGAGGCATATCCCATTTCCATCACGATATTTCCTGTGAGCGTACGGATCGGGTCAAATAAAGTTCCGGGTATACGCGTCACGTTGCCTGTGACCATGATGACAGCCATGGTCTCCCCGATTGCTCTTGACATGCCAAGGACGACCCCTGTGATGATGCCCGAACGGGCTACAGGCAGTGATATCCATTTGATAGTCTGCCAGTAATTGGCCCCCAGCGCATAGGATCCGTCTTTATATTCGCTGGGAACCGCGCGCAGCGCAGTCTCGGAGAGATTCAGGATGGTAGGCAGGATCATGATGGCCAGAATCAGGGATCCTGCCAAAATGCTAAAACCTGTTCCGCCAAAATGGTTCCGGATTAAAGGAACAATGACTGCCAGGCCATAAAAACCGTAGACAACGGATGGAATCCCAGCCAGCAGTTCGATTGCAGGTCTTATCAGCTTAGCAGCTTTAGGCGGGGCAATCTCAGCCATAAAGATGGCTCCTGCGACCCCGAAAGGAATTCCCAGGACAAGCGCTCCCAAAGTTACAAGTATGGACCCGACCACCATCGGCAGGATCCCGTAGATGCCATGGGTTGGATCCCATGTTGTTCCGAGGACAAAATCAAAAAATCCTGTTTTCTGCAAAACAGGCCAACCCGAAATGATGACAAATACGGCGATCAGCGCAATGATAAAAATAGCAGCGACAGCGCTGAGAAGGAGTATTTTTTCAACGATGATTTCACTTTTTTTAAGGTGAATGCTTTTCTGCATGGATTGGTCTCCTCCGACGATTTTCCTAGTTATACAATAGCAATTATTTGTTGAGAAGACTTTGCGGAATTGTAACGATTTTGTAAATGTATGCTATCGAAATATCCGCATTAAATAACAAGAGATGCCTTAATAATCAAGACATCTCTAATATTTTCGATATATTTGATTTTATTAAAACTTAATAGTCATAGCTTGTTCCTCAGCATAAAATAGAATCGTGAGCCCCGCCCCAGCGTACTCTCCACTTGTATCCTCGTGCCATGGGTCTCCAGAATATGTTTGACAATCGCCAATCCGAGTCCCGTCCCCCCTTGTTTACGATTCCTGCCTTTATCAACCCGGTAAAACCTTTCAAAAACCCGGGGTAAATCATGCTCCGGAATTCCAGGCCCGGAATCAATCACCTCAAACAGTATTCCGTCAGACTTTTCGGAAGCGACGATTTTGACCTTTTCCCCTATTGCGGAATATTTTATAGCATTGTCCGTCAAATTTGTCAGCACCTGCTCGATCATGCTGTAATCTCCCCAGGCATATGGCAACTTCTCTGGACAAACGACAGTAAGTTCGATTTGCCTGGCTTCAAGCTGAGGCCTTAACTTTACCTCCAGTGAGTGCAGTAAAGCACTCACATCAATTTTCTGCCATTCCACCGAATCTTTCCCGGATTCAATTCTGGATAATTCCAGCAGGTCATCAACGAGCATCCGCAGCCGTTCTGATTCTGTCAAGATGATTCTGACAAATTCTCTGGCCGTCTCAGGGTCATCAAGCGCACCATCGAGCAGCGTTTCCGCATATCCTTTGAGTGAAGTGACAGGCGTTCTTAATTCATGGGATACATTGGCAACAAAATCCCTGCGCATTGTTTCCAGTTTCCGGAGATCCGTAATATCATGAAGCACCATGACGGCCCCGATGTTGGTATTCCCCTTTCCGAGAATCGGCGTAATATTAACTTCAATATTTTTCTCGTGCGGGGATAATATTAATAAATCATCCTTGGCGGCCTTATGCGTTTTTAGTGCCGTGTCAATCAGTGTACTTAATTGGTAATTGTTGATAATCTCAATTTGATGCCGATTGACATTTTTCGGTTCGATCTCCAGAATCTTCAGGGCTGCCGGATTAATCAAATCGATCTTACCATCTTCTCTGAGAAAAATAACGCCACTGACCATATTCGCTAAGACTGTTTCAAGCTTGCTTTTTCCGGTTGAGACTTCGTCAATCATTTCTTTCAGTTGCTGGGCCATTTGATTTAAAGCCTGCCCAAGTTTCCCGATCTCATCCTGACTGGTCGTGTAGGTACGCAGGCTGAAATCACCCCCAGCAATATTTTGAGCTGCGGCTGTCATTTCCTGAATCGGCCTTGTCAGACGCTGCGATAGCTTAAACCCTAAGATGCCGGCGATTACTGTAGCCATTAAGAGAGCTATGAACAGCATGCTCCACAGTTTGGATAGGGCCGTCGTAATTTCGGGCATCGGAAGCGCCAGGCGAACAAAGCCCTTAATTTCCCCGTCTTTCTCAACAGGCAGCGCCAGATACATCATTTGCGTATTAAGCGTTGTACTTTCTCTCTCCGCTATCCCGACACCTTCGCTGATCGCCTGGTGGATTTCGGGACGCCCGAGATGGTTCTCCATAAGCGTCGGCAGCTGCTCAGAATCACCCAGAACAACGCCATTTGCATCGATCACCGTAACCCTGGTGCTAGTAACGTTTGCAAGATCACCGGTAATTTTTTCAATATCCGAGACCATATTCAGCGAACCAAATTCATCAATAACCATTTCTCTGACCAATTTCGCCTCAACCAAAAGTTTAGCCTGCAGATTTTCAATAAAATAGTTATCGAGCACCTTGATAAGATAAACGCCTGATACAAGCATTGAAAGCAGTGCTAGTGCAATAAAGCCAACTGTGAATTTCATTTTCAGACTTTTCAACATCAGCCCCGCTCCTTAAACCTGTATCCGATCCCTCGAACCGTCTGGATATAAGACGGATTTTTAGGGTCGGGCTCAATTTTTTCTCGAAGCCTGCTGATATGAACATCAACAATCCTGGTATCACCCGCGAAATCATAGTTCCATACTCTGTCTAACAGCTGATCTCGACTTACCACTTTTCCTCGATGGCGGATTAAATACTCCAGTAGTTCAAACTCCTTTGGCGTAAGCGGTACAATCTGATCATTCACGCTAATTTCACGTCCGGAAAAATCAACAGCCAGCCTGTCGATCAAAAAAGTCTCGTGGTCAGGTGCTGCCTGAGTCGTTTGGGCCCGCCGCAATAAAGCGCGTACCCGGGCAATAAGCTCTCTCGGACTGAATGGTTTTGTCAGATAGTCATCCCCGCCAAGTTCCAGACCAAGAATTTTATCCAGCTCATCATCTCTCGCCGACAACATAATAACAGGGAGAGAACTGTCTTCTTTCCTGACTGCTTGGCAAATTTCATAGCCATCCATTCCAGGAAGCATAATATCAAGGATAAGCAAATCGGGTTTTTCAGAGCGAATTTTCCGCAGTGCGTCAAGTCCATCTCCTGAAACCTGAACTTCATATCCTTCTTTTTGAAGATTATAACTGATCAAGCGGGCAATCGCTTCCTCATCTTCCACAACCATAATTCTTTTGCTCATATCGTCCTCCCTTAGGAAAACCTTTTTTATTCAAAAATTAATGTCACTCCAATAAGTACAAGCTGTGTTTATTTCATATTATATAACAGAGTAATAGGTATTTCATCTTTCTGGCAAAACCAATTAAACAGGGTGGTAAGCCAACCCTGTTTAATCAAAATGAACTATCTTCATATTTTTTTGCCAAATTACTTATTTGACCAATACAAGACCTTCTTTTTGAATGACGCTTTGTCCTTCATCCGACATGACAAAGTCAATATAGGTCTTCACTGCACCCGCAGGCGCCGCTTTGGTCAGATAGAGGAACGGACGCTGGATTTTGTACGAGCCATTCAGGACATTCTCCGCATTGGCCTCAATACCTTCTACGGTTACTGCTTTCACCGTGTCATCAATGTTTGCCATAGAAATATAGGCAATCGCATTCACATCACCGGCTACAGAAGTTCTCGCAGCACCAGTGGAGTTCTGGACAATCGCTTTGTCACTGATCGGATTATCTTTGCCCATGACCAGTTCTTCAAATGCTCCGCGTGTTCCGGAACCCGCTTCTCTGGTAATCACATTGATTGTCTGGTTAGCTCCGCCAACTTCTTTCCAGTTGGTGATTTTGCCGCTATAAATCTTTTTAATCTGCTCGATGCTCAGATCTTTGACTACGTTTTTAGAATTGACTACGATAGCAACGCCATCCTTACAGATAACGGTTTCCGTCAGACCGGTCTCTTCAGGTTTCAGCTCACGGGAAGAAGATCCGATATCCGCGGTGCCTTCCTGGGCAGCTTTGATTCCTGCTCCGGAACCGCCTCCCTGGACGTTAACTTTTATGTTCGGGTTTTTCGCCATGAATGCTTCTGTGAGTGCTTCAGAAATTGGCTGAACCGAGGTGGACCCTGCGATGGTAATTTCTGCGGACTCAGTCTGTGCCTGCTGTTGGTCGGATTGGGAAGTGCTGTCTTTGCTTCCGCAGCCGGTGAAAGCTAAAGCCAGAATACCTACCAATATAAGCGTAAACAATTTTTTCATTTTTTAGTTCTTCCTCTCATTATTAAAGTTTTCAGTATAAACTGATCTCCTTCAATGTTTTTGCTATATATACAATAACAATTTATTATTGCGTAGACTTTGCGTAATTGTAACAATTCTGTAAATATTGCATAAAAAAAATGCCTCCGGTTTATTCTGAGGCATCTTTATTATGTCCTATATTTATGTCTTATTACTTCTCTCATTCTTTCCTGCTTTTTAGGGATTACCTTTACTGCCTGTCTGCCAGAACAATCCGAGGTTTTTCTCAAGAGACTTGCTGTCTTTGATGTTTCTGCGCCGCATCCAGTGTTTTGGAAACAGCTTTATATATTTCTTGTTGCTGTACCGCTCGTCAATAAGCAAAACGGCACCGATATCGTTTTCGCTGCGAATCACCCTGCCGGCAGCCTGCATCACCTTGTTCATTCCGGGATACATATACGCATATTCATAGCCGAGACCGTTTTTGCTGTTAAAGTAATCCCGAATGATATTCTGCTGAACACTTAGCTGGGGCAGTCCCACGCTTACAATCGCCGTACCAATCAGCCTGCTTCCCTTCAGATCAATGCCTTCGGAGAATATTCCGCCGAGCACGCAGAAAGCTACATAGGTTTTCTCAGGATTCTCTTTGAAACTTAGCAGGAAACGTTCCCGTTCTTCTTCAGCCATTGAAGCTTCCTGGGCCACAGCGGTGATATCGGGACAGGCCGAAGCAAACTCGGCAAAAACATCGTTCATATATTTATACGATGGAAAATAAACAATGTAATTCCCCATTTTCTGGGCGACAAAGGAACCAATCATCCGGGTAATCTGGTGAGCGCTTTGTTCTCTTTCTTTATACTTGGTCGAAACAGAGTCAGCCGTCAGCACGCAAAGCTTCCGATGATCAAATGGGGAATCGAGAGAGAGAATATGGTCTGCTTCACCTCCGCCAAGTACCTCCCGGAAATATTCCAGCGGAGACAGCGTCGCTGAAAACATCACCGCCGAACTGCCCCTTTTAAGAGCCTCTCCCAGCAAAAACGATGGATCAAGGCAGAAAAGCTTCACGGTTACCTCATCCCGCTTGGTTTCCACAAAAGTAACGTATCTTTCATCGTAAAATTCAGTGATTGCTGTAAAACCCAGCACATCAAAATAGAGCTGAAGAAAAGCACTATCCTCGCTTAAGCTTCTGTTTTCCTTAAGCATCAATTCACAAGTTCCTGTGTATTGCTGAAGAAGGCTCAGAAAATCCGCGGGCATTTCCGTCGTAATCAGATAGCCCTGCTCCCCGCATTGATGACGCAGGTCAATCATCTTTTTATTGATGCGGTTCAGGATTTTATCCAACGCTTTATTTCTACCCTTATACGCTTTTTTCACCTGGTAAAAAGCAGTTTTGTCAAGCTTTGCTGAGAACATTTCCCGCGCTCTGTCCACAAGGTTGTGGGCTTCATCGATCAGAAACACATAATCGCCGCTGTTGTCTGCAAAAAAGCGTCTGAGATGTGCTCTCGGATCAAAAACATAGTTGTAGTCACAAATGACGCAGTCCGCCAAAAGCGAAAGATCCAGGGAAAGTTCAAACGGACAGACTGTATGCTTCTGGGCGTATTTCTCGATTACACTTCTGGACAAATCATCAGACTCTTTGATCGCATCTAAAATGGCTGCATTAATTCGGTCGTAATGTCCTTTGGCATATTTACAATACTCGGGATGGCAGACCGGCTTTTCACAAAAGCAGATTTTTTCTTTAGCAGTCAGCGTCAAGGTCTTCATTTTCAGACCGCCTTGGCGCATTCTTTCGAATGCCTCTTCCGCAACCTGACGCGTTATCGTTTTAGCCGTCAAATAGAATAGTTTAGAGGTTTTTGCCTCTCCCATCGCTTTGATGGCTGGAAACAGCACCGAGATGGTTTTTCCGGTTCCTGTTGGGGCCTGCACAAACAGCTTCTTTCGTCCGGCTATGGCCCGGTAGGCCTGTACAGCCAACTCCCGCTGCCCCTGCCGGTAGACCGGGAAAGGAAATTGAAGCGCCTTGATCGAGGGGTCCCGAATCTCTGCCCATTCGGCAGAAAAGCTTGCCCATACCGAATACTTTTGAATAAGACTGCCGATAAATTCCGTCAGTTCACTGATTGCAAAAAAATTAAGCCATTGTTTGGTTTCATTGGTCTCCAGATTGAAATACGTCAGTTGAACGACGGCTTCTGTCAGAGCGTTCTGGACAGCGTAAATATACGCATAGCACTTAGCCTGCGCCCAATGAGCGCCGCTGAAATCCTTGTCAATAGAATCCAATGGCAGTACCGTGGTTTTTATTTCTTCAATAACGGTCCGGCCTTCACAGCTGAAAATGCCGTCAGCACGTCCCTCCAACGTATAATCAATGCCATTGTAACAATATGCTTCAGAAAGTGAAACTTCGCTTCGATAGTCCTCATAGGTTTCACGGTTCCTCTTCTGCAGGATCCGGTGCGCTTTAGCCCCTTCCGCCATCCTGTCCTTGGAAGCATACCTGCTGTCAATGTCCCCGCAGCGCATTATTAATTCAACCAGCTGTCTGATCGGAAGCTTAATCATGGTTTCAGTCCATTCTCCCAAAAATAGGTGCAAATTGTGCGAATCCTATTTATTCATACTTAAAAACGGCAAACTTAATCTTGATCCCCTGACCTGTAAATTTTGTTTCGTATTCGGTCATGATATTTTCTTCAAAACCACTTTGATGCAAATCGTATGTCCGGTATAATTCCTGAAAACCGGTCTCCTGAAAATACTGCAGACTATCCTCAAAAAGTAGTTCATCGTCCGTTTTGAACCAAACCTCCGATCCTTTCTTTACAAAGGTCTGGTACTTCCTCAGAAAGTTAGGATGCGTCAACCTGCGTTTATGGTGCCGTTTGCTGGGCCATGGATTGCAGAAATTAATATAGATTTTATCAATTTCATCCTGTCCGAAAATACTGTCGGTATCTTCAATACGCATGGAAACCAATCTGACGTTAGGCAGCTTGCTTTGATTAAGTTTCCTTAACACACAAACCAGCACTTCCGGGTAGGAATCAATTGCAATATAATTGATATTTTTAGTTTTGCCTGCAAGAGATGCGATAAAATCCCCCCGGCCGCAGCCCAGTTCCAAATGAACCGGATCATTATTGTCGAATACTTCATTCCACTTCCCTTTGCATTCCGCAGGGGCTAAAATGGTCTTGGTGTCTTTCTCTAGTTCGGGCTTTGCGCTCCGTTTTCTCCTAAGCCGCAATTATACACTGTCTCCTTCCAATGCTTATCAATCGAATAGAGGTCTTACCGTTCCTGCATTACCCTATAATCCTTATCAATAAGGGGACTTTCATAGGCCGGTCTGATGATTTTATCTGCATTGACCAGTTCTTCCAAACGGTGAGCACTCCACCCGACAATTCTGGCCATCGCAAACAACGGCGTATACAGTTCCAGCGGAATATCCAGCATACTGTAAACAAAGCCGCTGTAAAAATCCACATTGGCACTGACACCTTTATAAATTTTCCGTTCCTTAGCGATGACCTGAGGAGCCAGTCTCTCAATCATTGCATATAATTCAAAATCACTTCTTCGGTCTCTGTCATCCGCCAGCTTCTCGACAAAGCCTTTGAAGATTTGGGCCCTTGGGTCGGAAATGGAATAAACAGCATGTCCCATCCCATAGATAAGACCTCTTCGGTCAAACACTTCCTTGTTCAAAATCTTCGTTAAATAGCTTTTGACCTCTTCTTCATCCCTAGGGTTGGCAACGTGGGATTTGATATCAGCCACCATCTCGACAACTTTGATATTTGCTCCGCCATGTTTTGGCCCTTTCAGAGAGGATAAGGCCGCCGCAATGACGGAATACGTATCCGAGCCGGAAGAAGAAACAACTCTGGTCGTAAACGTAGAATTATTTCCCCCGCCATGTTCCATATGCAGCACAAGCGCGATATCAAGCACCTTGGCCTCAAGTTCTGTAAATTGTTTATCCGGTCTTAACATTTTCAGGATATTTTGAGCTGTGGAGAGCTGGTCATCAGGTCTGTGGATATAAAAGCTTTCGTTGCATTCATAATGATTATAGGCATGATACCCATACACGCACAGCATCGGAAAAATGCTGATCAGCATCAGACATTGCCGCAAAACATTATCTAAAGACACATCGTCTATGGTCTCATCATAGGATGCCAGGGTAAGAACACTCTTTGTCAGAGAATTCATGATGTCCCTGCTCGGTGCTTTCATAATCACATCACGCACAAAATTTTTAGGAAGATTTCTGCTTTCCACTAAAATGTCTTTAAAGTGGGCTAATTGTTCTTCATTAGGCAGTGATCCAAACAGAAGCAGATAAGTTATTTCTTCAAAGCCATATTGCTGATTATGTGCAAATCCTTTGACCAAATCGGTGATATTGTATCCCCGGTAAAGAAGTTTTCCGTCACAGGGAATCCGTTTTCCATCAACTTCGTCATGAGACTTGATTAAAGAGATATTGGTTAACCCGGCAAGTACACCTTCCCCGTTCTTATCTCTTAAGCCGCGTTTTACGCCATACTCATTATAGAGGCTTGGATCAATCCAGCTGTTTTCCTGACAGATCTTGCTGTACTTATGTGTAAAAGAATCAATTGTTTCCTTTTTATTGCTGGTCATTTTCTCCTCCGATTCTTAGTTAATCCTGTCTCATTTACCTTATTTGATTGATTATCCTTAAAATAGGATATGGCCGTTCTTTCAAACAACTTTATTATACTATCAGGGTTGTTTGTTGTAAATATCATTTATTTACCCTAACAAGAAGGCCAACAAAGAAAGAACCGCCTCTCTTCGTCGGCCTTACATCATCTTTGATTCACATGGATAACTATTATTTTAAACCCAGGACCTGGTTTATAATATTGATTACCTTGTCTTCCTCAAAAGGTTTAATAATGTAATTCTTGGCGCCCAATTTAATTGCCTCGAAGACCCTGTCTTTTTGGTTAATTGCGCTTATCATAACCACCCTGGCATCAGGGTACCTGCCGAGCAATTTACCAAGCGCCTCGATGCCGTCTGACAGAGGCATCGTAATATCCATTGTCACAATATCCGGATGCAAATTTCCATATTCAGCCAGGGCCTGCATGCCATTGAGCGCTTCGCCTATGACTTCATGCCCGCCTCTCCCCATGATAGCAGCTAAATTTCTCCTCATAATTGCAGAGTCATCAACGATTAATACCTTAGCCATTTTTCCTCCTCAGTTGTAACTAGTACAACGTTCCTGAAATAAATTCTCAAATAGAGGATTGCGTTAAACTCCCGGGTTGGCCTGTGCGCCACAATTCCGCTTTCGGCTGTTGCGCCATCCGTGGCGCAAACAGCCGCGCTCCGCCTCCATGCTTCGCTTAACGCTGGAATTGTGACCCCCAGACCTCATTGTGGGTAATCAAGCTTTATGAATGATTTGAGCAGGGAATTTGAGAACCTTGTACTAGATAGCGCCACCTTCCATTGGCAGCAGAAAATTGAATTCTGTTCCGGTATCAGGGTTTGTCACAATGTCCAAATGACCGCCTATTTTTTCAAGTTCTTGTTTAACGATCGCCATGCCGATGCCGCGTCCCGAAATCATCGATGCACTGTCTTTGCTGGAAAGCCCGTCTTCAAAAATAAGTGGGATAATATCTTTATCGTCCAGCTCTGCCAGTTGTTCTGCGGTAAATACCCCAAGCTCAAGCGCTTTTTGTTTGATTCCTTCCAAGTCTAAGCCTTTGCCGTCATCAGCGATCTTTAATAATATTTGATCTTGAACTAATTTCATTTCGCAGACAACGCGGCCCTTTTCTTCTTTTCCGGCTTTGATTCTGTCTTCCCTGTTTTCAATGCCATGATCTACGCAGTTCGCAAAAATATGAATCAGTGATTTGGTAAAGGCCTGATACCTTTTTGTATCTACAGGAAACTCTCCGCCTTCTAGTTCAAGAGGATACAACGATTTCTCCAAGCCCTGAGCTAAGCCTTCTATAGTATTAGGGTAAGCAGCTAAAAGCTCTTTGAACGAGCGGTAACGCAATTGCCTGACTTTGGTAATCAAAATATTGGCCTCCTGCGATGGAATAAGCGTCGCTATTTGATCTTCCAATTCAAGCAGTTTTGCTTCCGGAATCTCGATGATTTTATCTCTGACAATAAAATTCTCCCCTAGTGTTGACTGCAGAATACGCAAACCTTCATTCAGAGCATGTTCAAGATTCAAATTTTGCAGGAGCATACCTAAACCAGTACTGGTTGCTGAATCCCTTTGTTCAAAAGATTTGATCTCTTCTTCAAGATGGTGAAGAGAACGAACCATATGCATCATCTCAAACTGGCCAAATTCCCCTTTAAAGGTATGAATCCTTCGTTTGACATCGACAATTACCCGCTGAAGCGGTTCTTTGCAAATAACCAGCTGCGGTACGGTCATCTGGCAAAAACGCTGGTAATCTGAAATAAGTTCCAAAAGGTCATTACGGCTGATAACAGCCTTAACAATCATTTTAAGTGTTTTGCGTTCATTTTCCATTTGTTCCTGCAAAGCGCGTTTTTCCGTAGCATCCGTTAAGATAACCATCAAAGCTTGTGCTTCTTCCTGACACTTATCCACGATAAACTTGTATTCGATTTTTATATAGTAGTTATTCAGGAAAATGACATCCGGCAGAAAAGAAAGGAATACCTCCCTGCGTACCGGGTCATTCTCCTGAAAACATTCCAGAAGAACTTTGTTCACAAAGTCTCTTTGTTCCTGGTCCTCCGGATAAATTAAGTCCGAAAAGTTACGTTTATCTAAGTCAGGACCCAATAATCTCTGGCATTCAATGCTGTATTCAGGTTCAATACACAGGTCTGATCCAAAAGACAGGAAGCCCTGCCCGGCATTATTGAGTAAATTTTTCACAGACTGCATACTTTGTTTAAGATTTTTTTCGACGACGCGCCGTCTTCGTATTTCTTCACTGAGCGTGAAATAAATAAGCAAGCCGAAGAGAACGACCATGGCTGCTGTATAAAGAATGATCTGCCCGACGCGTTTGGCCAATTCCTGATAAATATATTGGATATCTACATCTGTTCCGACTGCGCCTATGACCTGACCCTCGGCATTGACCAATGGTGCATAGCCGGTAATCAAAGTACCCCAAAGCGTTGAAGTCTGCGCTCTCGTGTGAAAAGCTTTGGTATGCGTATGTGCTGCCGGTGTAGACAGTTCATCGGTCTCTCCTAAAGACACCTTCTCCGAATCGAAAATGTATTCAATTTGGCTGGGTGATATTCGATGCTCGACATATACATACTTTACTCCGGTTTCAGCTTGAATACGCTGAAAATATGCCTGCATCTCTCTAAAATAATCATTAGGCTCTTTCTCCGCAAGTAACTTTTCATATTCAGCAATATTAACACTGTCAGCAACAACCCGAGAGATGGTCATCGCGTTGATGCCGATATCATCAAGGGTCTTATTATACCAGGACCTGATCAAGAGAATTTGAATTAATACCAGCAAAGCAAGAATAAGAACGTTAACCGTTCTTGCCAGTCTTCTCCGATTATTTTCCAATTAGGGGCTGCTGAACAGGATGTTATTTTCTCAATAAGCTAACCTGATCAGCCCGAAATTCTCTCTAATAAAATTGAGTATAAGAATCCGGAGCCTGCGCTCCAGGTTCATTACCAACAGCTGCATGGCGATAACAGTCTCACTGGTTTCTTTGAGACGTGCCATGATACGTCCGAGCCCATAAAACCGCTTACCTTCTCCGAATTTTCCTTCAACAGCGTTTCGTATTCCAGCATCCAGCCGTTCTTGTTTCTTTTGTTCTCTTAATAGTTCCTGATCTTTGGCTGGTCTGCCGAGCGGTGGACCGCTCAATCGAATGCCCAGTTTCTTGCAGTAGTTAAGGTTATCTCTGTTCCGGTAGATCTTGTCTGCCATCACGGCTTCTGGATAAAAACCATACCTTTGGTAGTAGTTTTCAACCGATTGCATGAGTGTCTTGCTTTCATTGAAAGCGTCAAAGCTCAAGCTCTCCATATAACTGAATCCGTTCACAACACTGATGGCAAGCTTAGCTCCAAATTCTACATCTGCGTTTGACTTGCCTCGTACTATGGGTCTGACAAAAGGCATATGCAGGCTGACGATGCGATCTTCTACCGAATGTTTACCCTGTTTGTACATTTCCAGCTGTTGCCGGTAGATTTCTTGACTGACGAGCAGATTGCGGTATTGGCGTTTAGTTAAGAGAGTCAGTCGAACTTTTTTCAGCAAGAGTCTTAATGTTTTTCAGATCCCGTCGAATATATCGCAGCTGTCCTCCGATTCCTTTGCGGATCATCTTAGCAGTCTTATGTTTCTTTTATCAATGTTCAGATAGCTTTTGCGTGCATTGCGACGGTAGGATCTGGGTTTCTTGAGAATCCCGGCATGCGGTGCATGCAGTACATCAATGATTTCTTCCAAAGCCTGCCGGGTTGTGTTCAAAAGCCAGATATCTGTAGGATAGTGAATATCCGCAGGGGTGCAGGTTGCATCCAGGATCAGCTTGCCTGAGTTCTTGGTTTCTGAAGGTTCTTCATTCGTTTTCTCTTCTTGTCCTGTATCATCAGAGTCTTCACCATCAGAAGGAGGGGTGTCGTCTGAGCCATCTGAGTCATCTGGGTCATCTAGGTCATCTGGGTTTTCTGGATATTCATGTTCTCCGGCTAGTCTGCTAGTAATCTCGTTGATTTCGTTGATAATATCCTTGTCCAAACGTTTGCGGAAATGGGTCATGAGTGAATGATTGAATGGCGGTTTATCTACAAATGCACTTAGGCCAATGAAATATTGCATGTACGGATTTTCTGTGATCTCTTCGACCGTGTCACGGTCAGATAATGATTTCACATTTTGAATGATCAGAGATCCGAGTGCCAAACGCACCGAATAGGCTTTTTGTCCGCGACTGACAGGAAAACTTCTGGCATACTTCTTCTCAACTTCGGCCCAGGGGATCATTAATGCGAGCTTACACCATTTATTGTCCGGGTTTAAGTTCCCGCCAAAAGGCAGAAAGAATTCGTGCGGAAATGTAATCTGCTGTTCGGTAGGTTTGTACATGAAAACACGCTCCCAAGTGCAAGGTTTTTTAACATAATATTTATGTTTACATGTACTATTTTACCAAAAGTCGGGGTTAAAACCCAGTGTTTATGCTGATTTTACCGTTATTCAGCAGCCCCCAATTAATATCCCTACTTATAAAAATTGTTTCTGGGAAAATTCTACATAAATCTACAAAATACCTTTTTCCATTATATCAAATAAAAAAGCAGACTTAAACTGTCTACTTTTTTCGCAATATTTCGTATTTCCACTAAGTATACTCTTTTATTTGTCGTTCGCTCACTATACTATTCTTAGAGCTGATTACTGCAGTTTAAGACATTAGCAATCTTATGCTTAACCATATTTTTGATGGCTTCTCTAGCCGGTTTTAGATACTGACGGGGATCAAAATCAGCAGGACTATTCGCCAAATACTCGCGGATTGAAGCCGTCATGGCAAGGCGCAGATCGGTATCAATATTTATTTTGCAGACTCCCATGGTCCCAGCCTTATGAAGCATGTCTTCGGGGACACCCTGCGCTCCCTTGATATCTCCTCCGTATTCGTTGCATTTTGCCACAAATTCCGGCAGTACCGTAGACGCGCCGTGTAAAACTAATGGGAAGCCAGGAAGCAGAGAGGCTATCTTTTCAAGACGCTCGAAATCAAGCATCGCTTCTCCCTTGAACTTATACGCTCCGTGACTGGTGCCAATCGCAACAGCCAGGGAATCACAGCCAGTTTTATGGACAAATTCGGCAGCCTGCTCCGGATCCGTATAGCTGCTGTCCTTAGCACTGACATTTACTGCATCTTCAATGCCGGCAAGTCTGCCTAATTCGGCTTCCACGACGACGCCTTTCGCATGGGCGTACTCTACAACCTTTTTGGTAACCGCAATATTTTCGGCAAAAGACAGCTTAGAACCATCGATCATCACCGATGTGAAACCGCCGTCAACACAAGCCTTACAAATCTCAAAGTCTTCCCCGTGATCCAAATGCAGGCAGATCGGCAAACCCGTATCCTCCACTGCAGCCTCTACCAGCTTCATTAAGTAAATATGTTTGGCATATTTCCGGGCACCCGCAGAAACCTGTAAAATTAAAGGTGCTTTTTCTTCCTTCGCAGCATCAACAATTCCCTGAATAATTTCCATATTGTTAACGTTAAATGCTCCGACAGCACATTTTCCATAGACTTTTTTAAACATTTCAGCAGAAGTTACCAGTGGCATATTAATTCCCTCCAGATATTTTTTATATGTATGCTTTTGTATAGTATTACCCAGTTGAAAAATTATTTTTACCGTTTTAGTGACGGCTTTAGTTTATATTAATTGCCTGAAAACTTCAATAGTCCTTATAAACTTACTTATTCATTCGACATCATTTGCCTACATTTTCATTATATCGATATGTCATATCATGCTTTCCCTTTTGACATCTTGACACTGTTTTGCTTGATCAATTATAGTATGTTTGAATGAAGAAAGTTATGTTCTGTTTTTCTTGTGCTGTTCAGTCAGACATCCATAAGGAGAATGCTCAAGGAGGACCTACAAATACCATGAAGAAACATGATATTATCCTAGTTGGCATCATTATCTTAATCGTGCTCATCGGTTTAGGTAGAATAAAATTCTATCAATCCCAAAATGAAAAAGACCTCAGGTTTGCCGAAATCACACAGAATAACGTGCTTATCGAACGTATTGATTTAAATGCGGTTCAGGAACCGCGGGAAATTACCCTTCCAGGCAAATACCATGAGATTGTTCTGGTGGAAAAAGGCCGCATCAGATTTAAAGAAACCAACTGTCCCGACCAGATTTGTGTCCGGACAGGCTGGCTGGAAAACCCAGGGGATTATGCTGTTTGTCTGCCCAATAAGGCAATTATCAATATTACTGAGAACTAAACTTGCGTTCATCTACCGGAATAAATGCAATAACACGACAATAACACCCCCAGCCAAAGGACTGGGGGTGTATGATTTGAATAGGAACTTTTACTTGAAATAATGGATGCCGCCCTCAAAAATGGGCTGGTATTTGTTGCCGGGGACGTTTACAGCAACACCGGTTCCGGTCCGTTCGGAATGCGCCATTTTGCCCAATACCCGTCCGTCAGGGCTGGTGATCCCTTCAATGGCGTCAAAGGAACCATTCGAATTATCCTTGCTATCGTTGCTTGGTGTTCCATTCAGATCGACATATTGGGTAGCGATCTGCCCGTTCTGGATCAGCTTGCTGATGACTTCAGGACTCGCGACAAATCTTCCTTCGCCATGCGAAACCGGAATGGTATGTGTCTCGCCCAATTCAATACCGCTAAACCAGGGGGAAAGTGTGGAAACAACCTTGGTCCGAGCCATGCAGGAAACGTGGCGTCCGATCTTGTTATAGGTCAACGTAGGATCTTCTGCGTTTATTTCTTTGATTTCCCCGTAGGGGACCAGTCCCAGCTTAATCAAAGCCTGAAAGCCGTTGCATATTCCGAGCATCAGGCCGTCCCGCTGTTTCAGAAGGTTCATGACGGCATCTTTGATGCGCGGGTTATTAAACAAGGTGGCAATAAATTTTCCCGATCCGTCCGGTTCATCTCCGGCGCTAAAACCGCCCGGAAGCATGATGATCTGGGAGTTATTGATTATTTTGACCATTTCTTTGATCGAACCTTCAATATCTGCGGCGCTGAGATTTCGAATAACCATGGTTTCGACCAGACCACCGGCTTTCGTGAAAGCTTTGGCAGAATCATATTCACAGTTTGTGCCCGGAAAAACAGGGATAAATACCCGTGGTTTTGCTGCTTTAATCGCCG
Source organism: Dehalobacter restrictus DSM 9455 (assembly GCF_000512895.1). Classification (NCBI taxonomy): domain Bacteria; kingdom Bacillati; phylum Bacillota; class Clostridia; order Eubacteriales; family Desulfitobacteriaceae; genus Dehalobacter; species Dehalobacter restrictus. The sequence goes on from NZ_CP007033.1 coordinate 2,759,474, forward strand.
GTCTGAAAGTACTGCGCTTGTCAAAGCTGACTGCCCGGGGTTTTTCGGTATTTTCGGCATTCTCAACCTTGCTTGGAAAGATTTTTTCCAGCGGCATTTCCCATTGGCTCAGCATATCCGTCAGCAGCAACTCGACTCCGTTGACAGCGATTGCTGGTTTCTCCTGCGTGCAGCCGAGTAATTCGTATTCGACATCGCCAAACAAAGCAGGCAGGTCAGCTTTCTCATCCAATTCCAACAGAATCGAACCATAATCTGTCTGGAACAGGTCTGAAGACTCTATTTGTCTGCTGAAATGGAAACCAATCATATTGCCGAAAGCCATCTCGCTGACAGCGCCGGCAATCCCGCCCATTCTGATCGAACGTGAAGAGCGCACCCAGCCTAACTGAATCAAGTCCAAGACCTTTACAAAGTTTTTTGCCGCCATAGTAAAGTCAGGGATTTCCTGTTCGTCCCGGGTCAGTTTCAGCAGGACCACGTTGCTTCCGGCCTGTTTAAATTCCTGGGATACGACTTTGCGGGCATCTGCAGTACAAACGGCAAATGCGACCAGGGTGGGCGGGACATTCAGCTCCATAAAGCTGCCCGACATACTGTCTTTTCCGCCTATAGCGGGAATGCCCAGCTGCTTTTGAGCATAATATGCGCCCAATAAAGCACTGAAAGGTTGCCCCCATTTGCCGGCGTCGTTGAGTTTGCCAAAATACTCCTGCAAGGTAAGGCGTATCTTGCGGTAATCTCCGCCTATGGCCACTGCTTTCGCAACGGCATCCAGCACCGCATATAAAGCCCCGTGAAACGGGCTCCATTTGGCCAGTTGCGGGTTATAGCCATACGTCATGATCGTAGCTGTCGTCGTATCACCTTCAAGTACCGGCAGTTTGGCAACCATGCCTTCAGCCGGGGTCAGCTGGTATTTCCCGCCTAACGGCATGAGTACCGATGCCGCGCCGATCGTACTGTCAAATCTCTCGATCAGTCCCTTTTTACTGCAGACATTCAAATCGCCTAAATTAGCATTCCAGGCTTTACGTAAATCCGGCAGTTCCCGGGTCACTGGGCTGGGGATAGCGTTAAAGTAATTTTGTGTTTCCAGCGGTGCTGCCACTTCAACCTTCGTCTTTTGTTTGACCCCATTGGTATTCAGAAAGTCACGGCTGAGATCTAAGATCGTCTTGCTCCGCCAGGACATTTTAAGCCGATGATCGCCGGTTACCCGGGCAATAATGGTTGCTTCAAGATTTTCTTCGGTTGCCAGGCATTTAAATTTATCCCAATCCTCAGCTGCCAGGACGACAGCCATGCGTTCCTGGGATTCGGAAATCGCCAGTTCTGTCCCATCCAGACTTTCGTATTTTTTTGGCACGGCATCCAGACAGATATCAAGGCCGTCAGTCAGTTCCCCCACGGCAACAGAGACACCACCGGCGCCAAAATCGTTGCATTTTTTAATAAGCGTACTGACTTCCGGGTTGCGGAACAGCCGCTGAATCTTTCTTTCATTCGGCGGATTGCCCTTCTGAACTTCGGCGCCGCAGCTGGTCAGCGATTCCAGCGTATGTTCTTTGGAAGAGCCCGTCGCTCCGCCGCAGCCGTCCCGGCCTGTCCTGCCGCCAACCAGCACGATCACATCACCTTCTTCAGGAGGTTTGCGGATGACGTTTTTTCTGGGGGCAGCACCGATAACCGCACCGATCTCCATTCTTTTAGCGATAAAGCCTTCGTCATAGACTTCGGCGACCTGACCTGTCGCCAGTCCGATTTGATTGCCGTAAGAACTATATCCGGCTGCAGCAACGGTGGTAATCTTTCTTTGAGGCAGTTTACCGGATAAAGTATCTTCGACCTTTGCCCGTGGATCGCCGCTGCCGGTGACCCGCATCGCCTGATAGACATAGGTCCGGCCTGACAACGGGTCTCGGATCGCACCGCCCAGACAGGTGGCAGCACCGCCAAACGGTTCGATTTCTGTCGGATGATTATGCGTTTCGTTTTTAAACATTACCAGCCATTCTTCTTCCCGGCCGTTCACCTCGGCAGTCACAACAATACTGCAGGCATTGATTTCATCGGATTCATCCAGATCATCAAGGAGGCCTGCCATTTTAAGCTCTTTCATCCCTATTGTAGCGATATCCATCAGACAAATGTCCTTAGTGGGCAGCTTGTCCTGATATACCTTAGCTCTGGAAGCCTTATAGCAATCGAAAGCCGTTTTGATAGGCCCGGAAAAAATTCCATCCTTAATATCGACTTCTTCAATTTCAGTCTGGAATGTCGTGTGCCGGCAGTGATCGGACCAGTAAGTGTCAATCGTTTTAATTTCAGTCATGGTCGGGTTTCTTTTTTCCGTATCCCGGAAATAGGACTGACAGAACAGCAAGTCTTCGACGCTCATGGCAAGATTCATGTGCTGCTGCATCGCAGTAATTTCTTCCGGTGTTTTGGTGATAAATCCTTCCATCGTTTCAACGTCGGCCGGTTCTGCTGCTTCAAATTCTAGACTCTGCGGTTTTGCCAGCGAAGCTTCCCGCGATTCGACCGGGTTAATGCAGTATTGTTTGATTCTTGCAAAGTCCTGATCCGATAGTTTTCCTTCCAGGATAATCACTTTGGCTGAAGCAATCAGCGGACGCTCTTTCTGGGTCAGCATCTGGATACATTGGGCTGCCGAATCCGCCCGTTGATCGTACTGACCTGGCAGATACTCCATCGCAAAGACCCTGTCCCCTGACGAGATGTCCAGCGTTTCCTCGTAAAGGATATCCAAGGGAGGCTCGGCAAAAATAATCGTACGGGATTTCTCATATTCTTCATCGGTAATCCCGGAAATATCATAGCGGTTGATCGTTCTGACCCCCTGCAGTCCTGCAATGCTTAAATTATCCCGAAGATCTGCAAAAAGTCCCTGAGCTTCGATATTGAACCCCTGTTTTTTCTCCACATACAATCTTTTTACAGCTTGTAACAAAATATAGTACCTCCATTTCTGGTGTGCAACATAATTCTAACTTCTGTCTTGTACATTTTACGCTCATGCAGTCCATATCACAATACCTGTTTTATTGGTAGACCCACTGCGTCGATTTTGTGATCCGCAGCATAAATACCGAATGGCTGTGCATATTGAGTCGAATATATTCGTTTAGTATTAGTATAATTCGAAAAGACTGGCCGTCAAGGGAAAACAGAATGTTCTGCAATTATAAAGTTGCCTATTCGAAATAGTTCCTTTACATGTATTTTATAGTAGAATTAACTAAGGGAAACACTGATTAAATCGCCCCCCGGACAAAAAAATGGTAAAATTAAAGAAAACAGTAACAGGTGGTAAAAATGGGGCAACAAACCTTTTCGGATATAGAATACTCAAACCGACGGAAGAAAACGAAACGAGAAGAATTTCTTGAAATAATGAACGAGATCATCCCCTGGGACGAATGGGTGGCGCTTATACAGCCGCACTATTTTGACGGTAAGCGCGGTCGTCCACCGCTCGGGATTGAAAAAATGCTGAGAATGTATCTGCTGCAGATATGGTTTAGCCTTTCTGACGAAGGTGTAGAGGATGCCATTTACGACAGTTACGCCATGCGAAAATTTATGGGAATAGACTTCATACATGAGCAGGCGCCGGATGCGACCACCCTGCTCAAATTCCGTCATTTGATTGAGGAAAGCGGCTTAGGGAAGGCATTCTTTGAGGCGATCAACCGTTGTTTGGAACAGTGCGGACATATCATGAAAGGTGGAACCATTGTTGACGCCACACTGATCAGCGCGCCATCCTCAACGAAGAACGCAAGCGGTAGCCGCGATCCGGAGATGCACCAAACAAAGAAGGGTAATCAGTGGTATTTCGGCATGAAATGCCATATCGGTGTGGACGCAGGGACCGGTTATATTCATGGTATAGCGGCAACAGGCGCAAATGTGCATGACATAGCCGAAGCGTCAAAGCTAATGAGGCCGGAAGACGAGGTTTTCTACGGTGACGCCGGATATTTGGGACTAAATAAACGACCGGAAATCACAGAGGACCCTCACAAATCACAAATTGATTACCGTATCGCTGAGCGTCCCGGAAAGAAACGCAGCATGGACAATGGCCCTGCACGGGATTTTTATTGCCATATAGAGTTTCGGAAAGCGTCTGTCCGAGCCAAAGTGGAGCACGCCTTTCATATCATTAAGAACATATTTGGCTTCAAAAAGGTTTGTTATAGAGGAATTGCCAAGAATCTGAATAGACTGTATATGCTGGCCGCCAGCGCAAACCTGCTGATGTGCGCCCGAAGCGGCGGCTGGCGAAGCCAATGCGCGTAATCCGGGGATAAGTACGCCTTTTTTCGAGAATTACTCGGAAAAGGCAGCTGAAATCGGCGGCGATAGGGCCGCTAACTTGGGATTATCCCACTTTATTATTTATTGGGATGATAAAAAACGTTATTAATCAGTGGTTCCTAAGGTCTTTTAAAGGTGCTCGTAGGCTGCTGACGAATGCCGAACTGTTATCTACGACAGAAAATTCTGGAGGTGCGGAATGAATGATATCGGGCAGGTTATCAACGCTATGATCCATTATTTTATGGGTGACGCGCGGCGCATCAACCATTTTATTAAGGTCTATGGCTTTGCCAAGACCATTGGCGTGCTGGAAGGGCTGGATGAAAGCACGCAGGAAATTCTTGAAATTGCGGCTGTCACTCATGACATTGGGATAAAAAACAGTGAAAAAAAATACAACAGTGCTTCCGGAAGTCATCAACAAGTCGAAGGACCTCCTGAAGCCAGAAAGCTATTGGAAGATTTAAACTTTCATCCTGCGGTCATTGGTAGGATTTGCTGGTTGATTGCGCATCACCATACCTATGATAAGATTGACGAACTTGATCACCAGATATTGATAGAGGCTGATTTTATTGTTAATGCTTTTGAAGATGACCTGTCAGAGATCGCCATTCAAAATGTTTCTGAGAAAATATTCAAGACTGAAACCGGACGAAGATTCCTGAACAAACTATATTTTTCAAAATAGCTTGATGATCATAGATGTACTGTAATTCTCATTCAGCTCGATAATATTTGAATGTCAATTAAGGGAAGAGTTAACGAACTCTTCCCTTCTAGCGCGAGCAAGGGCGAAAAAGAAATATCCGGGAATGATCTAGAATAACCAATCCTAGAAATATTCTAATGTGTTATAACTGTAAATCCCGTTTTAACCTGTTTAATATTCTTAGGTAATGATTAGCTTCTCTCAATACATGATCTGCTAAGAGTGGAATGATTATTGATTTTATCTTACACGTTAGTATCCCTTCTGTACCGGCTGCTTTAAAATCTCTAAACGCTCGGGTCGCCGTAATCGTTGACCGTGTTAAACCGCCAATATCTGTTTTAGTTAGGGATGCTTCCGGCACCTTTTGTTCAAGTGTATTGAATTGCTTGTCAAAGCCTTCTGCTTGAACAATTAGGCCAGATTCAGTTGGATCTAATAATTGACGAATAAACTGTGCGTGTTCCGCCATTTGCCTGTTCCAGAACTTTTCTTCTTCAATAGCCTCCTGAATAAAATCAACCGCCATGTGCCTTTGCAATCGCTCTAAATGATTTATGTAAAATAATGCTTCTCTTCGGATATGGATTATTAATAAAGGAAAATTAAAAGTGAACAATTTACATTGAAGCATTCCGTTAAGTATATTGGTTTTAAACTGGACCAAAGCATTGGTCAAACCAATGGCTTTCTGATTTAAGGCAGTGACTTGTGCCTCAAGTTGTGCTGGATTTACTCCGCCATTTGGGGTTAGTCCGAATTCTTCATTAGTAATAACTGATTCAATCGTGATCCCAGATAGCTCCTCAGTAACTTGTTCAGCTCGTAGCGTTTTATCTGTTATGGATTCCCCTGATCTTAATGTTTCTTCGCTGACAACCCCGTTTGCCAAAAATACAGCCTCCCTTAATACTTCAGCAAATTGGGTCTTAAACATATCCGCTTGTTGCGCAAATGCTGCATCCTTCGTCACAAAACCAGCTTCGAGGAATATAGAATGCTCCTTCATAATTCGTCCAAAAAACAGGTGTAATTCCAAGGACTCCCGAACAAAATCTCCAGGCAGTAATATTGCTTTCAATTAAATCCCTCCTTCGTTAACGCTTACGCTAAAACGTATTTTTAAAAGAACTCATTTATTCCATTATCTCTAGAAATCTACTCACGTCTCTATTAATGTTAGCCCTTCTTAACTACGGATGAGAGTTTAACCGGGTCATGTTCAGTTCGTTATAATATTCAGCGCCATTATTGCCAACGATATATTTTTAACGTCCAGCGGTGTTCTGACCGATATACCACAAAAATCAAAACCACTAAATGCTGTAACATAGCATTTAGTGGTTATTAAAATGGACAATCGGACAATGGGCAATAGCCGATCCTATGAGAATTCATCACTCGGATGGAAGAAGTCAATATCGCAGCGCTGCCTTGCTTTAATAAGGATTTATCGAGTATAAATACGAATATACTATCCAAATGATTGCAATAATAATCAATGCAATAACTGAAGACACTATTAGGGGTTTTTTCTTATTTATTATTCCGTAAATTAAACCTGTAAGCGAAGCTACAATAAGAATAATACCCAAGGCCATACCGTTACACCTCCGAAATTTAAATATCCCTCATAATTTTACCTCTTGAAGTTATAATATTCTACTACTACGAAGGAATAATACATCAATTCCTTTCACCCGCGATTGCCTATCAATAACATTAAAACACCAATAAGAAATACAATGCCAAGAGGTATTGATAGATAGACCAAAACAGAGTGTTCATTATGTTTTTTGACAGCTATTAGTCCAATGGCAGAAGCAATGATTATTGCTGAAAACATAAGATAAATGACCGTTCCCAGAAATGGACTATTAATAGGATTCGGATATTCGAGCGTGTTCCCCTGTGTTGAAGAAATTATACCCCCTGCTACTGCTAAAGCAATAAAAGCAATAAATAATCCTACTGACCATCTCCCAGCACGAGTTTCGGGCAAAAGTACCGTTTTCATGAGATACACCTTCTTTCAAATTTAGATTGCATTAGTTTGCAATTGTATACTAATGCGAAGAAATATCCGACTATTTTCGTCCGCACCAGGAGGGCGCGGTTGCGTCCCAACCGCATGCATATCGGCAAAGTCGAGGTAATGCCGTGTTAGACGACGTTCCGGTTCCCCAAAGCATCCTCTAGAGCAGACTTTAAATCAGGAAATTTAAACTCGAAACCAATATCACTAATTTTTTGGGGAATAGCCCTTTGACCATGTAATAACATTTCAGACATCTGGCCTAATGCGATTTTCAATACAAATTCGGGAACTGGAAACCATGATGGTCTCTTTAAGACTTCTCCTAAAATCTTTGAAAAGCCTTTCATTCTTACTGGTTCTGGTGCTGTTCCATTTACAGGACCAGTAACCTCATCATGTTCGATTATAAATCTAAACATCCTGATTAGATCTTGAATGTAAATCCACGGAAGCCACTGATTTCCTTTACCTAATGGACCACCGATGTAATATTTAAAGGGTATAACCATTCTTGTAAGAGCACCTTGACTACCCAATACTACCCCAATACGAATAGTAACGACTCGTGTAAATTCATTTTGGACCTTGTAAGCTTCATCTTCCCATTTCTTGCAAACTTCCGCAAGAAAATCCTGTCCAGGACCTTCACTCTCGGCTATCTTATCATCCTGACGAGGCCCATAGTATCCTACAGCTGAAGCATTTATTAGAACTTTTGGATTCATAGTCCCATCGTTTATAGCGTTAACAATGGAACGAGTAGTATTTATCCTACTATTCAATATCTCTTGCTTAACTAAATTGGACCAACGACGGTTACCGATTGATTCTCCTGCAAAATTAATAACTACATCAAATTCCTTAAAATCATAAATTGCAGATAGAGGAGAAATGTTATCCCACTCTATTAAATCAACATTACTTTCAACTTTGTCTGCTGTGAATTGCCGATTTCTTGTTATAACAGATACTTTATAACCACTAGACATTAACTCCTTGGTTAAGTTCCTTCCTAAAAAACCTGTTCCACCAATAATCAAAACATTCATATTTCATACCTCCGGAATGTCGTCTAATGTCCAGCCGTTCCCGAAGCGTCATATTACATTTATATATTCTAAGTTTTGGGAACGGCGTGTTATCTGCCGTGTGGCACCCTCAAGCTGGGTTGCCATGGACGGCAACCGACCGCAACAACTTCTTAATGCAATTGGCATATCCTCCATTTTATGTTACATTTTACCACGTCCTAGACAATAAATCATTATATTATGAATATTATCAGGTTAAGCCTTCCAGCCTCATAGACAGTTTGATCCGAAGCATTGTAAACAATATTGTTAAGGGTTCGCTGTTTGGTTAGCGGAGCGCCGGATGATGCTGAAACAACGGCCATTCCCATCATCCCCTTTCCCTTTTATTGGACAGCTTACGGCTGTCTTATACATACTATGCTTGGCTTGTCCAAAGGTTCCAAAAAAAAATCAGGAATTAACTCTAAGCGGCTTCTTGGGGGGCGGCCACTCTTTAATCGTCCCTGCCATATATTCAATCAGCCGGTTAGCCTCTTTTCTTTTCTCTTCTTTCAGCTTCGGATCGATATGGGTCAGATTGGTGAGTGCTGTTGTCAGATCGAAGAAGGTATCGGCGATCGTTTTGCAGCAAGCGTCGCATTTTTCTACATACTTGATGTGAGCGTCCGGGTCATGTTCGGTTTTAAGGTTGTGGGTCGGCAGGGCGGGTTGACCGGCAGAGAAGGCTTCTGCTTTGACATTCTCCGGATTTGTTGGCATTGACGGGGTCTTAGCCTGCTCCTTTTTTAATTCGGAGATGGTGCTGTCGATCGCCTTCAGTCCTTTTTTAAATGCTTGATTCTCCTGAAGCGCCTGTTCCTTTTCCTGATTGGCCTTGTCTCTGTCCTGAAGTGCCTGCTGCAGCTTCTTGGTGGTCATACCGCCGACATCATTCTGCTCGATGAATTCCTCCCGCTCCTCTGCCGGTAAACCCAGAAGGAGGAGGGCCTGGGTGTAAGTCATATTCGACATTGATGTCGATTTTGACGTGTCCAATCCGTCAGAGAAGTTTGGCCCGTACTCTTGGTAGAGCTTTATCAGTCTTTCGGCAGTTTTCTGGGAATAGCTCACAGACTCTGCCAGCCAATTACCCCATTCCCCGTGTTTGACCAAATCCTTGGCTTCCAGCAAACGACGGCCGATTTCAATGGCACCGGCAAGCAGGATTTTTTTGGTTTGGCAAGTTATCATATTTATTTCAGCCGCAATGATAAGCGGCGTGCGTTCGGTGACCGGATTATCCATACCGCCCATCCTTTTATTATTCGTCTAAATACAGCATACGCAGATAGGCTTCAGATGGTGAGGGCTTAGTTTCTACTTATTAATGAAGCAGAACCCCGGCCAATTTTGATATGCTCCTCCTTGCACTAAACAGTTTTTGTTATTTGAACTGTCTACTACGAAGGGAGCATATCAATTGGGACGGTCTTTTTATTGCAGGAAAATACTTCCTTTCATCGAATATTAACAGAACAAGGGAGGGATTTATCTTGTTGTGCGAAAAAGATTATTTTGACGCTGCCGCAGTAATCTTCGCAGGTATGCTAAAAAATGATGCTATCGAAATGGAGTTTGTGCAAAACCCAAATCATCAACTCGAGATAAGATTTAAGACTGAAGGTTCAAAAGATTTTGTTTCATCAAGCGGAATTATGTCGGCGATTATTCGAAGCATAAAAACAACTGAAACCTAAACGGAAAATAAGAGCTTTCGGGCTCTTATTTTTATTTCTCCAAAACAAACGAAGACCTCAGAGATACAGTATTAAATTATAAATATTAATATACTAACGAATGAAATCTTTTTGAATAAATCGAATGGTAATTAGTTTAATATCAAATCTATACCAATTATTTGATTATTTTTTTTGTTTTTAATTAAGATTATATCGTCGCATTTTTTAATAAAATACCTTATTGCAATTGATTCACGTAACTTGTCTGTGTATGTCCAACCATATGGAGTGAGGCAAATTTTTCGTTCTCTCGCATAACATCTCAGTAAAAGATCCCAAGTTGAATCAAAGGATGGGCAATTGATAGGTTTTATCATCTCAGGATTAACTTTATAACAAAGTGAGCCTTCGGTAGGCGGATCAGGATAGGCTGGATTATCCAGATACAAGTCCAAAATAGTCGGTTCTAAATTGCTATTTTTAAATAATAATTGCATTAATTGGGCAGAATCGGGCTTCACTTGCCGAAAAATTAAAGTTCTGATCTCTCCTTGTTTACTTTTTATTGCTTGAACCTTTTCATAATGAGGCGCCAATTCCGTCAAAACATACTGACAAATTTCCTCGTCAGGAACTGGGATAGACGTATATAAATTTAATATACCAGCTGCAGTTGGGCCGAGAAAAAATTGACAAAAAGGAGAGAAGGATTCTGGTACTTCATTTTGATTAATTGCTAAGTCAACTAGATCTCTGGAATCGCTAGTATTAATTACGTTTTTCATAAGAGTTTCTTTGTCTATCTCAACTGTCCAACTCATATAATTAAACCTCCGCAATCTGCCAGGCTAGGATATTAATCTAGCCTGGCAAAAATTATATCCACGTAGTATAAGTATATACTATTAATTGACGTAAACGGGACTTAAATCTACCAGTTGGATTAACTCATAATTAGCATACCTACCCATAGCTATACCACCAAATGTCGCTGTGTAATATCCTCCTGATGATACCGTGGTTGATACTTGGTCTAAAAATTGAGACACAGATGGATTAAACCATAAAGTATTAGCTCTTGTTACTAATGGTATTTCAAGTTCTAAGTTAGGATTTACATAATAGAAGGTAGCAGCCCATTCCGCGTAACTTACCATATCAATGAAAAAATGAGCTGTAATGTTACAATTCACGGTTCTGCCAGAGTGAGTCATGCCTCCGGTAACATATCCTCTTACTCCACTTAACGGTAGCGAGGCAAGAGATTTTACTGGATCGCTAGACTCTAACGAATTAGTTGATGTTGTTGTGTCTTTTTCAACAATAAGGGCTAACCCTTCGTTGGGATCTAGTCCATACTTCTTTAATACTTTACGGTCTTTTGTCTTGGAGTAATCTTCTACTAATTGAGTAACTTGATCTTGTGTTAAGACTGCATGTTTTGATGACGTATCAACAGTTTGTGCACTTGCAAAACAAGGTATAGAAAGTGTGAATATAAGAGTTAAAACTACAGCGATAAACTTTTGGGAAAACATTTTAGGCATAATGGAACCTCCTTAATTGGATAACTCATACTACGTTGATAATAGCATTAATTGGTGGTGAAGGTGTGGCAAAAGAAAAAAATCCTCTAAGAGGTAAAGCTCTTGAGATATTCCAAGAGTCTGAAGGAAATATAACCAATCGTGAGATTGCAAATATACTTGAGATACCCGAACGTACCGTCAGCGTATGGAAGCTACGGGACAAATGGAACGATCAAATAGGTTGTAGTACTTCAATTTCAAAAAACTGTAGTACTACAAAATGTAAGCACGGCGGCCAGCCGAAAAATAAAAACGCCAAAGGCCATGGGGCTCCGGTCAAAAACAAGAATGCGGAGACTCATGATTTTTTTAGTAAATACCTCCCGGATGAGACACTGGAGATCATGCAGGTGATCCAGGAGAAGCACCCGCTGGACATCCTTTGCCAATCTGGCCGATGCCAATAAACAAATTGAGGCCTTTAAGGGCATGGATATTGAGGGCATTAAGGGTGCAGCTGACGAGTGGAAAACCAAGTATGAGACTTCCAAGACAGAAGCAGACAAAGAGCTTAATAAGCTGAGGTTGGACGATGCGGTCGAACGAGCTCTAATGGCCGCAAAGACCAAGAATCCGAAGCTGGCCAAGGCGGCTCTGGACATGTCTCTTATTAAATTGGACGGGGAGACCATCCTCGGGCTGAATGAACAGCTTGAGAAGCTTAAAGCGAGTGACGGGTACCTCTTTGAAGAAGTCGGCAATGAAGACAAAGGCGGCTCATCCTTCAGGGTTGAAAGTGGCGGAAAGAGTACAGCTTTGGAACAGCCAGAGTAGAAGTAAAAAAAGCCTCGAGGGAGAGATCCTTCGGGGCTTTTTTGCGTTTATGGCTACATTTAGGGCTGTAATATCTTATTTTATGCTTTCAACATCTAATGAATAACCAATTACTTCTCCAACATCGGTAATAGTTCCAATCACGGTGACTTTTTGTTTGTTTGTAAATTTGGCTACTGTAGCTTTCTGTTCTTCAGTTATGTAACACATGACATTGAATAACGAATAACTATCATCCAAAGGGCCAATGGAAAAATATTTACCACTACTATCAATATTCGATAATTGACCGGTTATCTCAACATATTTTCCTTCCTGTCTAGTTCTCATCATACTAGACTTTACGCTCTGGGTGTACTGATCAATATCAAGGCCATGGTTGCCGGTTGCTCGAGTTGAGAATACCCTTCAAGCCTTGCCTGTATAACCGCGCGCTGTCGTTCCGGAAGCGTTGAAATGATCTCATGTAGTACAACCTTTAGCCGATTTCTGACCATTTCGTCACTGATTTCATCTTCGAAATTGGCTGTCGGGTCCGGAAGCGTATCAATAAGCAGAATTGTATTTCCGTCGTTCCTGTTTATGGGGGTGTCAAGGCTGATCATACCCTTTTCGTGTTGGCTTTGTGCGGTTCTGCGGCGGTCTTTATAACCCCATATAATTTGTTTAACGATGTATGTCGCCAGGCTGGCCGAACCTTCTTCACGGAATTTGTTTACCTTTTTTATCATCATAAAAAAGGCTTCCTGCATTTCATCATCAAAATCTTGTTCACGACCACGACATAAACGGCGGACAGTATAGCGAATCAGTCTATGATTTTGCAAATACAGAGCTTCCAGGGCGGAAGGATCGCCATCATGGTACAGCTTGACCAGTTCTTCGTTCGTCAGATAGTTTTCACGATCCCGACCCCCTTCCTGTTTATGGTGAAGCACCACCTGACCCCAGGAAGTCTTCGTCGTCGTCATAGTCCTTAAATATGGGAACGGCTGTCTTTGTTGCTTTATAGCCGCCGCGATCCCGTTCCTTTGACAGCCAGTTATTTACAAACCTAAGAATCCCGCTTCTGGTCTTTCTCTTTGAAGGATTGGCGTCCAGCCATCCCTTCATTTTCCGAAGCTCCTGTTGAACATCTACGGCAGGATACAGCTTCGACCATTCCGCGATTTTTGCTTCCGCGATCCCGTATTCGCTCTTATCATTTAAGATCAAGGAAATAACGTGATCAGGCGCCGGCCGGCATGAAGCGGCTTCCGCTCCGTGCAAACATTCTTCTTCTGGTTCGGAATCCTGATTTCTGGTTTCTGGTTCTTTATTCGGGAACCCTTTCGGGAATCGTTTCGAAACTATTTCAGTAAGGGTTTCTAAAGGCTTTTCAATGCTTGTATGCCTCTCAGAACATCCTTTTGGTACGGTTAAGTGGTACCATGGAGCCCATTATCTTTTATGCAAGGGTATAGAAAAAACCACAGGCGAGCTGGGGCTTAGTTTCCTTGCATATAATTTGAAAAGGGCAATTAATATGGTAGGAACAAAGAAATTAGTGGCAGCAATGAAGGCTTGATGGCCTTCTTTTTTTTGTATTTTTCTAACTATAAACAAAAAAACGGTCAGAAAACCGTTAAAAATTTGCTCCGGAAAATTTCAAACCCGCATGAATAGCGGGTTTTTGGACGAATTTTGGTGGAGGCGAGGGGACTTGCACCCCTGTATCGAAAGACAATACCAAAAGCATCTACGTGTGTAGCTCTCATTTTAATTCTCGCTTCGCGGGACTCCTGAAAGCGGGATTCCTTTGAAGCCAGTCTGGTTAATCCTTGTTTTGGCCTCAGACGGTGGCCGCACAAGTTTTCCTGCTAATTTGACACCCTGGCCCTTCCCCGCAGGTTAAGAAGGCAGGATGTAGCAGCTTAAGCTGCTAAAGCGTAATTTGTTTTGTCAGTTATTGTTTGTCCGCTGTTTAACGAGGTCAAGCGGGATCTCGACACGCGACTCTTGCCATTGCTCCCCCGAGCGAGTCTAAAACGCCCCCGAGAAAGTGTAGCGATATCATTATACCATATCTCAACATTTTGACTAGTACCAACTTGAAAATCTTATTTAATGTTTACAGAAAATACAAATATCTTTCTTAAGAAGCATGATTCAGCCTATAGAACTTTATTTTTAATTTTAATTTAATTCTCTACTTAACAATTAATTTAAAAAACGATCTTAATTGTTAGATTTTTATTTTTGTCATCTCATGCTATCTTAAGCATCTTATTTTAAGGTATAATATTAGATGGTAATTTAACCATAGAGACTATGAATTTGTATAAAATTACTCGAGCAAAAATTCTTAAAAACACATTTTGCTGAGCTTAACTGAGGTAATATGAAAAAGATCTTGAAAAGAAGAATTTTTCTGGCTGCTTCGACTCTGATTATTGTATTCGCATTTGTCTTTATCCTATCGGATCAGATGGTTGCCAATTATATGGTCGACACAACTCCGGAGCATATCGATGCGCCTGGGGCGGGCTCCCGGGTCCTGATCATTGCGCCGCACCCCGATGACGAGACGCTGGGGGCGGGTATGCTCATCAAAAAGACGCTGGCTAACGGAGGTAAAGTAAAAGTGGTCCTTATGACCAATGGTGATGGTTATAGGGTTGCAGCCCATTTAGACTATACAAAAATAACGCTTACACCAAAAGAATATATCAATTTTGGCTATACGCGCCAGCAGGAATCAGTGAAAGCTTTGGCATCATCGGGAGTTTCTGAAAGCGATATTATCTTCCTGGGTTATCCTGACGGCGGACTTGCCTCACTATGGTCTTCCAACTGGAATTCAACGAATCCGTACACCAGTCCCTATACCCAAGCAGACCGGTCACCCTATACCGACAGTTTTAAGAAAAACCGCCTGTATTGCGGGCAAAATGTTGTCGCTGATTTATCACAGATTATTCACGATTTTCAGCCAACCGATATTGTCATGCCGCACCCGAATGATAAACATCCGGATCATTGGGCTAGCAATGCTTTCACGAAATATACGCTGACTGTGCTGAACTATTCTCCGCAGAAAGAGTGGCTTTATCTAATTCACCGCGGTTTATGGCCTAGCCTGGAAGCCGGCTCACAGCATAAAAAGGATCTTGCGCCGCCGGCCAAACTGCTTAAAACCGGCACCAAGTGGTATGCACTCGACCTAACTGATCAGGAAATAAGATTAAAGACCGAAGCGATCAAGCTGTATCATTCGCAGCAAAAAACACTGGGATTCCAGATGTCCTGTTTTGAAAAGCAGAGCGAATTATTCGGTCAGTATACAGATGCTAAACTAATCAGCGGCATGCGTATGGATTCGGACATTACGCCAAATGCCGGCAATATATTGATTCAGGACCCGGTTCAGGATAAACTGCTTTTGGATGTAGACAAAGGAGGCGATATCTTAGCTGTCCATGCAGAAATCTCCAAGGAAGGCAATTTGCATCTTATTATACAAACAGATCAAAAAATGATTAAGGAATTAAATGAATATCGTTATAATCTGGTCTTTATTAATAAAGAAAAGTCCTCGCACCTGACCCTCATCGTCAAAGGAAATGAGGTCTATGCGCAGGACCCAACTACAAATACAATCACAAGGGAGACTGTAAATATTTGTGTTTCAAATCAGGGCGGTATGTCTCATCTTATTATTAATCAATCAGCATTTCAGCAATTAGAATTTGGCCATTATGATCATGTCTTTATGGATGCGGAGTCCGCGTTTAATAACCACCTGATAGACAAAACTGCCTGGCGGATGATCGATACACGCTAGCTGCCGCTGGATGCAGCCGTTGCGGCACACGCAGCGCCGATCATTGCTGCGTTTTGAGCTGCGATGAGTGCTTCAATCGTCACAAAAGCATTGGTATAGATCACATCATTGCTGTTTTTGAGGCTTTCCAACATCGTGCAAGAAACGAGCGACGCTGCTGTAAGAAAAATAGTCTCCTTGCCCAACCAGCGGATATTTCGGTCTTCTCGGAGAACTTCACTCATTCCGAGCACCTCACGCGCAGCTCTCTGGCTTTTATCTTCAAGCAAGGTAAGCAGACCGAGTGTTCCATAGTTATTGGCGTAGACTTTTAATTTATTTTGACCGAAGAAATCATACAGGATGCGGCATCTTGCAGCTTTTGCCTTACTGTTCTCCTCACTCAGACTTAAGATGTGCGACAAGAATTGGAGTCCGTTTCCACGGCTAAAACCACATTCATGAAGTTCTTTGTACAGCTCTTCCATTTTAGCTATGATACTCTGTACGGGTTTATCCGAAGCTGCAAGCAGGATTGAGACAGCATAGTCGTCACCGGAAGTCAGCCAAGGGTGATGTTTCTTCATTTCGGTGAAAATCTCATAGGCTTTGGCAATCCGAATATCGGCTTTGCGCGGTTCGCAATTCAAGAGCAGTGTATAGGCGGTCACAGGCCTGTATGTGTAACTGCGAAACCCGTTTTCTTTAAGTCTTTCATCATAAGCAAGAAGAATATCCAGTTTTGTTTCCGGATCGGGAGAATTGACGAGCAGCAAGGCTGAATACAGAATGGATCTTTGTCTGAAACTCGAAAAAGAACCCAAATTCTTTTTGATATAGTCATTGACCCTTTCGATTTCTTTCCTGTCATAAACCTTGTCTTTGGCTACATAAGACAAAGCAATCAGCGTATTGATACTGCTTGAATTTTTCCAGCGAAAGTCCTTGGCAACCTGCTGATAGATGCTGATCAGATTTTCAGCTTTTTTCCGAAGATTACTGTCCATTTCCCCATCCCCTTTCCCGCGAACTAACCCTTGTTTCTGTCTCTTAAATCCCGTTCCATTTGCCTTTTGGCATCCCGCTCAGCCAGATCATCCCGCTTGTCATAAGTTTTTTTTGCCTTTACACAGCCCAAGTTCAATTTTGGCCATGCCGTGCTTGAGATAAATCTTTAACGGGACAAGGGTCATTCCCTGTAGTTTGACCTTATCCCCCATCTTAATAATCTCGGTGCGATTAAACAGCAGTTTTCTCTTCCGCAGCGGATCATGGTTGAACCTGTTCCCTTGTTCATACGGGCTGATATGCATCTGATTCAGCCAGACCTCACCCTTGATAATTTCAGCATAACTGTCTTTGAGATTCACACGGCCGGCCCGGATTGACTTTATCTCGGTCCCCGTTAAGATGATCCCGGCTTCATAACTGTCCTCGACAAAGAAATCGTGCCTGGCTTTTCTGTTTTCAGCGATGACCTTAATTCCCTCAGCCAATCTATTTCCACCTCGCTGCTTTATCTATTAATAATATTACCCGTTGTTGACCGCTCAGGCAATGGGTATTTCCTTTAGATTATTTTGAAAAAAATCAGTAAACCGACCTATGGGACCAGCAGCTGACGCTTTTCTATAAATTCCCGTATTTTTTGGGCCAATTCGTCCCGCGCTGCGCTCAACGGCAGATAGTGATCCTCATCTTTCCAGTAAACTGCATCGCAATAGCGGTCTCCGATGTTCTTCTGAATAAATTCACCGCTGGACGGATGGACTGTCCCGTCAGCCATGCTCTGGACCATAAGCGTCGGACAGCTGATTTGGGGCAATTTTCCTTTCATTCGTTCAATGGCTTGGTTTAAAGAAATAAAAGATATCACCGGTACCTGAATATAGGAAAAATGGGGGAGTCCCTCGCTGTTCAGGCTGATCTCAGCGGTTTTATGCGGTTTGCCAACATATTCTATTTTTCCTATCAAGCTTTCGGCCTGATGCAGCTTTTCATCAACATAAATAATCGGGGCATTGATGGAGACTGCACCGTCGATCCTGCCCTGAGCAGCCAGAGACAGTGCCAGCAATCCGCCCATGGAATGTCCGACGGCAAGGACTTTCTGATACGTTTTCTTTAATTGCTCAGCTGCTTCGGCAACAGCTCGCTCCCAATCCTGCCAGGATGTCTTCTTCAAGTCTTCTATTGAAGTTCCATGGCCGGGAAGAAGCGGGGCCTGGACTGTATATCCCCAATTTTTCAATCTCTCACCAAGTGGCTTCATATCAATCGGGCAGGCTGTAAAGCCGTGAATCAGAAGGATCGCCGTGCTTCCGCCTGAAAAGTAAAAAGGTTTGGCCAGCTCTTCTCGTGTAAACATGCTTCTCCCTTCCACTTGCCAACATCAGGCAATAATGTCCTTATCGGTTTATTTAAACAGATTTTTTTGCCGAATGCAATGTCTTTGATTTTATGATGGTAAATTAAGCTTTGATGATAGTCTTAAAGAATAAATAAAAAGATTTAAGATAAATAAAATTCATACAAAAATAGAAATGGAGATGCTTTAAAGGCATCTCCATATATTTCACTTGAAAACGATGTTTGACGGACCTAACCTCTTAGTGAAGGAAAGGAGCAATGATCAGGGAAATCGTTCCCATAACTTTAATCAAAGCATTCAGGGAAGGACCGGCAGTATCTTTGAACGGATCGCCAACAGTGTCGCCGATAACAGCTGCAGCGTGAGCAGGAGTCCCCTTGCCGCCATGGTGTCCGGATTCAATATATTTCTTGGCATTGTCCCAGGCCCCGCCGGCGTTGGCCATGAATACGGCCATCAGGAAGCCGGCAAATGTACCGCCTGCGAGCATTCCACCCATGGCACTCTTGCCTAAAATAAATCCAACAAGTACCGGTGTGCATACGGCCAGTAAACCAGGAGCGATCATTTGTCTGATTGCCGCTTTGGTCGAAATATCAACGCAGGCCGCATAATCAGGTTTCGCTTTGCCTTCCATCAGTCCGGGGATTTCTCTGAACTGACGGCGGACTTCAGCAATCATGTCAAACGCAGCTCTTCCGACCGCCTGCATCGCAAAAGCGGAGAACAGGAACGGCAGGGCAGCACCAATAAATAGACCGATAATCGTCGTCGGCACAAGAATGTCAATGACCTGAAGGTCGGCAAGTTCAGCAAACGCGTTGAACAGAGCCAGCGCGGTAATTGCAGCTGATCCAATCGCGAAGCCTTTAGCTACGGCAGCTGTGGTATTTCCAACAGCGTCAAGTTTATCTGTTGTTTTACGCACACTCGGATCGAGTTCAGCCATTTCGGCAATACCGCCGGCATTGTCAGCCACCGGTCCGAAAGAGTCAATCGCAACGATGATTCCCGCTGTGGAAAGCATCGCCATTGCAGCCATCGCAATGCCATATATACCCGCAACCTGATAAGCCACCAGGATCGCAGCACAAATCGTAATGACCGGCAAAGCTGTACTTTTTAGACCGACAGCCAAACCCGTGATGATGTTCGTAGCTGCTCCGGTTTCGGAGGCCTTGGCAATCGACTGGGCCGGTTTCTTTTCATTGGATGTGTAGTACTCCGTGATCAAACCAATGATAATATTTACTGCAAGACCGCAGATAATGGCTAAAAATATCCTGTTTGGTGTGAGTACGAGTCCGGATTCTGTGACATAAGTTGCCGGCATCAGCAGATGGACTGCGGCAAAAGAACCAATAGCTGTAATCACATTTGTTCCCCAAAGGCCCATGTTCAGAGCCATCTGTGGATTGGCCTTTTCTCCTGTGCGCACAAAGAAGCTGGCAATAATCGAGGCAAGAATACCGATCGCACCGATAATCAGGAAGATAGACTCCCCAATGCCATGACCGCCGAAGACCGAAAAGCCGATCAGCATGCCGGAAATGGCGGTTGCAGCATAAGATTCAAACAAGTCGGCACCCATACCTGCTGTATCGCCAACGTTGTCACCGACATTATCAGCAATAACTGCCGGGTTACGCGGATCATCTTCTGGAATTCCGGCTTCAACCTTCCCTACAAGGTCAGCTCCAACGTCAGCAGCCTTGGTAAAGATACCTCCACCGACACGGGCAAACAGTGCAATCGCACTTGCGCCAAAAGCAAAGGAGTTGATTGTTTCAGCATCACCAAAGATCATAAACAGCCCGGCAACACCTAACAGACCCAGACCAGCCACCGAAAATCCCATAACTGCGCCTGCGCGGAATGACACGCCGAGTGCTTTGTTCAAACTGGTACGGGCAGCTTCTGTTGTACGGGCATTGGCTCTGGTCGTAATCCCCATGCCGACATAACCTGCAGCACCTGAAGCTACTGCACCAACCAAGAAGGACAGTGGTGCCGCAGCGTTACCTTTTAACGCAAATAAAGCAATAAAAATAATGATAACAATCGGAATAAGCGTTCTGTATTGACGGTTCAGATAAGCCATCGCGCCGACTTGAATCGCTTTGGAAATTTCTTTCATTTTGTCATTTCCGGCGCTCTCCTTAAGTACACTTTTTGCAAAAAACAATGCCGCGAGCAGTCCGATAATTCCTGCTCCTACACCCAATAAGGGTATCTGTGAGAAATCCATTCCTACTACCTCCTAATAAATAACCACACGAAGTATGTTCCACGCAGCCTGGTGTGTTGACCTTATTTCATACCGAATAATCCGCACAATTGCGGATAAATCTGCAGGGCACGGGATCTTGCTGTTATCTTATTTTAAAAACAAGGTCAGCCCTAGTGAACTTACAAGGAACAAAACGGCAAATACAACACCAAGTTTGGCGAATAAGCCTTCCTTTCCTTTGGCAGCCTTACCGAAAAATTGCTCACCCGCTCCGGTGATCGAACCGGAAAGACCAGCGCTTTTTCCTGGCTGCAGCAGAACTGTGGCGATTAACCCGAGAGAACTGATGATCAAAATTACAACGATTGCTATTGTCATATTTTCACCTCCCTCAAAGGTTTAAACCGTTATTTTACCCGGCTTTAACTATTTACAGCATATGTTTCCCTGGTCGGCATAAAATAGCATGTTTGTCTGATTATGGTCAGTATTGCTATTTTAGCACAGCCCCAGTGTTGACGCAAGGGAATACGGCCTGAATGGCCGATTATTGCGGATGGAATGCCCATAGCCGATTGTGGATGGACCCAGGACTGATTATTTCAGCACGGCTCTGCCTTTGTAGATAGCGGTTAACCCGAGTTCTTCCTCAATCCGGAGAAGTTCATTATATTTAACCAAACGGTCCGTACGAGCCGGCGCGCCTGTTTTCAGCTGTCCAGCATTGACTGCTACGGCAATATGGGCCAAAGAGACATCTTCTGTTTCTCCGGACCGATGGGAAATAACCGTGGTATAGCCGGCTCTTTTAGCTATCTCTATCGTATCGAGGGTTTCGGTCAGGGTGCCGATCTGATTCAGCTTGATTAAGATGGAATTCCCGCACTTCGCCTGAATTCCCCGGCTAAGCCGTGTTGGATTCGTAACAAACAAATCGTCCCCGACAAGCTGGATTCTGTTGCCGAGCCGTTGGGTGAGTTTAGCCCAGCCGTCCCAGTCTTCCTCTGACAGGCCGTCTTCTATCGAGACAATCGGAAATTTGCTGCATAAGTCTTCATAATAGGCGATCATTTCGTCCGCGGTTTTCGTCAATCCTTCGCCTTCCAGAACATATAGGCCGTTTTTATACATTTCGGTAGCTGCTGCATCAATCGCCAGTGTAACCTCTTCGCCCGGTTTGTAGCCGGCTTTTTGAATGGCATCGACAATGACTTCCAAAGCTTCGGCGTTGGAAGCAAGGTTCGGCGCAAAGCCGCCTTCATCTCCGATTGCGGTTACCAGACCTTTCCCCTTTAAGACGCTCTTAAGGGTATGGTATATTTCCGAGCCCATTCTCATCGCTTCGGCAAAGCTGGCTGCTCCGACCGGCATAATCATAAATTCCTGAATATCCACATTGTTGTCGGCATGTTTGCCTCCGTTCAGGATATTCATCATCGGCACGGGAAGCTCCTTGGCATTAATGCCGCCGATATACTGGTAGAACGGCAGGCCGAGATAAAGAGAAGCCGCTCTGGCTGCAGCCAACGATACGCCCAGAATGGCATTAGCTCCAAGCTTGCTCTTGGTTTCCGTTCCGTCGATCTCTTGAAGCGTCCGGTCGATCCCCGGCTGATCAAAGACATTGAGTCCTTCCATTTCCAGACCAATCACGTCATTGACATTGTCAACAGCCTGAAGAACGCCTTTGCCAAGATAACGGTTCTTGTCCCCGTCGCGCAGTTCCAGAGCCTCAAAAGCTCCGGTGGAAGCGCCGGACGGCACAGCAGCCCGCCCCATGGTGCCGTCTTCCAGCACAACATCTACTTCAACAGTCGGAAAACCTCTGGAATCAAGGATTTCCCGTGCAATTACCTGGTCAATAAAACTCATCATAGTCACTCCTTCATTTTTTTTGATTTTTTTGGGTATACGTTATTGCCAGTACCTTGGTAGTGGGTATACACCTGGGTTTGTTTGCCATGGATACTAGTATAAAAGCAAGGATTTACCAGTCATTTCCGCCGGAATATCAAGCTTCAGCAACTTCAGCATCGTCGGTGCAATATCGCAGAGACTTCCTCCCTCCCGGAGGGTGCGGTCTTTATACGTATCATTCACCAGAATGAACGGTACCTTATTGGTCGTATGCGCTGTAAACGGTGAATTTGTTTCCTGATCAATCATGCACTCGGCATTTCCATGGTCCGAAGTAATTAACACAGTCCCGCCTTTGGCCTGAACTGCATCAACGATCTTCCCGATACAAACATCGACAGCTTCCAAGGCCTTGACTGCCGCTAGAAGATATCCGGTATGCCCGACCATATCGGCGTTAGCAAAATTTAAAACAATTACATCATATTGATCGTCCCGCACTTTGCTAAGCAGGGCCTCGGTGATGCCATAGGCGCTCATTTCCGGCTGCAGGTTGTAGGTAGGCACTCCCGGTGACGGAATCAGACAGCGGTCTTCTCCATCTTCAGGTTCCTCTATCCCACCATTGAAAAAGAATGTTACATGCGCATATTTTTCTGTTTCAGCGATGCGAAGCTGCCTTAGACCTTTGGCTGCCAGAGCCTCGCCAAGTGTATTTTCGAGGTTTTGCGGCGGAAAAACCACCGGACAGTCAAAGCTGGCATCGTACTCGGTAAGGCAGACATAATGCACCCGGGGACGGTTTGTCCGTATAAAACCTTCAAAATTTTCTTCAATAAACGCCCGGGTAATTTCTCTGGCCCGGTCTGCCCGAAAATTAAAGAAAAGCACACTGTCGTCGTCTTCAATTACCGCCACTGGACGGCCTGATTCATCCGTGATTACGGTCGGGTCAACAAACTCATCGACAATCTTTTTGTCATAAGCATTCTCTACAGCTGCCAGAGCATTACAGGCCATCGGCCCCTCTCCGGCTACAAGGGCTTTATATGCTTTCTCGACTCTGTCCCAGCGCTTATCCCTGTCCATCACATAATAACGCCCACTAACTGTAGCAATTTTTCCTCTGCCAAGCTGTTTCAGTTTATTTTCCAGCTGCCGGATAAATTCCTTGGCGCTTTGGGGAAGAACATCTCTGCCGTCAAGAACCGGATGAATATAAAGCTTCTCTACACCGGCCTCAACCGCCATGTCCAGTAATGCAAACAAATGACGGATATGGGAATGGACACCACCGTCCGAAAGCAGCCCCAGCAAGTGAAAAGCTTTTCCGGAATCCCTGGCTCGGGTCATTGCTTCGTGCAGCACTTCATTCTTGACAAGGTCTCCTTCGTCCATTGCCTTGAAGATCCGTGTCAGTTCCTGATAGACGACCCGGCCGGCGCCAATGTTTAAGTGGCCGACCTCCGAATTGCCCATTTGTCCTTCCGGCAATCCCACTGCAGCACCCGAAGCGTTAAGCAGCGTATGTGGATAACTTTCCTGCAAACGGGAAAAATTCGGGATCTTTGCAAGCAGCGTTGCATTTCCATTCTTTTCTTTGCTACAGCCCCAACCGTCCAGGATCATCAGCAGGAGCGGCCTCCCTGTTGCCTCGGACATCAAAATCACCTCACGCTGCCAATCAGTTCAGTAAATCCAAGGAAGTCCAGACTTGCTCCACCGACCAGCGCGCCATCAATATCCGGCTGATCCATCAGTTCGGCGATATTGGAAGCCTTGACACTTCCACCGTATAAAATTCGTATTTCCTGAGCGGCTTCAGCGGCGAGCCTCGCCAGGGTGGCACGGATTGCGGCACACATTTCCTGGGCATCCTGCGGAGATGCTGTCCTGCCTGTTCCGATAGCCCAAATGGGTTCATATGCAACAACAATCTTTCTGATTTCTTCGGGACTCAACTCCCTGAGGGCATTCTCAACCTGCCCTTGTACAAAGACTAGGGCCTGACCTGCTTCTCTCAAAGCCAGGTTTTCACCAACACACAGAATTGGCGTCAGTCCAAAGTCCAGTGCGGTCTTGACTTTTTTTGCTATAAGCGCGTCATCTTCTTTAAAATATTCCCTGCGTTCCGAGTGGCCGATAATCACATAGGTACAGGCTAGCTCTGTCAGCATAAGTGGCGATATCTCCCCGGTATACGCACCCTGTGTCTCATAATACATATTTTGGGCGCCAATATGGATGATGCTCTCTTCAAGTTCATCCTTTAAGGCTGCCAGCGCAGTAAACGGCGCACAAATTACCATTTCCGCGTTTGTTCCATTTTCCAGTTTCTCCAAACTTTCCAACAGTCCCGCGGCAAAATCTTTGGCTTCCTGCACCGTCTTATACATCTTCCAATTACCTGCAATGATCGGCTTTCTTGTCATCAGAGACCCCTCCCATAGCTTTTTTATCTGTAATATATTCCTATGCCTGATATTTTTATATCTTATTTTGTGATATTCATATCTCGTAGACTGATTCTTTAAATTCCGCTAATACCTGAAATTGAGTCAATTTCAGTTTTCAGTTTTTTCTTTTAGTACTGCTACACCCGGCAGAATCTTTCCTTCCAGGAATTCGAGCGAAGCGCCCCCTCCGGTAGAAATATGCGTCATTTTTTCTGCCACACCTACTTTTTCCACAGCAGCAACAGAGTCCCCACCTCCGACAATCGTTGTTCCCTGGCATCCAGCCAGCGCCAGCGCGATTTGTTCCGTGCCCCGCGCAAAGTTTTCCATTTCAAATACGCCCATCGGGCCGTTCCATATGACAGTCTTCGCAGGCAAAATCGCCTCTGCAAATAATTCAGCACTTGCCGGGCCAATATCCAAAGCCATTTCTTCCGGAAGAATGTTGGAGACCTCTGTAACTCTGAACGGGGCGTCCGCTTTGAACTCCAGCGTAACGACTACATCCTGCGGGAGCATTAATTTTACGCCGGTACTTTCGGCCTGCCGGAGAAGTTCGGCGGCCAGTTCCACCTTGTCCTCTTCAATCAGTGATTTCCCGACTTCCAGCCCCTGGGCCTTCAGGAACGTATTGGCCATCCCGCCTCCGATGATCAGAACATCCACCTTTTTCAGCAGATTTTCTATGACACCGATTTTATCACTGACCTTCGCTCCACCAATAATCGCAGCAAATGCTCTGGTTGGCTGACCGAGCACCTGGCCAAGGATGTCCACTTCTTTTTTCATCAAGAATCCGGCATAAGCAGGTATATGTTGGGCTATCCCTTCAGTTGAGGCATGTGCCCGGTGCGCCGCTCCAAACGCGTCATTCACGTAGATATCGGCTAAGCCGGCCAGGCTGCGTGCAAAATCAGGGTCATTCTTTTCCTCTTCCTCATGAAATCTGACATTTTCCAGAAGCAAAACCTGCCCATCTTCCATATATTCAACCAGCGCTGCAACCTTGGGCCCGATACAATCAGGAGCGAGCTTCACTTCGGTGTCCAACAGAATGCTTAAATGGGCTGCTGCAGGTGCCAGTGAATATTTGGGATTGACTTTGCCTTTGGGTCTTCCGAGGTGGGAAGCCAAAATGACTTTAGCACCGTTTTCTTTCAGATAACGAATCGTCGGAAGTGCAGCCCTGATTCTGGTATCATCCGTAATATTTTGCTGATCGTCCATCGGCACATTAAAATCCACGCGTACGAAAACACGCTTTCCCTTTACGTCTATTTCATCGATTCCGATTTTATTCATCGTTATATCTCCCTCTTTTTCTTTCATATGTTTGGAGAACAGGTTTAGTTTCCCTTTTCCCTTATTTTCTTATTCGGTCGTATGCTCAGAATATCATTTCCCGGATTCCTTCTGTTCAAATGAACATATTTGTTTGTTTTTATGTTTTATTTTAACATGTTTTTGTTTGTTTGCGCATGTTTTTTTCATTAGGCAATTCATATTCACAGAATCTTCGTTCGGCATTAGGCCACCATCAAAAAAACTGGCCGTAGCCAGTTTTTTGAGATAAGCTTACCAGCTTTTTTTCGATTTCCAAAACTCCGGCGTTAGAAAGACCAGCAGGGTAAAGAGTTCCAGCCTGCCCAGCAGCATACACGCTGTCAAAACAATTTTCCCGAAAGGTTCGATCGGTGCATAGGTAAACATCGGTCCGACGGCGCCAAACCCTGGTCCAACGTTGCTGAGATTCGCAATAACTGCCGACATCGCATCAAAAGGCTCCAGACCTGTACCGGCCAAAAGAATAGACCCGATAGCAAATGTCAGGAAGTAAACGAAGAAAAACCGTCCCACATTACTCAGCACTGTCGTGTCAATTACTTTATCCTGAACAACAATATTGATTACCAGGCGTGGATGGATCGCTTGTCTGAGCTGAGCCAGACCCATTTTGACCAATAAGATCACTCTGGACACTTTTAAACCACCGGCAGTGGATCCGGCACTCGCGCCGATGAACATTAAAAAAAATAAAATCAATTTCGCCAGCCCCGACCACTGGTCAAAATCAGTAGATGCAAATCCGGTAGTCGTCATCAGCGTTACCACTTGAAAGACGGAATGTCTCAGAGCAGCAAGTGATCCCCAGCCCTGCTGGATGACAAGTGAACCGGTGATAATGAGCGTAGACACAACAACTATTAAAAAATAATATTTCAATTCCGTATCTTTGAGCGGACGCAAAGAACGTTTCCGCCAAGCCTGGACGAAAAGACTGAAGTTTGAACCTGCGATAAACATGAAAATGGTCACAACAAGCTCAATAGGGAAAGAATTGTAGGCAGCAATACTTGCCGAGCGCGTGGAGAAGCCACCTGTCGCCACAGTGGCAAAGGCATGGTTCACCGCATCAAAAAGGGACATCCCCGCGAACAACAGCAGCACAATCGTCGCCACTGTAAGCCCTGCGTAGATCCCCCAGAGAATCAGCGCAGTATCTTTGATTCTCGGAACAATCTTCTCGGAAATCGGTCCAGGGACTTCGGAGTTAAAGATGTGGACTGCCCCAATGCCAAGGTTCGGGAGGAGTACAATAAACATCACGATGATCCCCATCCCGCCCATCCAGTGGGTCAGGCTGCGCCAGAAAAGAATACTCCTGGGCAGAACCTCCAGATTACTCAATACGCTTGATCCCGTCGTTGTCAGGCCGGAAACCACTTCGAATAACGCATCAATATAGGTTGGAACGACGCCGGAAATAATAAAAGGCAGCGCCCCAAACAGCGACGCAAAAATCCAGGCTCCCCCGACAACTGCAAAGCCTTCCCGCACGCTAATTTTGCCTTCAACTTTTCCATGGAAGCGCATAACTGTTCCGACAATGACGGTAATGCAAAAAGAAATTAGAAAAGCCCAGCCGACCTTCTCTTGAAAGAACAGCGCAACAGCAATCGGAATAACCATGGCAAAACTGTAGGCAATCAAGAACCTTCCCAAGATATTTTCCAGCAGCGTAAAATTCATGATCCTGATTCTCCGTTAAAAGAATTTATTGACCTTAATGATCGTATCAGGCAGTGCAAAGATTATCACCTGGTCACCGGGCATCAGAACAGATTCACCGTTTGGCACGTAAACCCGACCTTGATGCAGGACTGCTCCAACCAGACAATTGTAGGGAAACCTGACCTCTTTCAGCTTCTTGCCGGCAACTTTGGACGTCGGAGATATGCCGATTTCCATAGCCTGCGCTTTGGCGCCTTCCAGCAGAGCCACGGAAA
The DNA here is from genome assembly GCF_000512895.1 of Dehalobacter restrictus DSM 9455. NCBI lineage: Bacteria > Bacillati > Bacillota > Clostridia > Eubacteriales > Desulfitobacteriaceae > Dehalobacter > Dehalobacter restrictus. The sequence continues at coordinate 2,787,692 of NZ_CP007033.1, forward strand.
TAAATTTACCCCTGCGGACCTGGCTCAGAATAAAACCGGCTGTGATCAATCTTGGCGATAAGACAGAATCCACGCCTACCTTTTCCATCAGGGGAATATACTCCGTTCTTCCTACCCGGCAAATTGTTTTCTGGGCGCCCAGATCTTTGGCCATCAGGGCCAGAAGCAGATTCAGCTTATCGTCATCTGTCAGACAGACTACGGCATCGGCATCTCCGACCCCTTCTTCCATCAGCAGATCGACATCGGTTCCCTCTCCGCAGTACACAGTTCCCTTTTTGAGGCTTTTGGCCAAAGCCTGACACCGTTCCGGATTCTTGTCGATCACCTTGACGATCATACCTGCCTTTTCGAGCAGAACGGCCAGATTGCGGCCAATTCGGCCGGCTCCAATGAGCATGACTTTCTTGACCGGGACCATCTTTTCGGTAAACTCATCCTGGATCTCATTTAAAGCTTGCGGATCGCCGACAAGAAAAACATTGTCGCTTGGCTTCAGCATCTCCGCGCCGTTCGGTATAATCATCCTGTTTTTACGCAGGATACCAACAATCAAAATATCTTTCGGAAGATCCAGTTCGGAAATCGGGATATTTGTATGCGGTGATTCTGGCCGGATCCTTACTTCCAACAACCTGACTTTACCATCGGCAAAGTCCTCGACCTCCAGTGCTGCCGGAATGAATAAGATCCTGCTTATTTCAACCGCGGTAACATGTTCAGGGTTAATCGTCAGATCGATCCCCAAAGAACGATGGAATTCGGCTTCCTCTTTACCAATATATTCGCTATTGCGGATTCGGGCGATTGTTTGATGTATTCCAGCCTGTTTCGCTGCCATACACGCCACCATGTTCACTTCATCACTGTCGGTGACAGCAATCATCAAGTCTGCCGACCGGACATCCGCGTTCATCAAGACCCTGGGGCTCGCTCCATTCCCTTGAATAGTCATGACGTCAAGGCTGTTCTGGATAATATTCCGGCGTGTTTCATCTTCCTCAATAACAATGACATCATGGTCTTCATCAACGAGGTACTGCGCCAGACTAAAACCAACCTTTCCAGCTCCCACAATGACTACCCGCACGTTAACCCCTCCGGTTCCTATTACTGTTTTAGAGCTACAATATAGCACAAACCAAAGATTTTCAACAGTGTTTTCTCATAATTTGTGAAATTAATTTGCATCTAATCCTGCAATATCTTGGCGATCCGGACAATATGCTCCCCAATTTTATACAGCCAGCTGTTCAATTCCTGCATACCTTGATCATCTTTGGAGATCCGGCAAGTCAGGCTGTTCTGAACTTGATTATAGATTTCGATAATACCCTGATGGGCTTCGATGATCAGCAAAGCAAGAGCCTGATCACCTCTTTCCAAATAGCGCAGCAGGGTTAAAAAATTGCTGGATACAGCGATGTATAATTCTCCGGCCTTTTCCTGATCAGTCTCTTCAGCCATTATCTGGGCAGCATGAATCCTGGTCCCCAGCCTGGCCATCACAATCAGGCTGTCGGCAATATATTCAAGTTCTTTAATGATCAACTGGTAGCTGTGGCTCTCGACAATTTGTTCCCGGGTCATATTCCGACGGAATAATTCCGTAAAGAATTTCGACAGTTCCTGATAGTGCCAGTCTACTTCCCGCTCCGTCCGTTCCAGCTCCTGAAGTATTTTTGTATCCCCGTAAAAGATGATACGCGGCAGTATTTGAACCATATTCTCAAGGATCTTATTCGCCACCCAGCGGATTTCCTGTCTTGCCTGGGTCAAGGCAACAGCCGGCAGTTCAGGAGCTGCCTTGGTAATATAAATAAGCCTTGGTTTTTTGCCTTCGTCCCTTCGCTGCGGGATCAGCTTAATCAGACATTTGCTTAAGATTTTGTTTAAAGGCAGAAATAGAATCACCATTAAGACTGCCGAAAAAAGATGCGTATTCGCTACCTGCCGGGGCAGGTCCGCAGCACTCCATTCGATAAACCGAGTAAAGTACGGAAAAAACGGCAGTAAGATTAACGCTGCAGCAAGACGATAAAGCGTGTTGGCTGCGGCTACCCTAACCGCATCGGCCCGTTCAGCGCTGAGAGAGGAAAACAAAGTCGTCAGCGTCCCCCCGATGTGAGCCCCCATGACCAGCGGGATGACCGATTCCACAGACAGCAGTCCGTGTGTGGAGAGGGAAATAAGAATTGCCAGAAACGCAGCACTGCTCTGCAGTAATGCTGTCACAACCATACTTATGGCTATACCGAGAATCGGGTTTGTCCCGAACTGGGAGAGGAACGCATCGACATCAGGCGAGCTTTTCAACGGTGAAAATGCTCCAGAAAGCAAAGACATGCCAACAAAAATACAGCCAAAACCGATCAGCGCTTGTCCGATGCTTTTGGCCAGCATGGTTCTGACAAGAAAAAACATGATAAATCCGATAAAAAGCAGCAAAAGTGCAAAATCCAGGATTGGGAAAGAGATTAATTGAATGACGATCGAGGTCCCGACCGCTGACCCCAGAACAACACCAAGCGCCTGGGTCAGCGTCATCAGGCCTGAATTGACAAATTCGACGATCATGACCGTTGTCGCGGTACTGCTTTGCAGCGCGACTGTCATCACAATTCCGAATAGGGTCGCTGCCCAAGGCTTTCTAGTTAAAGAGGCCAGGATGTTTTTCAACTTTTTCGCGGCAATTTTCTGCAGCCCTTCCGAAGTAACATTAACCCCGTACAGGAACAGTCCCAGTCCGCCTAGAAATTGCATTACCATCGTGATCGAAAACATTTGCTTTAACTCTTTCCTTTGCCAGGCTTTGGTTTGTTCTTATCCGTCTGAATCTTTTCGGCAATCTCTTCAATCTTGCGCAGTCTGTGATTGACGCCCGATTTACCGACTTTCGGGGTCAGAATTTCGCCCAGTTCTTTCAAGGTATAATCCGGAAATTCCAGACGCAGGCAAGCAATCTCCTGCAGATTTTCCGGCAGGGCTTTGAGTCCGATGGTCCTTTCAATCAGCCGAATGTTTTCTAACTGACGTACTGCGGCGTCCACCGTCTTATTCAGATTGGCAGTCTCACAATTAACGATCCGGTTAACTTGGTTGCGCATTTCTTTGATGATCCGGATATTTTCAAACTCAAATAACGCCTGGTGGGCACCAATCAGCGCAAGAAACTCGACGATATGTTCGCTCTCCTTTAAATAAACCACATGGAAATTCTTACGGGTACTGACCTTCGCCTTTAGATCAAATTTGTTCAAAAGTTCGCTCAGGTCTCCTGCCAGAACCGGATCATTCGTGATAATCTCCATATGATAATTCCCCTCAGGGTTACTGATCGAGCCTCCGGCCAGAAATGCCCCGCGGAGGTAAGCCTTCTGGTCACATTTTTTGGCAATAAGTTTCTTATCAATTCCGGCCTGGATTTCTCCCTCTTCATTAAACAATCCGAGTCTTTGCAGATCACTCATCTCTCTGGGGTAAATCTTCACCAGGTAAGAATTGTTTTTCTTCAGTCTTAATTTCCGCCTGACCACAATATCGGCTGGCAGATGCAGCGATTCTTTGGCCAGGTTATATATTTTTCGCGCCACAGGAGCGCTTTCAGTGATCACGTTCAGGGAATATTTCTGATTCGCGCTGATCTGCAGTGTTCCATCCATGCGGATAAGCGAAGCCAGCTCAGCCAGCTCACAACAATCCTTCTGCAACTCCAGTCTGGCTAGTTCCTCTTTGGTTATGGCACTAAACGACATACCATCAACTCCGGCCCTTCAAAATAATATCCTTTTTCATCAACAGCGGCTTATATTTATATCGACTTAATTTTCCGATTTAGCAGATACGAATCAACCATGGCGACTCTCTCATTCACGGGCTTGAGACGGAATAACAGACGCAAAATTTCTTTAGCCAGCTTATCCGGATTATGCCGGACAACTTCCCCGCCGGTGTAAAAACTGCCTTCAAAGTAACGAACACCCAGTTTTTCGACCTCAGCGGCATCACCGTCCACAACCTCAGCTCCTTCTGCCTGATAGCGTTCCCTGACTTGCTGAGATATATTTTCTCTGGCAGCCAGCACCGCATCAACCAGATCCTTCCCAACATGCTCGATAATCACCTTCAAATGGTCGGCGACCGCATAATGGTCAGTCTCTCCAGGTTCCGTCATAATGTTGCAGACATAAATGCACGGAGCCTTGGCCGAAGCAATCTTGTCGCGAAGCCCTTTCACCAATAGATTCGGAATGATACTGGTATAAAGACTCCCCGGCCCAAGAACAATCAGGTCGGCATCTTCAAGCGCCGCTAAAGCTCCGGGCAAGGGCCGACAGTCCTGGGGCATAATATTGAGAACTTTGATCTTGCCAGGTGTCGTCCGGATGGCTGTCTCGCCGTTAATGAATCTACCGTCTTCAAAATAAGCATTCAGGGTGATTTGAGAAAGCGTTGACGGATATACTTCCCCGCGCAAGGCGAATACTTTGCCAATTTGCTCGATGCCTTTCTGAAAATCACCGAATCTTCCGGCCAGACCTGCAAGAAACAAATTCCCGAGGCTGTGCCCGGCCAGCGTCCCGGTATCAAAGCGATAGGAAAAAAGTTCTTCCATGATATCTTCTTTTTCAGCCAGAGCAACCAGACAGTTACGGATATCCCCGGGCGGCAGAATCCCAAGCTCTCGACGCAGACGCCCCGAGCTTCCGCCATCATCCCCAACGGTAACGATAGCCGTCAGATTGCTGGTATATTCTTTTAGCCCTTTCAGCAACGCCGACAGCCCGGTACCTCCACCGATAACAACAATTTTAGGTCCTCGCTTCAATTGACGGCGGGAATAAATCACATCGAGAATTCTATCTTCATTTTCCGGAATCAGCACGGAAATGATCGAGCTGATCATTTTTTTAAACGCAATAAAAACGATAGCCATACCTGCCAGGCAGGTAACGACCCCCGCCGGACCCACCATTACGGTATCTTTGCCGGCCAGCTGATAGATGATCTCCCGAAACTGCACTTCAATAAATCCGAGGGTTTCCCCGGAGCTGATGACCGAAAGTCCGCCGGCGACAAGAAATAAACCGAGGATTGCCAACAGAAAATATCTTTTTACACCTAAATTTGGATAGAACCATTTGCACATTTCCAAATATTTTTTCGGAAGTTCCATCTCGTCAAACCATTCCTATCCTTTGATATCTCTGTGGTTTATAACACAGGAGTAATTGTTCATCTGCAGGAACTCCGCTGTTTTCTCGGCAATTGCCACGGAACGGTGCTGCCCCCCTGTACATCCTATGCCGATGACCAGGTGACTCTTGCCTTCCTTGAGATATAACGGCAAAATAAATTCCAGCATATGAAAAAACCTGCCGATAAAATCAGCCGTGGTAGGATTCAGCAAAACATAATCCCTGACCTCTTTATCTTTGCCGTTCAGCGGTTTAAGTTCCTTTAAATAATACGGATTAGGCAGAAAACGGACATCGATAATTGTATCGGCATCCAGCGGTATCCCAAATTTAAACCCAAAAGAAACAACCGATACGGACATCCTGGCCGGATCGTATTCCTTTCCAAACAGATTCCTGATTTTTTCCTTCATCTGTACGGTTGTCAGGTCTGAACTGTCAATGATCTTGCTTGCATCCCCGCGTAAATCGGCAAGATATTGCCGCTCTTTGTGAATGCCTTCCAGCACATTTCCCTTCGGAGATACGGGATGCCTTCTTCTTGATTCTTTATAACGGTTGACCAGAACATCGTCCGAAGCCTCTAGGAATAAAATTTCGTATTGATATCCCGCCTCCTGCAGATCCTCGAGCGCCTGGTTTAAAGAAGAAAAGAAATCTCCGCCGCGTAAGTCACAGACAATGGCAGCTTTGTCTATTTTTCCTTGGGATTGGGCACACAAGTCAACGAACTTTTCAATAAGGCTCGGCGGAAGATTGTCAACGCAAAAAAATCCAAGGTCTTCCATACTTTGCAGGGCTTGCGTTTTTCCAGCCCCGGACAAACCGGTAATAATCACCAGTTTCAATGCTTCACTTTTCATAGCCTTTTCCCCACCTGAATTGTTCCTTTCCTGATTATTTCGTTTGCTTGCCAATATCCGACGCATCCTGCTGAATACGAGCGAGTTCACTTTCCATATTGGCCCCTCCTGCAATATTCTGCCAGCTGGAATTTAGGAGGTCCAAATACGTCCAGTCGTTCACTGAACCCTCCAAATACCAGGCAGACTGCAAAGACAAAGCAACCTCTGACTGAAAACGCTTCGTCGCCGATTCGTAATACGCACTGTTAACAGGCAGCCTGCCGCCGGCTTGAAACATCGCCTCTTCCGCCGCCGGCTTCAGCAGTTCTTCTTCAACCAGCCGAATGGCGCTTTCCATGACAGGAATGGTCTTTATGGATGAATTAGCGATTCCGATCGTATGCTCCAGCAAAACCTGTCCCTTGGCTCCCAGTAAAGAATAGAAGGACAGACAGTCCCAGTTTCCACCTATGTTCGTCAGTCTGGTACTGTCACTGGCCCAGGTCAGCAGGTAACCGGTCTCACCCCCGGCAAACCGGGCTAAGGCCGCACTGTCCAAAAGCACTTGATTTTGCTGACGAAGCGCTGCAAAATTGTTGATAAAAGCCCGATTCTTCTGCGAATCCAGGGCTGGAACACCGTTGGCACTTAACGTTCCTCCCTCAGCCCTCCACCACGGACTGAGCAGCGACGCATTCAGACCCGGAACTGCGATGACGGAATGTTTCTCCCAGATTTCCGCCAGACTTGCCGGGGGCACCAGTACTTTATCTTTGCGGTAGTAGAGCAGTGGCACATCCGTAAGCCAGGGTGCTGCAAATGCTTGTTTATTATACGTAAAAACCGCTCTCGCCGCCGGATAGGCTGAGTCGATATCCGCCAGAACAGGTGAGACCGCCCCTTTTTTATAGAGCGCATCGAGGATCTGTCTTCTAGCAATCACAATTTCCGGCCCCTCTGCTCCGGCTTGGTAGTTCCAGACCTGCTGGACAATATCTGCCTCAGCAATTTTTTCACCTTTAACCGATACTTCGGGATATTCCTTATTGATTCTGGCAAACTGCGCAAGTAAAGCCTGTTCTTCTTTGCCGTCCAACGAATACCAGACAGAGATTACCGCAGGGGCGTCTCCGCCGGGTTCCCCCGGAGAGGGTCCCTTGGAACAAGCTGTTAAAGCCGTTAAGCTCAATATAATTATCATAATACACAGAAGTGCTTCCAGCCTTTTTTCCATTCAGAGCGATTTCCTCTCCACATACCTGATACAATATTACTAAAATATTCAAAAACCATTAGGGTAAGTCTAAAGGCCATAATACCGTTTCTCGGCTGTTGCGCATCCATTACGGAGACTAACCCGAGCAAATATTCGTTTCTTCTCCCCTTATTCTAATCCGTCCGCTGGAAAGTTACAAATACTACTTTCTGAGACTGTTTTTGTCAATTGATTTTCTATATGCTTTTAGGAGCTTCAACTTTCAACTTTAAAATACTGGGTCGGCTTTCGACCGTAGTAGAACAAATACCAGCCGCCTTTTCCCGGGGAATGTTCTGTAGTCCCTGTTGGAATATCCCGCTCAAAATATTCGATAGCCGTAGCTCTGATCCATTGCCTTTTATCCATGCCCTCAGACTCAGGAATCCGGTTCTGCCAAATCGGGTCCTTCCTTATCTCTTCTTTCCAACTTTTATCCTGGACAGTCTCTTCTGCTCTCTGTAGAAAATCAGGGATTTGCCCGGGACGTTCAGCGACAAAATAATCAAAACGCAGTGCTTCGCGCCAAAGTTTCCGATTCAGTGCGGTCCGGCCGTCCGGCTGTTCCATCAGAAATTCCCAGATATTCTCGAAGAGTGACCTGGAACTCCATTCTCTTTGGAACCAGCCCTTACCGTGCCAGTATCTGGCCAGAGCATCAAAAAAATCAAACGGGCTTTGCCGGTCAGCAAGAACAACTTCGAGTGAAAACTTAAACCTTCCAGAATTATAGTACCTTTCCAGAGTTTCTTCTATTCGGGCCAGGTCCAAAACCTGTTCGTGGCTCAACTCCCGTGTTTTCAAGACCGTATAGGGCGGATCCGGGCAGTATTTCAGCCCGTATTGGGTGCATTGCCTGCGGATTCCCGAACCCTTCAATACCTTCAGAAAACCAAGCTGCAAATGATTCGGTCTGAGATTAAAAACTTCATCAAATGACTTGCGGAATTCTGCCCACCCCTCATGGGGCAAGCCTGCAATAAGATCCAAATGAACCGGTATCCCGCAATCGTGCTGCAAATAACGAACCTTATCTTTCCAGTCCGCAAAATTCTGGGATCGGCGGATCGCTTTCAAAGCAGGTGGATGGGTGGACTGGACTCCTATCTCTAATTGAATCATTCCTGTCGGATAGTTCTGCAAGTACTGCAGCCAGTCCTGATCCAGCAAATCTCCGGCTATCTCGCAATGAGCCCGTGGAATGTCCCCAGACAATCCATATGTGCCCTCCGGTCCTGTTTTCTCGTACTCCCGTTCAGCTTCCTCTTTAAATAGGTCAAGAACTTGAAACCCGTGTGTTTTGGATGCGTTGAATGTTCTGTCCACAAATTTAATCGTCCGTGCCCCGTTCGCAAAAAGCTGCCGCAAAATAGGACGAAAACGCTCCGGCTGCAAAAACCGGACACCCTTGAAAGTGGACGAAATACAAAATTCACAGTTATACGGACAGCCCCTGCTTGTCTCGACATAAACCAGTTTCCCGCGAAAATCCTCTTGCACCGCGTAGGGGTTTGGCAGAAAATTCAGATCCACGGTATCCGGTGTCGCTGCATTCGTCACTACCATGCCACATGCATCCGTGCTGGTCATTCCCTGGAAACCATCCGAGGCAGTCATGCTGTTCAGGCCCTGGGGACCGCCGGCCTCTCTCCGCAGTCGCCAGACAACACCGGCGACATCCCGGGGAAGGCTGCCTTCGGACCAACCTTTAAGCAGCACAGGCAGAACCCGTTCGGCTTCCCCGGCAACGACCGCATCGAGCTGGGGGACCTCATTCATAAGACGATCACAGTCAAAAGATACTTCCGGCCCCCCAGCCAGAATGAAGGTATCGGGCAAGACAGGCCTCAACCTGCGTACCAGGGCCTTAACGGAGACAATGTTCCAGATATAGCAGGAGAAACCAAGGACATCCGGTTTCTCTTCAAATATTTCTCCGGCAATTTTGTCCAGATGCTCATTAATCGAAAATTCGCGGATACAGATTTCCCATTCAGTGTTTCCCTGTGTCTTCAGGACTTCACGCAGACCGCGAATGGCCAGATTTGTATGTACATACCGGGTATTTATGCCAACGAGCAGGATCTTCACATTAAAACTCCTTACCTGAATTCTTAGGCTGGATTTTTTTTGATTTATGATGGACCTTACAGAACAAATTTCTCGAAAACTTTGGCTACTCCGTCTTCTTTATTTGAAGCTGTAATATAATCCGCAATTTCTTTAAGTTCCTGATGGGCATTGCCCATAGCCACACCGATACCGGCAAACATCAGCATTTCCCGGTCATTGAAATTATCCCCAATCGCGATAATTTCTTCCGGCAAGATGCCGAAATTCGCGGCTAACGCCCTAAGCGCGCTGCCTTTGTTGACCTCTTTATCGATCATATCCAGAAAAATTGGCTTGGAACGCGTAAAATGAAGCCTGTCGGCATAGATCTGCCGCAGTTCTGCCGTAGCAGTCTGGAGATAATCCTCCCCGGAAATGCACAATATTTTTTCAGCACCTTCCGGCTCAGTGTGCAAAATTTGCAGCACATCCGTTTCCTGGACCTTTATTCCGGTCATTTCCTCATAGGCTTTGGAATATTGATTCCATTTATTTGTAAAGACTTCATCTTTGATAAACACCTGTGTGTAGACTTCTTTCGACTGGAGATGCTGAATAATCTTCATAGCTAATCCTGACGGAATCACTTTATGGCAGATGATTTCCCTGCTCAGGGAGTGCTCGATCAAGGCTCCGTTGCATGTAATAATCGGAACATCCAGACCCAGCTGGCTGGCGTATTTTCTGGCAGATACAGCCATCCTTCCTGTAGCAAGCGTAACCATTACGCCTTTGGCCACTGCGCGGCGGATGGCCTTGATATTCCCTTCAGAAATTTGCCACGCATCGTTAAGCAGTGTTTCATCCAAATCTATGGCAACAAGTCGGATCAATCTATTTCACTCCTTTGGTAGATTACACGAACAAATCGATACTATTATACCATAGAACTTGAGGGCCGTAGCCTTTTCGATTTTTAGGCAAGGTAGTCAGACGTATACGTATAACATACCAGAATTAGGGTTGACATGGTCCCGGTAGAAAAACTATAGTAGGATTATATAGAGAATTTGGCTTACGGCAAGCCTTTTGGCACAGGCGTAGGCCTTAGTTGCCCATAGATATATCAAAAAGCACCTAGGTTTTTTCACCGAAATCTGATATGTGAAATAGGATGAACGAGGTAATCTGATGACCAGCTGGCTTTTGGGCACGAAATTAGTGATCATTCTATATAGTATTTTTTGCTATGTACTGACTGGGATGACCAATTTGCCCCTGGTGCTGTTACTTCTACTTATCTATATCATTATGAGCATGTTTCATATTATTTCCTCCAGGGAATCCGTAAAAAAAACATGGATGGTTTTGATATGTGTTTTTCTGATTCTCTCTGCTTTCTATGCCTCTAATCTCTTTGTTTTTCTTTTGCCGTTAAACTTGTTGGAATTGTTTCACCAGTTCGGGAAGAATCCATTATATGCCCTGATCTCTACAGCTCTTCCTCTTTTCTTGCTTGCGGGGAATATTATCCCGGAATATCTGCTGATCAGTCTTTTGAGTGCCATGATTTATGAACTGTCCCTAAAATCTTCGATGCGCATTGCCCGCCTGGCCGCGGACAACGATTTCTTAAGAGAAAAGAACCATTCTCTTTACGGTCGTTTGCACTCCGGTACCGAATATGAAAACCAGGTCAAGTATTTAAGCCAACTGGAAGAAAGAAATACGCTTGCGCAAAATATTCACGATAAAATTGGGCATGTCCTTGCCGGAAGCCTGATCCAGCTTGAAGCCGCCCGCCTGGTGATTGATCGGGACCAAAGCAGATCAAAGGAGATTATTATCAATGTTATCCATGTTCTGAAAGAAGGCATGGAGGATATCCGTTCTACACTCAGAACTATCAAACCAGCTCCTGAGCAGCTTGGCATTAATCGTTTGAAAGCGATTCTGGATGAACATTCATTTAACAGCCAAATGAAAACACATTTGAACTACCAGGGTGATCTGAACTGCATTACCCATTCACAATGGAGAATCATTCTGGAGAATGTCCGGGAAGCACTGACAAATACATTGAAATATTCATCCGCCGGAGAAGTGAAAATAAAACTTGAAATAATGAATAAACTTATTAAGGTCGAAATAAAAGATAATGGAGTCGGTGCCATATCGATTAAGAAGGGATTGGGGCTGGAAGGGATGGAAGAAAGAACGGAAAGCTGCGGGGGTAAACTTATTCTGGACAGTTCAGACGGTTTTTCCGTCATTACCTTACTGCCTGTGAAAGGAGCAGAAAATGCCGATTAAAGTACTTATTACCGATGACGATATCCTGATCCGGGAAGGGCTTAAAATCATACTTCAAAACGACGAACGTTTTGAAGTAACCGCCTGTGTGGAAAATGGCCTGCAGGCCATCCAATACTGCGAATCCCAGAAAGTCGATATCGCGCTGCTTGATGTCAGGATGCCTGTCATGGACGGCCTGCAGGCTTCCAGAGAAATATCTGAAAAAACGACCGTCAAGCCACTGATCCTGACCACATTTGACGACGATGATTTTATTCTGACGGCCGTAAAAAACGGCTCAAGAGGGTATTTGCTGAAGAACAGTTCCCCTGACCGGATCATGGACGCGATAAAAATGGTATATGAGGGCGGCATTGTGATGCAGGACAGTGTGATGAAAAAAATTCGGGAGGAGCTGGTCACGAATCCCAAAGTCAAAATTGCCGAAGATCTTTTTTCTGACAGGGAAATGGATATCATCAAACTTATTTCCAAAGGTCTGGCTAATCGCGAAATAGCAAAGAAGCTCTATGTCTCGGAAGGCACAGTTAAAAATTATATCACTTCCATCCTGAATAAAACGGGACTTGAACACCGAACCCAAATTGCGATTTATTACCTGACCGGTTCCAAATCATAAAAACGTTACATAACAAAAAGAATGCAACTCAATCATCATAAACAAATGACTTTTGTCATACAAACTGGTGACCTTTTCTACTAACGAAAGGTTCCTTTTTTTATTAGTATATAAGAAAGTATACGTTACTTTCTTATATATCTAAGTGCAGCTAAGGCTGCCGCCAGAAAACTTGGCGCCAGCCAAGTTTTCTTTGATGAATCAGAGGGATGGGTAGGAAAATGAAAGGGGCGATTCATTATGAGCATCCTGGTGATGGAAAATGTTACGAAAAAATTCGGTGATGTCATTGCTGTAGATAACATGAATATCAGCATTGCGAAGGGAGAAATATTTGGACTTTTAGGACCGAACGGTGCAGGTAAGAGCACCGCTATTAACATGATTATTGGCTTATTATCCATCGATAAAGGGAGTATCTCTATACTGAATAAAGATACGAAAAGAAACAAAGCCTTTTCGAAGAAAAATACAGGCATAGTTCCCCAGGATATTGCCATTTATGAAGATCTGACCACGCTGGAAAATGTCAAATTTTTTGCGGGACTTTACGGTCTGCGAGGGGATGAGCTGAATAAAGCAGCGGCTGAGGCGCTTGAATTTACCGGATTAAGCGATAAAGCAAACAGTTATCCAAAAAGCTTTTCCGGGGGCATGAAAAGACGGCTGAATATCGCCTGTGCGATTACCCACAAACCGAAATTGATTATCATGGATGAGCCTACCGTAGGTATCGATCCTCAATCCCGGAATCATATCCTGCAATCTGTTAAGAAATTAAATCAGATGGGCTGTACAATCATTTATACCAGTCATTACATGGAAGAAGTCGAAGAAATCTGTTCCCGAATCGCGATCATGGATCACGGCAAAGTGATCGCCCTGGGCAGCAAAGAAGAGTTGAAAGCGCTGTTAACCGACTCCAATATTGTCTGGATTACCGTTAACGACTCGATCACGAAAGCTGTCGAAGACAAGATCAGGGAAATACCCGGGGTTCTTCAGATGGACATTGAAGAAAATACGCTAAAAATAAGCACTGCCAAAGAAGTCCACAACCTTGATAAAATTATCTGTTACTTTACCGAAAACAAGTTCTCAATCAAAAGTGTTGAGAGCAGAACACCGGACCTGGAAACTGTATTTCTGTCGCTGACCGGCCGCAGTCTAAGGGATTAGGTGGCTACCATGAGAATTATCCATATTATTTTAAAGGAATTCAAACAGAACATTCGGGATTTCAAAGCGAATATTATGATGGTCCTTTTCCCGATTGTCTTGATTGTCATTCTGGGTACGGCCTTTTCCGGTGTATTTTCCAATGATATTGTATTGGACGATATACGTGTCCTTTATTCTGTTCAAGGAGATCCGGCACTTACCGAAAGTTTTCATTCCTTTCAGGATGAGCTGCAGAAACAGCTGGGAATTACTTTTACCGAAACGACAGACCCAGAGGAAGGTCTAAGCAGTATTAAAAATGACCAGTATTCCTGTTTTATTTTGCTGACGAGCGCCCCTCCGGAAATTCGCGTCTATAAAAATGCGCGTTTTAACTTTGAGGCCAATCTTGTTGAATCATCCGTTAAAGTGTTTGCCGCCAGATACGATGCCGTTAAGCTGATTGCCCAAATAAATCCTTCCGCATTAGCGGGCATTATGGCTAGTCCTGAAGAAGATTATGTTCAGTCCGAATCCATAGACAAAAAAAGAGAACCCGGTTCACTGGATTACTACGCGGTAACCATGCTGACACTTTTTTTACTGTACGCTTCGCTGACCGGATTCTGGTCTGTTAAAAATGAACAGAATTTTAAAACCGGAAACAGGATACTTTGCAGTCCTGTCACCAAAATTGAACTACTCACAGGCAAAACGCTCGGCGGCCTCCTGGTAACCATCGTGCAGGCAGCGGTCGTTCTTCTGTTCAGCTCGCTTTTCTTTAAAGTGTACTGGGGATCAGATCTGCTATCGGTCCTGCTGATCATTTTCTCTGAAGCTGTTCTGGCAATCAGTCTAGGCACAGGAATTGCTTACCTGATTCGCAATGACGGTACAGGTGCCGCTTGTCTAAATGTTTTGATCCCAATTATTGCTTTCCTCGGCGGCGGGTATGTCCCGTTATCCTCGCTGAATGGTCCACTCACTGCCATCACTGCGCTATCTCCGCTTAAGTGGACAAATGAGGCAATTTTCAGATTGATCTATGATCAGGACTATACGATCATGCTTCCTGCTATTCTGATCAATCTGGCTGTCGCCGCGACATTTCTAATGGTCTCAGCATTCCTGTCCAGAAAGGAGGCGGTCTGAATGAAAAACATTCTATTTTTAGTCCAGAACACCTTAAAGGTCACCTTTAGAAAAAAGGGGAATTATATTGTCTATCTGCTTCTTCCACTGCTCGGTATTGTCTTTGCACTGGCGATCTACAGCGGGGCCAAGTCAGAACCCGTCCAAATCGGGCTGATTGACAAAGACCAAACTGCCCTTTCCGCCTACCTTGTCCAGGAAACTGCTAAAGCGGGAAACTATACGCTTACTCCCCTCCAAGAAACAGAAATAAAAAACAACCTTCTGGATCAAACCCTGGAGGCAGCTGTCATCATCCCCGGTGGATATGAAAAAAGTATTGTTGCCAGCTCTCCGGCAGCAATCAAAATCATCTCGTTAAAGGGACAGGATACAACGGCCTGGCTGGAGCAGTTTTTCAATCTGCAGACCCGGAATCTGAAAGATCTGGCTGCCGCTGCCGGCGGGGACGAGACAGCTTTCCGGGGACTGTTTCAGGAATACAGCAGCCATCCGCTCCAGGTATCTGCTGTCGAACTGCAGGACGAAAGTGTCAGCAAGGATATTACCCTGACAAGCTTCGGCTTCCTGCTGATGTTTGTTATGCTCGGAGCAGGCTTGACATCCCATGCTATCCTGAATGAAAAAAAAACCAGGACCTATCACAGAATTTGTGCGAGTCCCGTATCGCCAAAGGAATATCTCAGTGCAAATGCGCTAAGCAGCCTGATCATCGTTACCGTTCAAACACTCTTTATCATCGTGGCTTTACAATATCTGTTCCGTATTGAAACCTATGTGCCTGCAATCCTTCTGTTCTTTATCCTTCTGCTGTTCGGCCTTGTTTCGATCGGGATTGGACTTATTACAACAGCGTTTTCCAGTTCGTCCTACATGGCAGGCACGCTTTCTACGCTTATCCTGACACCGACCTGCATGCTGGGAGGATGTTTCTGGCCGGTTAGCCTGATGCCCGAAACCATGCAGAAAATCGCCCATTTTATGCCGCAATGGTGGGCTTTGGATGCGATTCGAAAAATGCAGTCCGGCAGCAGTCTGTCAGAAATCCTGATGAATATTGCTATCTTGATTGCTTTTGCCGTGGCTTTCTTCCTAATTGCAGTGTACCGGTTCGCCCGGGAAAACAATATCCAGAAATTCGTGTAATTCATTTGTTTGTACTGAATAAGAAACAAAAATACTGCCAACAACGGTCAGCAGTATCTAATATTAAACCTTCATATTCCTGTATGATTTTTATGCTTGCCTGAGAAGCTTTTCCAATTCCCCATTCATAAAGTTATAATTATGTCCGTCTTCCGGGTACTGTTCCCCAACTACATCATTCTTGTAGCTTTCCAAAGCATCCAAAATGATCGAATTCAGATTCACATACTTCTTGACAAATTTGGGGGTGAAAGCGTCAAAGAAACCCAGCGCATCGTGGACAATCATCAGCTGTCCATGAACATATGGACCTGCTCCGATTCCAATAACCGGGATATTTGCTCTTTCAGTAACAATCTTGCCGACTTCAGGCGGAATAGCTTCCAGCAGCAACAGGCTAATACCGGCTTCCTCAAGAATTCTGGCATCTTCAATAATCTTTAAGGCGCCTGCACAATCGCGTCCCTGGGATTTGAATCCACCTAATTGAGCCATCGATTGCGGAGTTAAGCCAAGATGTCCCATGACAGGAATGGTCGCTTTGACCATAGCTTCGACGGTATCCGCCATATTGGATCCGCCTTCCAGCTTGACAGCATCGCAGCCAGCCTCTGCCATAAAACGGCTTGCATTGCGAATGGCTTCTTTTTTGCTGATCTGATAGGTCATATAAGGCATATCGCCGACTAAGTACGCCGTAGGTGCACCTTTACGGACTGCCTTGGCATGTGTGACCATGGTATCCAGGTCCATGCCCAGGGTTGTCTCTTCTCCCAGAACGGTCATTGCCATAGAATCTCCGACAAGTATAATATCGATACCAGCCTTCTCTTCGAGAAGGGCCATTGGATAGTCATAACACGTGAGCATGGTAATTTTTTCACTTAAATTCACTTTGTTCTGCAACGCATTGATGTTGACTTTCGATCGCATTTTTCTCTTTCCCTCCAAAAATATAGGAACGATTCCTTAAAATTATTTACAATATAATATATACCATCTGCCTTCAATTGTCTACCCCCTGCCGACACTTTTCCACAAGGGGAGTACACCAATTAATGACATTGTCGAAAAATCAGAAAAGCTGACACCGTATAAAACGACGCCAGCTTGTAAAAATTAATGAATTTAACCCATTGTCCTAAATTCCCAAATGTTTTCCTAAAAACTGTCCAGTATACGAGGCGGGAACCGCGGCGATTTCCTCTGGTGTACCGACTGCGACAATCTCGCCTCCCCGGCTGCCGCCTTCTGGACCGAGGTCGATGATATAATCGGCGGTTTTAATCACGTCCAGATTGTGCTCAATGATCAGAACGGAATCGCCCGCCTCAACAAGGCGCTGTAAGACCTTTAACAGCTTATCCACATCGGCGACGTGCAAACCGGTCGTCGGTTCATCCAAAATATACAGCGTTTTCCCCGTACTGCGGCGGCTGAGCTCCGTAGCCAACTTAACGCGCTGGGCCTCTCCCCCGGAAAGGGTCGTAGCCGGCTGCCCAAGCTTGATGTAGCCTAAGCCAACATCCTGCAGGGTCTGCAGTTTCCGAGCAATCCGAGGTACAGCCGCGAAAAATTCAACCGCTTCAGCAACCGTCATGTTGAGGATCTCCGCAATATTTTTTCCTTTAAAGCTTACCTCCAGGGTCTCACGGTTGTAACGCTGCCCGCGGCATACCTCACACGGGACATAGACATCCGGAAGAAAATGCATTTCAATTTTTATGATTCCGTCTCCCCGGCATGCCTCACAGCGTCCGCCTTTGACATTGAAGCTGAACCGGCCTTGTTTATAGCCTCTGATTTTCGCTTCCGGCGTCTGGGAAAAAAGGTCCCGGATAAAATCAAATAGCCCGGTGTACGTGGCTGGATTGGATCGCGGTGTACGCCCGATCGGAGACTGATCAATGTCGATAACCTTGTCGACATACTCCAGTCCTTTGAGCTCCCGGTAAACCCCGGGACGGACTTTACTGCTGATTTTGAGTTCCATCTGAAGCCCTTTAAATAATATTTCGTTGACCAGCGTGCTTTTGCCCGATCCGGACACTCCTGTTACACAAGTCATCACACCCAAAGGGAATTTGGCATGGAGCTGTTTCAGGTTGTTCTGGGCTGCGCCGACTACTTCAAGCCATTTTCCGTTCGGCTGGCGACGTTGAGCAGGGACTTCAATCTTTTTACGACCGGTCTGATACTGCCCGGTAATCGAAGCTTCACACGCCTTGATCGCTTCCAGATCTCCCTGCGCCACAATATGCCCGCCATGGGTTCCGGCGCCAGGGCCGATATCAATGATATGGTCGGCCTCCAAAAGAGTATCCTCATCATGTTCCACGACCAAAAGCGTGTTCCCCAAGTCCCGCAGTTTTTTCAACGTGTCCAGCAGTTTAGCGTTATCGCGCTGGTGCAGACCGATGCTTGGCTCATCCAGCACATAAAGCACGCCGGTGAGACTCGAGCCAATCTGCGTGGCCAGACGGATCCGCTGGGCCTCCCCGCCTGAAAGTGTCCCGGCGGCACGATCCAGAGTCAGGTAGTCCAGCCCGACATTAACAAGAAAACCAAGCCTTTCTTTGATTTCTTTCAAAACCTGACGCGCAATCATCTGTTCCTTTTCACTTAGAACCATCTTTTTAAAAAAGTCCAGGGACTCCATCACGGTAAGCCGGGTCAGCTCATAGATGGATAAACGATTAATCTTCACAGCCAGCGCTTCGGGTTTCAGCCTCTTGCCCTGACAGACCGGGCACGGTCTCTCTGTCATCAGACCTTCTATTTCATTCCGGACATAGTCCGAGGTCGATTCCTTATATCGGCGGTTAAAATACGGCACCAGTCCTTCAAAAGGCGCTTTCCAATATTTTAATTCATCAAAGATATTGTAGTAACTGAATTTAATCGGTGAATCAGAGCCATAGACCAGGACCTGCCACTGCTCCGGTGTCAGATTTTTCACCGGGCAGTCCAGACTGAACCCGAATTTTTCGGCCAGCCCCTGCAGCAAGGCAGGATAATAGCTCAAATTCGATTTCGCCCACGGCACGATTGCACCTTCATTGATCGACTTGCCGCGGTCGGAGATAATCAGATCGATATCTGCTTCCAGATTCGCCCCGAGTCCGGTACACGACGGACAGGCCCCGAATGGGCTGTTGAAGGAAAACAGTCTTGGAGCAATCTCGTCGATTGCAATTCCGCAGTCCGGGCACGCAAAATTTTCGCTGAATAGAATCTCTTCCTGACCCGCGATGTCGACCAGGACCGTGCCTTCGGCGAGCTTCAGCGCAGTCTCGATTGAGTCGGCGAGCCGAGCGGTGCTGTCGGGCTTCAGGGAAATTCTGTCGACAACCACATCAATGGAGTGTTTTTTGTTTTTTTCAAGAAGTATTTCCTCACTGAGATCTCTGACTTCTCCATCCACCCTCACCCGGACGTAGCCGCTTTTTCTGACCTGTTCGAGTGTCCGGACGTGCTCTCCTTTTTTTCCTTTGATCACCGGTGCTAGAATCTGTAAACGGGTTTTCTCCGGATAGGTCAGTAATTGATCCACCATCTGCTGGACGGTCTGCTGGCTGATCTCCTTGCCGCAGTTCGGACAATGCGGATGACCGACCCTTGCATAAAGCAGTCTGAGATAATCATAGATTTCCGTTACCGTTCCTACGGTTGATCGTGGATTGCGATTTGTCGTCTTCTGATCAATGGAGATTGCGGGTGATAGCCCTTCAATATAATCGACATCCGGTTTGTCCATCTGCCCCAGGAACTGGCGGGCATAAGCTGAGAGGGACTCAACATAGCGTCTTTGGCCTTCAGCGTAAATGGTGTCAAAAGCTAGAGATGATTTTCCTGAACCGGACAGGCCGGTAATAACAACGAGCTTATCCCGCGGAATATCGACATCAATGTTTTTGAGGTTATGGACACGGGCGCCCCGTACCTTGATATAATCCTGGGTCATACATTTCCTCCATAAGGCTTCTAAAGATGATAAGGCTATATTTTTGCTTGATTCTATTCCTTATTTAACATCTATTCTTCCATAATTGCCACGATCTTATCTTACACCAAAAAACAGTAAAAGGGAACATTTGTTCGCATTTATTTACCTTCTTTTTTTACGGGATCTGTTCTGTTTCTCGGAAGAATAGTTTTTGCCGGATTTAGAGCGGCTGCTCCGTGTCATACCAGCATATTCTCCCTTCAGTTCAATGATCGCATCCCTTAAATCAGCTGCGCGTTCAAAATCCAGTTCCCTGGCAGCCTTAAGCATCTCTTCTTCCAGGACCTGAATGGTTTTTTCCTGTTCCTCAGGTGTCAACTTGCCGCCTTTTTCCCCATAAGCCGTCTTTTTCTCCGCAACTTTCGTCGCTTCAGGCACTTCATAGATCTGCTTGCGAATGGTCTGCGGGATAATCCCGTGTGCTCTGTTATATTCTTCCTGGATCGCTCGGCGACGGTTGGTCTCACCAATCGCGGCTTTCATGGATTCCGTCATATTGTCCGCATACATGATGACTTTTCCGTTGACATTTCGGGCCGCCCGGCCCACA
This sequence comes from Dehalobacter restrictus DSM 9455, assembly GCF_000512895.1. NCBI lineage: Bacteria > Bacillati > Bacillota > Clostridia > Eubacteriales > Desulfitobacteriaceae > Dehalobacter > Dehalobacter restrictus. Next base: position 2,807,992 of record NZ_CP007033.1, read on the forward strand.
GTCTGGATCAAAGACCTTTCCGATCTTAAGAATCCTTCCTTGTCAGCATCAAGGATCGCCACCAGCGATACCTCAGGCAAATCAAGGCCTTCTCTTAAAAGGTTAATCCCGACAATCACATCTATTTCTCCAAGACGGAGTTCTCTTAAGATTTCCAGCCTCTCAAGGGTCTGAATATCAGAATGAAGATATCTGACACTAATATTCAGCTGTTTCAGATAGTCTGTCAGGTCTTCGGACATTCTCTTGGTCAGTGTGGTCACGAGGATTCTTTCGTCCCTGGCAATCCGCTGCCGGATCTCGCCGATCAGGTCATCAATCTGTCCCTGGGTGGGCTTCACAATGATCTCCGGGTCAATCAAACCTGTGGGCCGGATAATCTGTTCGACAACCTCGCGGCAGTGCTCCATTTCGTATGGTCCGGGAGTCGCACTGACATAGACCCTTTGGGGTACAACTATTTCAAATTCAGAAAAACGCAGCGGCCGGTTATCCATGGCAGAGGGCAGGCGGAAACCATGCTCCACCAGCGTGCTTTTCCTGGAACGGTCTCCCTCAAACATGCCTCTGACCTGCGGCAGAGTCTGATGTGATTCATCAATGAACATCAGGAAATCCTTCGGGAAAAAGTGCAGCAAAGTATAGGGTGTTTCTCCTGGTTTGCGGAAGGTAAGATGCCTGGAATAATTTTCAATACCGTTGCAAAATTCCATCTCCCGAAGCATTTCAATATCGTAGCGGGTTCTCTGTTCGAGGCGCTGAGCCTCCAGTAGCTTTTCCCTTGAACGGAAATATTCCAGACGCTCTTCAAGCTCCTGCTCAATATTTTCAGCAGCCAGCATTAATTTATCACGTTCGGTCACATAGTGGGAGTTTGGAAAAATCGAGATATGTTTTCGTTCTCCCAGGATTTCACCGGTCAGAAGATTCACCTCATAAAGATGTTCGATTTCATCGCCGAACATTTCAATCCGAACTGCCTTTTCATCCGTAGAAGCAGGACATACCTCGACGACATCCCCTCTTACCCGGAAAGTTCCGCGATAAAAGGCGGTATCATTCCGGTCGTACTGGATTTCAACCAGCTTGCGCAGCATCTGATTGCGTTCTATTTCCTGGCCCTGCCTTAAAGACAGAACCATATCCCGGTACTCATCGGGAGATCCCATACCATAGATACAGGAAACACTTGCGATAACAATGACATCTCTTCTTTCAAACAACGCAGCTGTGGCCGAGTGCCGCAATTTTTCTATTTCCTCATTGATGGAAGCGTCTTTTTCAATGTAGAGGTCATTGGATGGAACATAAGCTTCCGGCTGATAATAATCATAATAACTGACAAAATATTCAACCGCATTCTCCGGAAAAAATTCCTTAAACTCGCAATACAGCTGTCCGGCCAGCGTCTTATTGTGTGCAAAGACCAGGGTCGGTTTTTGAATGCGTTCAATGATGCTGGCCATTGTAAATGTTTTACCCGATCCGGTAACACCCAGCAGCGTTTGGTGCTTATTACCGGCTAGAATGCCTTCAGTAAGCTTGTCCACTGCCTGGGGCTGATCTCCAGAAAGACTATAAGGAGCCCGTAGTCGAAATTCCATAGAATATCCCTCCATCAAAGACAGTATATTTATTATATCATTTTGTTCTCATTCCCGCATTTTTGTTTCATCCTTGATGGAGGTCCGTCAAAATACTGCTCAGGAGCTCGCTGCGGAAATGGTCCAATCCCCTGAAATTCACGGAGTCATTAATTAGATTTTTTAATTCGAGGCGGTTTTTTCTGTATTGTTCGAGAATAGCTATCAGCTCCGTACTGTGACCCATCCGGAAACCCTGCTCTTCAATCCGGCAGGGATTGCCTTTCCAGACCGCCAGGTTCTTTTCCGGAAAGAGCAAACCGACGATTGTGTACGGTTTTAGCGGATGAACAATAATTTCCATGGCCTGCCCCAGGCATTTAACCTCTTCGAGCAGTACCCGCAGAAGGTGAGCAGACTCTTCACCGTCCAGGCAAATCCGGTCAAAATCCCGAATATATCTTGGAGCAAGATTTAGCCACCCTTCTAATTGAAGGCTATGGAGAAAATAAAACGACAGATTATTTGCTTTTATTCTAGAAAGGATTCGCGTGATCTCATCAATATGCGGCGAATCATCACCTTGCTGATCGCCTTCCCAGGCCAAAGACAGGACAGCGTCCAGATTCCTGGTTTTGTTTTGACAGGCGTGCCCATCTTCCTCAGATTCCTCTTGTTTTTTCGGCATATAGTCTTTTCTGAGCTGGGCAATGATGTCCTGCTCAATGTCAGCAAGACTTGCTCCGAGCTGACTGATTTTAGGGCTGTGTTCTTCCAGTCTGCTCTGGCGGCAGAAGGAAGAAAAATCAATTTCACGGTGGTACGGGCCGCAGAAATTTATTTGCCAGTTAAATTCATCCTTATCGAGTAAGCATATTTTATGCTTGGGCAGGTACAGACCGGCAACTGAATCGGCTTCCCTGATCGACCTGATATAATCAACATCATTCCCACGATCAATCATCTGGATGCCGATGAGCTTCATCATGGTTGATTTTCCGGTACCCGGGCCGCCCGTGAGAAGATATGTATATTTAATTTCTTTCAGCAGTTCAGGCAGCAGCGATACGTAACCGTAAGGCGTGAATGCCTCAATATAATAATGACGAATCCCACTTGTATTCCCCATGATGATTCCTCCAGTTCAATAATGTCTGTGGGATATTCTATGCAAATGGAACAGCCGGCGTTCTCCCGTCAAAACAGAAATGTAATGTCCATTACAATACTCCGCTCACAGCGAAACTGTGTCCCTTAGACTGATCATAGGGATAATAAGAAGATCTTCTTATCAGGAATTAACTCTCGATGTGTATGTCTATTCTAAGAATGTAGTACTAGGATGAGATTGCTCATTAAATAAATCCGCAGCAGAATGGGTTTAATCATTCGTTCCGCTGCGGATTCTATTTAGAGAAAGACGTCTTCCATTTGACTGAATAAAGATACTGTATCCTTTTCTATCCTACTGGATTTTCTGCAGCAGGACTTCAACCGCCTTGCTCAGCTGACTGTCGAAGACAGGCTCGGTCGGAAGGATGGTAGGCTTTTCTCCTTCTTTAAGTTCGACTTCAACATCGGGCTTGATTCCCAATTTATTAATATCATTTTTCTTCGGTGTAAGATATTTGTCCGTCGTCAGCTTTACGCTGGTGTTGCCATCAAGGGTAAACACGGTCTGCACGACACCCTTGCCATACGTCTTCGTCCCGACCAGGGCCCCGCTTCCGTAATCCTTGACTGCCCCCGATACGATTTCTGCTGCTGAGGCCGTATATTCGTTGGTTAAAATGACAATGGGCATGTCGATATATTCAGCAGTCGATTCTTTTGTATCTACGACGCCGTTCCTATTCACAATGTGAACGATCGACCCTTCCGGCACCAAAAAACTTGCTACTTTAATCGCGGCATTGACTTCTCCTCCGTAATTATAACGAAGATCAATAATCAGACCCTTATATTTGGTCAGATCCATCTCCCGTAAAACCTTCTCAAGTTCATCCCCGGTATTAATGTTAAAACTGGAAATATCAATCAGCCCAATATCTGACCTTCCCGGCAGGGAGATCCCTTCAACCGTCGGAACATTGATATAGTCACGAATAAGACTTACGGTAAATTCTGTCTTCGTCTTCGGCCGGTAAATTTTAACCGTCACCTTGCTCCCGGGCTCTCCTCTTAAGATCGCGACTGCTTCATCCTGGCTGATCGTGGAGACATCGGTCTCGTCAATTTTTGTGATAATATCCCCCGCTTCGAGTCCTGCCCTTTCAGCCGGAGAACCTTTGATTGGACGCATAACAACCAATTTTTCCGGATCTGCCGTACTTAAATGTACACCGATCCCTCCAAAGGTGCCCTGAATCGAATTCATCAGCACTTTGTTTTCCTCAGCATCCTGGAAGGATGAATACGGGTCCAGCGAACCCACCATCCCGTCGATTGCCCCATCAACGAGTCCAGCACGGGATGTTCCATTTAAATACTGGGTGTCAATAAGATAGACCACCCGCATAAATCTTCCAAGGTGATCATAATTGACCAGTACAAACCCGCCAACAACAAGTGCCAGCCCCAGACAAAATATCAGGCCGACTGCGGCGGCCTGTATAAAAGCTTTTTTCCAATTCACACGGTTGAACAAACGTCCACTTCCCTATCAAACTCATTATTCTCTGTTAGTATATGCAGACTTGTACAAGTTAAGTCCAATTGATTAAAAATAGGCCATCGGGTTCGTCGGGGTGCCGTCTTTACGCACTTCAAAGTGCAGGTGGGCCCCGGTGCTCCATCCCGTTGATCCGACATAACCGATCGTTTGGCCGGCTGCCACTGTTGTATTGACTGCAACCGCCCTTGAAGACATATGGCCGTAAAGCGTTGAAATTTTATTGCCATGGTCGATAATAATGGCATTTCCATAGGCGCCGTACCAACCGGAAAAGACCACCGTACCGGATCCTGCTGCTACAATCTTCGCCCCATATGGTGCACCGATATCGACTCCGGTGTGCAGTTTATACTGTTTTGTTATCGGATGAACCCTGTATCCGAAAGTACTGGTAATATACTTGTATCCTGGAGCAGGCCAGACACTAACTGTCCCAGTAACTCCTCCGGTGTTGTTCTTCTGCAATTCACGGATTTTTGACTCAAGTGCTTTAGAGTCTCTCTCCAGCTTGTCAATTTGTTCGAGCAGCGCTTCCTGATCCTCTTTATTCTCAGCGAGTGCTACTTCTTTTTTTGACTTGCTGCTGTCCAAATAATTCTTAGCTGCTTCCGCCTGTTGTTTTAAGCTCTCCGCCTCATCCATTTTAGCGACTAGGAGTTCCTTTTTTTTATCTAAATCCTGTTTTTGAACACGGATATCACTTAAAATGGTTTGATCATTTTCAACTAGGCAGCTTAGATATTCTACTCTGGAAATGAAGTCGGATAAATCAGTGGATTGGAATAGAACTTCCAGATAGTTTACCTGACCTTCTTCATAGATCGCGCGTACCCGACTGCGCAGAGTATCCTGTCTCCCTTTCAGTTCCTGCTGTTTGGCTGTCACTTCCGTTTGAATCGCCGTTACTTCTTCCTGGGCCTTCGCATGGGCGTTTTCTTTCTGATCCAGATCCACCTCAGCGTCAGAAATTTGCGTCGTCAGTTGCCGGATCTGTTTCTCCATCTGTTGCGCTTTTGTCGTCAGGCTATTCAGGTTTCCTTCCGCGTTTTTCTGCTGATTCAGGATCTTTTCCTGCTGCTTAAGCGCCTCAGACAGTTCATCCGCGGTCACAGGAAAATTGAAGGTAACCATTAGAGTTAAAACAATCAGCAAAACAACCGGTCTTGTCATTTTAATCATATTTTACGCCATTCCCCCCCAATAGAACTCAAAGTTCGTTAACCTCGACGTCTAAAATCATAAAAAACTGATTTTAAAGGTTCAAAAATTTTCGTACAGAGAACGCACTTGCCAGAAATCCCATGGCAACCCCGCCCAGAACCATCAGCAGAAGCACATTGATAATGAACTGTTGACTGCTGACAACAGGCAGGAAACTCAAGGTCGAGATAATATACTGCAGGAGCCAGGTATAGGTAGCCCCAACCAGCGCAACAGCCAGGATTGCCCCGACCATACCGATGACGATCCCTTCGATGATAAATGGCCAACGGACAAAGGATTTGCTGGCGCCAACCAGGCGCATGATTTGAATCTCTTTCTCTCTGGAATTTACATTGGTTTTAATATTTAAAACAATTAAGAGGAAAGAGGCACAAGCAAATGCGGCAACAACGCCAATCCCGACCCAGCGAAGCCACTGAGTAAAGACAATCAGTTTCTCAACAAAGCCCTGCCCATAACGGACTTTCTCGACTCCGGTCAGCCCGCTTACCTGGGAAGTAATCTCTTCGACGAGACGGGCATCGGTCGTTGTAATTGTAATCTTATCCGGAAATGGGTTCACTCCGCCCAAATCCTCCAGAAGAGAGTCGGAACCCATGGATTCCTGAAACTCTATAATAGCCTGATCTTTAGTGGTAACGGCAACGGTTGCGACACCTTCAAGTTTTTGAATCTGACTTTTCAAATCGGTAATTTGTGATGTCTCCAGATGATCATTTAAAAACACGGCAATTTCTACCTGAGATCCAAAGGTCTCGGCAATGTTCGATGTGTTGACTAAAAAGAAAACCGAATAACCAACGATTGTTAAAGAAATCATCACCGTTAAAATGGATGCGGCACTGAGCCAGAAGTTTCTTTTCAATGATACCAGAGACTGGGTTAGAACATATTTTGCTGAGTTAAGTGACAATTCTGTATGCCCCCTCTATGCTGTCATCAACAATCTTGCCTTCTTCAATCCTTATTACCCTCTTATTCATTTGTTCAATAATGTACCTGGCATGTGTTGCCATCACGACCGTGGTACCCAGCTTGTTGACGTGGTTAAGCAGTTCCATGATACTCCAGGAAGTATCAACATCAAGATTCCCTGTAGGTTCGTCCGCAACCAGCAAAGCGGGTTTGTTGACCAGCGCCCTGGCAATGCAGGCGCGCTGTTGTTCGCCTCCTGAAAGCTCGGAAGGAAAGGCATTCTTTTTCTTAGCAAGTCCAACCAAATCCAAAATCGTATTCGTATTCTCTCTGGTTTCTTTCATACTTTTACCAATAACCTGCTGGGCAAAAGCGACGTTTTCAAATACGGTCTTTGCCGGAAGCAGCTTGAAATCCTGAAAAATAACACCAATTTTTCTTCTGACCAATGGCACATGGCTGGAAGACATTCTGACAAGATTGACATTATCGATGAGTACCTGTCCCCTCGTAGCAATTTCTTCCCGGTAGAGCAGTTTGATCAGTGTCGATTTGCCGGCCCCGCTGGCCCCAACCAGAAATACAAAATCTCCCTTAGCGACATCAAGGTTGACGCCGAACAGAGCGCGGGCACCGTTCGGATATATTTTGGAAACATTCTTTAGTTTAATCATTCATTGTCCTCCGGAAGACCTATTAACATTTATCTCTTCGACATTTTGTGTTATTTTCCTGTCTAAGACAGCTAAAAAAATTAAACATTTCCTGAAAAATGGCAAGATCTCAGGAATGCATTCCACAATTATTAAACGATAGTGTAAAAAATAAATATATTGACAAATAACAACAGAAATATATTTGATTTCTTTAGGCTATTTTCTGATCCAAATCTTCTTACTATTTTATCGGTAATTAAAAGAACAAATTGAGCAAAAGTAAAAAGCAGAATACTCTTTTGGGGAATATCCTGCTTTTATTTATCCTGCAACTCTTTATTTTTTGGCAATCACTCGTCTTACAGCTTCAACAATGTCTTTCGCTGTAAGATGATACTTCACCAGCAGTTCATCCGGGCGTCCGGACTCTCCGAAAACATCATTGATCCCAACCCGGCAGAGCGGGACAGGACAATTTTCGCTTAATACTTCTGCCACTGCACTTCCGAGTCCGCCAATAATGCTGTGTTCCTCCGCCGTGACAACTGCTCCTGTTTGTTGCGCGATCTGAATAATGGTCTGTTTGTCCAGTGGTTTAACAGAGGCACAATTGACAACCGCGACATCGCAGCCCTGCCCGCTGAGTTCATTCACAGCCTTCAGCGCTTCCGCTACCATGAGCCCGTTTGCGATAATGACAGCATCTTTGCCGTCTTTCAGGACATTGGCCTTGCCAATCTCAAACTGATAGGAAGATGAATCAAAGAGCACGGGCAGTGCCAGTCTTCCGAGCCGGATATAGACAGGTCCCTGGTATGCTGCAGCAGCTTTGATGACCTGACTTGTTTCCTCCGCATCAGCAGGAACCAATACCGTCATATTTGGCACGGAACGCATCAGCGCCACATCCTCCACAGCCTGGTGGGAGGCACCGTCTTCACCTACACTGATCCCCGCATGGGTAGCCGCAATCTTCACATTGAGCTTCGGATATGCAATGGAATTCCGGATCTGTTCAAAAGCTCTTCCTGTTGCAAAGATTGCAAAAGTGCTCGCAAAGGGAATTTTGCCCGCTGCTGCCAGCCCGGCCGAGACTCCCATTAAATTTTGTTCGGCAATGCCTATATTGATGAAACGTTTCGGAAATACCTTGGCAAAATCGGCTGTTTTAGTTGACTTGGACAAGTCGGCATCCAGAACCACAATATCCTTGTTTTCTCCGCCAAGCTGCACGAGTGTTTTGCCATAGGCATCTCTCGTCGCTATTTTTTCCGCTTTAATCAGATCAAACATCTCAGCCATTAGTTTTCACCTCTCAGTTCAGCCAGGGCAGCTTCCGCTTGTTCAGGGCTGGGTGCATTTCCATGCCACCCCGCCTGGTTTTCCATAAAAGATACCCCTTTCCCTTTAATGGTTTTGGCGATAATCATCGTCGGTTTGCCCTGGACCTGCTTCGCTGCTTCCAGGGTATCCGTCAATGCTGAAATGTCGTGGCCGTCAACCTCCAGGACATTCCATCCAAAGGCTCCCCATTTGTCGGAGAGCGGAGAAGAATTCATGACTTTCTCCGTCTCCCCGTCAATTTGAAGACCGTTAAAGTCCAGGATGCCAATCAGATTATCGAGCTTATAATGGGCTGCTGCCATTGCCGCTTCCCAAACCAGGCCCTCATTCATTTCCCCATCACCTACGAGACAATATACTTTGTATGTTTTTTGATCAATCTTGCCGGCAAGCGCCATCCCAACTGCAGCTGAAATGCCCTGTCCCAAAGAACCGGTGGACATATCAACTCCCGGAACCTTTTTCATATCCGGATGCCCCTGAAGAAAGTGTCCGGTCTGCCGTAAGTGCTGCAGCTCCTCGCGCAGGAAATATCCCTTTTCAGCCAGAGCTGCATAAAGTACAGGGGCAGCATGCCCCTTACTGAGCACAAAGCGGTCCCGCTCAGGCCATCCAGGATTGGCCGGATCAATATTCATGATCCGGAAGTATAAGACGGCAAGGATATCTGCGGCCGAAAGGCTGCCGCCTGGATGCCCTGATTTAGCTTTTTCCAGCATTTCGATGATGTCCTGACGTATCCTGCAGGCGATTTCTTTTAAATCTGACATGGTATAAAGCTTCCTCCTTTGCTTGGTCACAATTTATTTATTCTGTCCGACAATTTGCTGAAGATAAGCCGAAATATACGGATCAATTTCCCCATCCATCACCGCATTGACATTCCCTGTTTCATAGCTGGTCCGATGGTCTTTAACCATGCTGTAAGGATGAAAGACATAGGACCGGATCTGGCTCCCCCAGGCGATATCATTTTGCTCCCCACGAACCTCAGATATTTCCTCTTCCTGTTGTTTTCGCTTTAATTCTAAAAGCTTGGCCTGAAGAACCCGCATGCAATAAGCCCTGTTCTGAATCTGTGAGCGCTCGCTCTGACATTGAACAATAATTCCGGTAGGCAGGTGTGTGATCCGTACAGCAGAATCCGTCTTATTGACATGCTGTCCGCCGGCTCCTCCTGAACGGTACGTGTCAACCTTTAAATCTTCCGCATCAATGGTTATCTCTGCATCATCAGTGACTTCAGGAATCACATCGACAGAGGCAAAGGAAGTATGCCGCCGTCCGGAGGCATCAAAAGGAGAGATACGAACCAGACGGTGTACCCCTTTCTCACATTTGGCGTAGCCGTAGGCATTCTCCCCGACCAAGGAAAATGTTACACTTTTAATTCCTGCTTCTTCTCCCGGGAGAAGATCGAGTGTCTCGACTTTAAATCCCCGGCGTTCACCCCAGCGTACATACATCCTGTACAGCATTTGCACCCAATCCTGGGATTCGGTTCCGCCTGCGCCGGAGTGCAGGGTAATGATCGCATTATTACGGTCATAAGGTCCGCTGAGCAAAATCTCTAGTTCCAAATCAGCAAACTGGTTTTTCAATTTAACAATGGTGTTTTCAATTTCCGATTCCAAAGAAATATCGTCTTCCTCCACAGCCAACTCCCAAAGTGCAGCGATGTCCTCGATCTGATCCTGGAGCTGTTGATGGACCGTCACCTTATCCTTCTCACGGGTCAATTCCTGCATGACTTTTTGCGCTGAAGAAGGATCATCCCAGAAACCGGGTTTGTTGAGTTCGTCCTCAAGCTTGGCAATCTTTATCTGACGGCCAGCAACGTCAAAGGGAAACCCTCAAATCTGCTAAACGCATTTTTAGATTCTCAATTTCTTTTTTCCAATCGGCAAGCATTTTTCCACCCCTAGATTATTTTTTCCACTGCTTATTAAAGTAAAACAAATCTGTTTTGTCAACATTTTATTTAGCTGTTGATTCCGCAACATTTCTTATATTTCTTCCCACTTCCGCACGGGCAGGGATCATTGCGGCCAATATGTTCCCCAATTTTGCGGGGCTTCTTGGCCTGTTCCTGTTCTTCCTCATAACGGTTCTCGGAGACTTTTTGCGCCTGTTCCGGAACTTGCGTCGTAATCCGAGGTGTTACTCTTAAGATATAAGTCGAAACGTCCTCCTGGATGGATTCTACCATACCCTGGAACATATCAAAGGCTTCATTCTTGTATTCAAGGAGCGGATCGCGCTGTCCGTAAGCTCTTAAGCCAATCCCTTCCCGGAGGCTGTCCATCGCGTCAAGATGTTCCTTCCAACGGGTATCTACAACCTGCAGAGCCACTGCTCTTTCAATTTGGCGCATCAGGTCCGAACCGAACTGGGATTCCCTGATCTCGTACAGTTCATGCACCCTGTCGGTCAATAGTTCTTCAACTTCTTCTTTGGCTAAATTGCTAATCTGTTCGGGGGTAAAGTCATGATCAGGAAGAATGACATTGTCGACATAGTCCAGAAAACTGACCAGATCCCATTCTTCCGGATACGGGCTATTTCCGCTGTAACGCGCTGTGGTGTCGGCTATGACTTTTTCGATCATATCCATTACCTGTTCTTTCAGGTTTTCTCCTGTCAGAACGGATCTGCGCTGCGAGTAAATAATCTCACGCTGCTTGTTCATAACATCGTCATAATTCAGCACGTGTTTGCGGATGTCAAAGTTTCTGCCCTCGACTCTCTTCTGGGCTGTTTCAATACTGCGGCTGACAATTTTGGATTCGACAGGAACACTGTCGTCCATACCCAGTTTGTCCATTAGCCCGGCAATATTGTCACCGCCGAAAAGCCGCATCAAATCATCATCAAGTGAAATATAGAACTGGGAAGACCCCGGGTCGCCTTGACGGCCGGAACGTCCTCTCAGCTGATTGTCAATCCGGCGAGATTCATGTCTTTCCGTGCCAATGATATGCAGTCCGCCAAGTTCCTTTACGCCTTCCCCAAGAACAATATCTGTTCCTCTGCCTGCCATATTGGTTGCAATGGTTACCATACCCTGTTCCCCCGCCTTGGCGACGATCTGGGCTTCAAGTTCATGAAACTTCGCGTTCAGCACCTGATGTGGAACACCTTTCTTTTTCAGCATGTCGCTGAGCTTCTCGGATTTTTCAATCGAAATCGTTCCAACAAGTACTGGCTGGCCTTTGGCATTCTTTTCCGAAATATCGTTGACTACGGCGTCAAACTTGCCTTCTTCCGTCCTATAGATAACATCAGGCAGATCCTGTCTGACCATCGGAAGATTCGTGGGGACTTCTACGACGTCCAACCTGTAAATATTAATAAATTCCTGTTCTTCCGTCTTCGCGGTACCGGTCATGCCACCAAGTTTCTTAAACATCCGGAAAAAGTTTTGAAACGTAATTGTTGCCAGCGTCTGAGATTCCCGCTCAATCTTGACATTTTCCTTGGCTTCAATCGCCTGGTGGAGCCCCTCGCTGTACCTGCGCCCGAACATTAAGCGGCCCGTAAATTCATCGACAATAATGACCTGACCGTCTTTCACCACATAGTCGCGGTCAAGCTTGAACAGGGTATGCGCTTTCAAAGCCTGATTGACGTGATGCGCAACTTCATTGTGCAGATCATCGTATAAGTTATCCACCCCGAGCATTGTTTCAACCCTAGATACCCCATTCTCCGTCAGCGTTACAACTCTGTCCTTTTCATTGACATGATAGTCTTCCTCCGGCTTAAGGCGGGGGACAACCTTCGCAACCCGGAAGTACAGTTCAGTGGGCTTATCAGCTTCTCCGGAAATGATTAATGGCGTCCTCGCTTCATCGATCAGAATCGAGTCTACTTCGTCCACGATCGCATAATGGAGCTCCCGCTGGACGACAGCGGCAGGATTGACGGACATATTGTCTCTCAGATAGTCAAATCCGAATTCATTGTTCGTGCCGTACGTAATGTCGGCGTTATAGCTTGTCCGCCGCTGTTCGTGTGTCAGACCATGAACAATCAACCCGACGGACAAACCGAGAAAATCATACACCTGGCCCATCCAGTTGGCGTCACGGGTGGCAAGATAATCGTTAACCGTCACAACATGGACGCCCAAGCCGGTTAAGGCATTTAAATACGTAGGCAAGGTTGCAACCAGCGTTTTGCCTTCCCCGGTCTTCATTTCGGCGATCCTTCCATCGTGTAGGACCATTCCGCCTATAAGCTGAACATCATAGTGCCGCTGTCCGAGAACTCTTTTCGAAGCCTCCCTGACGACAGCAAAGGCTTCCGGCAAAAGATCATCCAGCGTCTCACCCTGTTCCAGTCTTTCTTTGAATTCCACTGTCTTTGCTCTGAGTTCGTCATCAGAGAGTACCTGTATGGAAGGTTCCAACTGATTAATTTTTTCAACTTTCTTTTGGTACTTTTTTATATCTCTGGCGTTGTCATCAATCAAATCCTTTAAAAAACCCATTTTGGTCCACCTTTCACCTTGCGCGGTGTGCTTAATATGATTATTTTATCACTGTCTTACTGAAGGTTCAATCTAAGCAAAAAGATGTCCCGCTTAGGCGGGACACTTTTTTGCTCAGGATATGCGATTAATAAACCTGAGTCGTTCAGCCGTTTTAGTATTCTGGCTCCAGTAGGCCGTAGCCACCGTGTTTACGCCGGTAAACAACATTTATCTGCCCCGTATCTGCATTGGCAAATACAAAAAAATTATGCCCGATCAGGTCCATCTGCATCGCTGCCTCGTCAACCGACATAAGCTTAGCTGAAAACTTTTTTGTTTTAACGATGCTGTTATTGTCAAAGATTTCTTCATCATCCTCGAGGATATAGCTCGGCTCCTCCTTCGTGGATTTTATTCTTTTTTTCCCAATACGCTTGCGGTATTTTTCCATTTGGCGTTCCAACTTATCCACTACCAGGTCGATGGAGGAATACATATCATCTGTTTCTTCCTCACCTCTGAGAAGAAATCCGTTTAGCGGGGCAGTAACTTCAACTCTCTGACGTTCTTTTTCTACGGACAGCATGACTTGAATATCGAGAAAATCATCGGAGTACTTCTCCAGCTTACGGACTCTTTTTTCTACATAATCCTTTAACGCGTCCGTCATTTTCATTTGTTTGCCTCGAACATTGATATTCATAGTCTCAACCCCTTTCGCCTGATATAGTATTATAATTCATCTTTTCTTATTAAATTCCTGCCAAATTTTATCTTTGTTTAGTGATATTATTACCTCAACGAACTGAAAACATCCTGAGAAGCAGTATCTTGTTAACCTTAAAATTTTATATGACGGCGAGCAGATTTTCTGCAAGACAACGCAGTATTGCGAAAAATCTGCTGTCAGGATATATGAGATTTAGGGTTAACATGATACTAGCGTTTCGGTTTGTTGAAGTTATACACAACAAATTGTGGATAATGTTGATAACTTTACTTTTTGGCGTATATTTTCATTTTTATTGGTGGATAAAATTGTGAGCAGTCCATCGATTAGTACGAAGGTCCTATTTTTGTCTTCATTCTGCAATTTTCTGCAAAAAATAATTCTTATGCGGCAAATTGTCTCATTCTTCTTTTCCCGCGCCAAGACAAAAAGCATAGACTTTCTTTACCCCATTCTTTTTCAGTACCCCGGCACATTCTTCTAGCGTCGAGCCTGTCGTCACAACATCATCAACCAGCCAGACAATTTCCCTGAGATCACTGTAACCAGGTTTGACTGAGAAGGCATCCCGGAGATTCCGCAGCCTTTGCCTGCGTCCCAGGGTAGTCTGAGGAATTGTATCCTTTATTCGGTCAAGCAAATTCTGATAAGGAATTGCCAGCTGCCTGCTGATGATTGAGGCCAGCACCTCTGCTTGATTGAATCCTCTTTGGGCCAGCCTGTCCGGATGCATCGGCACCGGAACTACTGCGTCAGGAGGAGGCAACCAGCGGATAACCCATGGAATGATCACTTCTGCCAGAGACGTTATCAAATATGGCTGTCCCTTATATTTAATTTGCTGAACCAATTCTTTCCAGGCACCTTTGTAATAACCCAGACAGGTTACCTTATCCAATCCTTCCGGCCCCTTTCCTGTTTCACAATTTCGGCAACGTGTTTTGGTCTCTGCAAGAATTTTGCCGCAGGAACCACAGCGAGGCAGATTCGGAAAGAAATACGCCTGCTGACAAATCAGACAGACCGGTTCTTCTGATACATTGCCGCAAAGCAGACAATACGTTGTCTTCTCATACCACAAAAGCACTGCGTTTTCTTTAAGTCTCAAGAATAAATCAACCATTCAGACATCCCCATTCTTCAGCCAGCCTGTTCTGGTCCTGAATCCAGCGGTTGGCCTGGATCATGGCCTGGGTTTGTTCGGCATAAATAAAGACGGCTCTTCCAAACGGACATTCTGCGCTCCGGCCTGTTCTGCCGGCCATCTGGACCAAAGCCCTCGCATCATAGAGCGTATGATCCGCAAATAAAACTGCAACCTGTACACCTTTAATGGTTATGCCTCTTTCTAAAATGGATGTACAGACAAAAATATTAATATCGCCCTGCCTGAAAAGTACGATCTTTTCTCTCCTCGCAGCATCCGAGCTCCAGCTTCCCTCCACGCGCAGATCACTAAAAGCCATTTTCAGCACACCCGTCCATTCTTTAACCAACGCAACTGTGGGGACAAAGACCAGAATCGGACCGTCCGCAATCAATTTCAGCAATACTTTTTTCAATTCAACCAGTGAACGATCCCTGGTCAGTTTATTTTTTTGCCATTCGGGGACCGGAACAGGAAATCCATGATGTCTTACAGGGAGTCTGACGATCGCACATTTCTGGCTCTTGACCCGTAACAGGATTTCTGCTGACGGTGTCGCTGTAAGACAGATAATTTGTCCATCTGGTCTCAAAGCCTGTCTGATCCCATATTCCAGGACGCTGCTTCCTTCATACGGATAGGCGTCAGTCTCATCAAGGATAATCAGGTGAAAAGCCCGATAAAATCTCAGAACTTGATGCGTTGTTGCGACGGTTAGCTTTGAGGGCTCCATATCCTGCGGCAGCGCTCCGCTTAAAATTTTGATATTGTATTCCGGAAAATTTTTCTGCAAACGAGGCTGAACATCGTGCACAACGTCCTGTCTGGGTGCCGCAAAAAGAACCTTTTTATTCTGACGCAAAAAACTGTCGATCAAAGGGAAACAAACCTCTGTTTTTCCAGCACCGCAGGCAGCCCAAAGCAGCGTTTCTTGTGCTTTTTGCCGGTGCACCTGCTGCCAAAGCTCTTCGGCTGCCTTTTCCTGCGCAAAAGTAAATTCCAGGCTATAACTCCGGACAGTTTGATCTGGTTTACACTTATCCGTATCCACCTGTGTTTGACCCGGAACATCGACGGAATGGAGCCTAAAAAGAATTTGCAGAGAATTGAGCGGTCCAATTTCCCGACAGTCAAGGCAGGTATATGTATCGCCATACAGTGATGGCCATTCTTCATAATGACTGCTTCCGCAGCGCCGGCAGAAATACCTGGATCGAACCTGTTCAAAAATCGGCAGCCACTCTGCATTTCCGCTCTGCACAGCTTTTTGCATGAAGCCCAGAAGTTCCTTCGTACTAACGCCGAGCTTCTTCTCCACAATCCGAAACTCATTTTCGGCGAGTTGCCTGCCCTCCGCTATTCTCAGGAATTTTTGGTACACGGTTTCATTCTGCAGCACTTCGATATTGAATGCCTCCGGCAAGGCCTCCCGGCTGATATCCTGCCACCGAACCTTTTCTTGAACGCCCATATTTTCTTTTTTCATTCGATTTGTTAGCTTTTGGGCAAGCCTGTTTTCAAAGTCCCTGTCTATAACTGGTGCTGATGGCAGAGCTGGTGAAAATGGCTGCGTGGCTGGTTGTGTCGTTGGTTTTTTATCAGGCAGCCCTGCAGTGACGGCCAGCAGCTTTCCTAGCGGTAACCCCGGGCTCAAATACCTCGTCCACCCTCCCAGGATTAGGCCCGCAGAAGGCAGCGGAGAAAAACAGAATTCTCCATTGTCTTTGGCTAATATGTAAAAAAGCACGCTTTTGTCCTTATCCTTTCTGAGTATATTGAACCGTCAGGCCAGGAAAACGTCTTTCCAGACGGGTCTTGGTTCTTTCCTGCTCGTCTTTAGGAAGATTGGCATTCTCCTGCGACAAATCTATGCTGACAATTATTCCCTCCTGCCTGTTTCGTGTTTTTCTGACCATATAAATTTCTTTTTCAATATCCTCATGGTCAAATTCCTTGGCCTCAATAGCCAAAACCGCATTGTCAGTGATTGTCTTCACCTGCCGCGTGTTGTTTGTTCTAAAGGCCTCAATCCGTTCAGACAGGGCATCCGGAAGCTCCCACTCATATTGTCCTGCCCATAACCAAAGAATAATCAAACCTACCGCCAATACACCATAAATAAGCATCATGTGCCTGACCTGCCTTTGCCGTATAATCATTAATTCTTCTGATTATTTCTATCATATGCTTCAGCTAAGCAAGGCGGTTCTGATCTTGTCCTGATTTTCTGTTTTTTCCCCGGTATTGAGCCCGACCAGCAGCCAGAATAAGATGCCGATAATCCCAAAAGACATATCCACATCAATCAGGCTGTGCAGTCCCAAAAATAGAGCTGCTGCTTTCGTACAGATCGTTCCAAGGTCATCTCCATTCCAAAGGTCCTGGACAAAACTCCTGAATCCTTGCCGTGCCCAAAGCATTAATAACAAAAGAGCAATGATCCCCTGATTTAAAAGCACCCGGCAAAATGAAGAATGGGTATCCAATGTCCAATAAGGGGTGGTCTGAATAAAGGGAAAACCGAGCCATCCTCCCGCCCGCGGCAGAAAATATGCATCTCTGGCAAGCCGGATACTATCAGCATAATACGTAATTCTTTCCGCCATGCTGGTATACGTCCAGGAACTTAAATGGCTGAATGGCACCTGTATACTCGAAACTGCAGGGTATAGGACAATGATCAAACAAGCAAGAAGTATTATTCTGACTGACGCCTGAGAACGCTTTTCGGTTACAGTTCTGATGCTATCCATATTTATAATATTTTTTTGAGTTAAAGCTCTTTTTTTTAGCAATAGAATCGGGATAAACAACAAAAGCAGCAGTATCGAAGCCCTTGATCCAGTGGATAGGATACTTATTCCCAGCAGCAGCAAGAAAAATGGGTTAAATCCCCTTTTTATCAATATTACCATTAATTGGCACCCAAGAAAAGCTGCAGCAGAATTCGGATATCCGAAACAGAAGGCATAGCGCCCTTCTTCCGGCGGGCCAGGCGGCAGCCAGATATTCTCACTTCCGGGCAGCCAGGACAGTACCACCGCCAAAATTGTCAACCATATCATTCTGTTTAAAAACCTATTTGCCCCCCCGGCAGCCGCCAGCTGTATTCCCCACAAATAGGCAGATAAATATACCAGCCAGCGGAACGCTTCCAGCCAGCCATCAATTGCCCTGACTGGACTGAATAGTCCCACCAGCGAAAAAAGGCTCAGCAGCAAAAAAATGCTCACCGGATTCCGAAATTTTTTTTTGGCGGCGATAGTTGTAAGACAAACTTGTTTCCAGTGAGCAATCGTGTAGAATATCAAGACAGCACCCAGGACAAGCCACTCTCGGATAAAAAAAATCCCGTGGCATATCATACCCAAAAACATAAACACACTTAGGAAATTTTCTGTCCTCCCATAATTCACCTTAATCCTCCGCAGGACTTGCAAGTCCAATCATATTTCTCTATCATATTTATAACAGCAGAGAAATATTATGCCAAAGGCTTTGGAGGAGGCAATCTATGTCGATTAATGTTCTTCATCTGATTGGAGGCGGCGAGATCGGAGGGGCTGAGCAGAACGTTCTGAATCTCCTGAAAAATCTGGACAGGCAAAGCGTAAATCCTTTTCTGGGTTGTCTGACCAAGGGCTCCGCGCTGGCACCATGCGCACAGTCTTTCGGCATCCCGTCTGAAATATTCCCCATGCAGTTCCCTTTTGACCTCTCCCCTTTGCCTACCATTATTGCTTTCTGCCGCAAACATAAGATTGCGTTAATCCATGCCCATGGCACAAGGGCTAACCTTCTGGGGCGGACCGTCGCGAGACTCACCAAGATCCCCTGCATTTCAACCATCCACAGCCTGCCGGAATACGATTATCCGTCTTCCCTCAAAGGCAGGATTTCTCTCTGGGTCGATAATCTCACCCTGCACTGGTCTGCCGGCATTATTGCGGTATCCGTCAGTCTCAGCCAATCCGCTGCCATCCGACTGAACAGGAAAGGATTAACTTTGCCGGTGAACGTGATCTATAACGGTAGTGAAATATTTTCATTCACTCAACCAGACCAAATGCTCAAAGCCTTCCGTGAACAATGGTCAATCCCGGATCATTGTCTTGTCATCGGAACGATTGGTCGTCTGCACCCGGTGAAAGGGCAGTTTTACCTGATTGAAGCGATGAAACTGCTTACTGCGGAAATCCCTGACCTTCATCTGCTCATCATTGGTGAAGGTCCTCTTCATAATCAACTGACCGAACAACTGAAGCTTTCCGGACTTTCATTTACGCTGACCGGCTACCTGCCTTCAGCCTGGCAGGCCCTGCCGGCAATGGATTTGTTTGTATTTCCTTCTCTGAGCGAAGGAATGGGACTAGTTTTACTGGAAGCCGCTCAAGCCGGAATCCCGATTATAGCTTCCAAGGTCGGCGGGATCCCTGAACTTCTGGAAGACCACAAGGAAGCCCTGCTCGTTCCGCCGGCTGACCCTGCGGCGATGGCGCTGGCCTGCAGCAAGGTGCTCAAGGACAGGGCTTTTTCTGCCGAAATGACTGCCAGGGCTAGGCAAAAGGCCAGCCTGTTTTCCATTGAAAAAATGGTTCAGGATACAATAACTTTTTATGAAAAAATAATAAGCTAAGTGCGCTGTAAACGGTCACTTAGCTTTCGTATATTATCTGAGTGAGTTATTTTCCTAATCGATTAGAATCATATTTATTCCCTATTAGAATCATCCGGTCAAGATTAACCGATATGAACCGTTTTTATTTATCAGATTCCGGGAAATATTTCTGTTTCAGAACCCTTAGAAGGTACAGTGGAAGTACAACTTGCCTTTTTATCCGGCCCGGTTCGCTGATCAGCCGGTAAAGCCATTCCAGTCCGGATTCCCGAAATACCCCGGGGGCACGTTTCACTTCTCCGGACAGTACGTCGAATGACCCCCCGATACCCATACTTACTTTAGCCAGCCCTGCGTGTTCATGATTCCAGTATTCCTGTTTGGGGGCACCCAAGCCAACCAAAAGAATATCCGGTGCAAAGTGACGGATCTGCCGGATGACCTCCGGCTCTTCTGCCTGCGTAAAAAAACCATGATGACACGCCAACGCTATCCCCGGGTACCGCAGGCTCTGCTGCCGAATAACTTTTTCTGTAATGCCCGGCTTCGCGCCCAACAGAAATACTCTCCATCCGTGACGGTTGCTTTCCCTTAATATCCCTGCTGTCAGGTCGATGCCGGTTACTCTTTCTTTGACTGGAAGGCCAAGTTTCCGGGCAGCCCAAACTACGCCGACCCCATCCGGTACGACAAGACCGGCTGAATTGATGACTGCTAGGAGATTGGCGTCATGTTCAGCTTTGTAAATTAATTCGGGATTTGCGGTCACAATCCGGAGTTGCTGCCCCAGCAAAATCGTATTTTTGATAGTTTCAAGGCAGTCCTGCAAACTAGCCGGATCAATACGCGTTCCCAATATTTCCAATTGTTTCATTTTTGTCCCCGGGATTCTCACTTGAAACTGTTTTTAAGGACTTTGCCCGTCCCTAAAGCGACACAGGAAATCGGATGATCGGCAAGGGTCACAATGAGTCCCGTCTCCTTAGAAATCCTCAGATCCAGGGAATTTACCATCGATCCTCCGCCGGTAAGTACGATTCCCCTGTTCATAATATCCGCAGCAAGTTCCGGCGGTGTACGCTCTAAAACATCTTTAACTCCGGCTACAATCACTTCCAGCGATTCTTCCATCGCTTTATACGTCATTTTTGAATCTACCATGATGGTCTTCGGGAGTCCGGTGATGAGATCTCTTCCTCTGACATCGATCTCCGTGTTGTCTGCTTTTCCTTCCTGAACGGCGCAGCCGACTTTGATCTTGATATCTTCCGCCGTTCTTTCTCCGATCATCAAATTGAATTCTCTGCGAATAAACCTGATAATCGATTCATCCAGTTTATCCCCGCCCATGCGGATGCTTTTTTTGGTTACGACCCCTCCCAGGCTGATTACTGCAATATCTGTCGTTCCACCGCCGATATCGACGACCATGTTTCCTTCGGGGCCGTATATGTCCATACCGGCCCCCAGGGCAGCTGCATAAGGTTCCTCAATTACTTTGACCTGTCCGGCACCGGCTTTCATAGCGGCTTGTTTTACAGCCCTTTCTTCAACTTCGGTGACTCCGGACGGTATACAGACAACAACTCTATTTTTAATAAAAGGCCAGTTTTTTATTCCCGCTTTTTTGAGTAAATATTTCAGCATGATTTCGGTGGTCTGATAATCTGCAATGACGCCATCCCTCATCGGCCTGATGACCATAATGCTTCCGGGAGTCCTGCCAAGCATCATTCTGGCCTCTTCGCCGACCGCAATTCTTCTACCTGTGTTCTTATCAATCGCAACGACCGAAGGCTCGTGCAAAACGATACCCCTGCCTTGTGCATAGACCAGAACACTCGCCGTGCCTAAATCGATCCCAAGATCAGTCCCAAACATCAGGTGCTGCCCCTTTCACTTCACGATTCTATTGGCTTGTCCCATGAAAATAAGAAAAACCTGGCAGACGCCAAGCATTTACATGCCGGGCGGCAGCCAAAATTGAATCTCCCTGGAGGGGAGATTCTTTTTATAACTTTGCTCATATTATTCGATGTAATTTTATGTTTTCCTCTTTCTTTCCGTTTTTTGCGACCTATTTTTCTGTCTGTCTTTTAGGAGCTAATCCTCCGTATGCATATATTTTTTCTTGGTTGCTTCTCCTCCCCGAATATGCCTCTCGGCTTTATTGCTTTCAAGGACATGCTTGACCTGAGAGGAAAGTCGTTTGTTAATCAACGGCAATCTTTCCGTTACATCTTTATGTACCGTCGACTTGGATACCCCAAATATTTGCGCGGTCTGCCGCACTGTACAGCTCGATTCTATAATATAGTTGCCAATGTCCAAAGCTCTTCTTTTGATATGTTCCTGCACTCTCCCTCTCCCCTTTGTACCTGCAATGTTTTAGTTCATTTATATGCTGGTACAAATGAAAAAGACATCCTAAAGAGGATGTCCCTTACTGGTAAATAATGTACACTGATTTGCAGGCAGGCCGCCTTTTTCCTAAATCAAACCCGCTATGGCCTTTCAGTATGGTCTTCCCCTGTTTCTGATCTTTGAGAAAAGCATTAAACAAGAAGGTATTTATGCCTTTGGTATTGCCCCATTTACTATTTTGACCTGAGATTCCGAGGCAACCGACCCCATAGAATCTTTTTCATATTCAAACATATCATCAATTGACTTAAGAAATTTGGCAGAAGCCTCGCCATGGCTTCCAATATAAATTCCTGCTTCGTGGAACCAGGAATCCTCTTTCGAGTTCCACGGATAGACCTTCATGCAACGCCCGCAGAAAACACCATCTTCGTTGGTTGCCCTGAATATAGTACACTTCTTCATATCACTATTCCAGCGAAGGTAACCGTTATGCTCGATTGATCCGCGTCCAGGGTAATTGCTTGGGCTTGGGCAATTTTCAGCACATTTTTTGCAGATCCTGCAGAAGTCCAGAAGCTCGAGATCTATTGGTTTATCCGGAGCTAGCAGCAAATCGGTAGTGACGGCATCCACTTTGTGTCTGAATCCCAAACGGGGATGAACTGTGCAGTCTCCGGTCCGGTATCAGTAAATCTTTTCAAGTTTTGTCCCTTGATAATAATGTCCCAGGATTTCCATGTACGATTCGCCTTTTAGAGCCAGGTCATTGGCCCCGTATTGTGACATTCCGACTCCGTGTCCTTTGCCGTACGTAACAAACTCAATTTCTGTTCCGCGGGTCTCCCATTCAAAATCGGTTGAGGAAAGCTGAAGCTTGCTCCGCAGTTCCGTTCCCTTGAAAACTTTGTTTCTGACAGCCAGTGTCTTTACCCGTCCGGCTTTCGTCCTTTCAATCAAGATGACATCGCTGTCCGAAAACTTTTCCGGGATCTGGGTGAAACCAAGAAGCTGATAAAATTCAGCACACTGAAAGATCTGATGTTTGACGAACCGTAGTGAATCACTTTCCCCGGACGGCACATTTTTGAGATAATCCAGATCAGTACTCCAAACGTCTCCAGCCTGCTCAGTCTTTTTCCGGCCGCAGCTGCTGTAGAAAAACGCATTAATCATTTTTCCCTGATACGTAACAACCTTCCCCCGTGTAGCTTTAACCGCATCTGCAATTTTGCGCTGGTATTTCCAGTAGTTGATGATTCCCCATTTTGTCCGCATTTCTTCATTGGTATTCCAGGCCTGCGTATTGACAGTGGTGTCCACATCAAAGTCGCTGCCCGCAGCGGATTCCATCCTTTTCAGTACATAGGTCCTGGCGGCAACAGCCTGGGCCTTTAACGCCTCTGCTTCAAACTGGGCAGGCATTTCGGCTGCAACTACCCCGACCAGGTATTCCTCTATGGGTATTGCTCTGATCTGGCCGTCTGCCAGTTTAACCCTTACCGGTATTCCCGGATCGTCCTGGTCTCCACCCCCAAACCAACTGATAAGCACGGGCAGTATTCCTACAAAAAAGATAACGGCCATGACAGCGGCCGTTATTGTTTTCATTCTTTTACTCACGTTTTGGCCTCCTGCGCAGTACAAGCATATCCTATTTGTATGCACAGGAGGGCAGCGATATGATACAAACGAAGTCGGTTATTCTTCTTTCGTGATATTGGCACCAATACCCCTTAATTTAACTTCAAGGTATTCATAACCTCTTTCAATATGATGGATCTCTCTGATTTCCGAGGTGCCATTGGCCGTCAGTGCTGCCAGAACAAGGCCCGCTCCGGCCCGCAAATCACTCGCACTTACGGTAGCGGGATGAAGGTTTTCCACTCCCTGGACAATCGCACTTCTGCCCTCAATCCGGATATCTGCGCCCATTCTTTTCAGTTCTTCGACATGCATGAATCTGTTTTCAAAAACGGTCTCTGTAACCATTGAAGTTCCATGGGCCCGTGTAAGCATCGCCATGATCGGCGCCTGCAAATCGGTTGAAAACCCCGGATGCACTTGGGTCTTAATGTCTACGGCATGATAGTTCCCTTTGCCAATGACTCTTATGCCGTCATCTTCCTCTTTATATACCACGCCGGCTTCATCAAGTTTGGCCAAAAGCGAAGTCAAGTGGACAGGGATGACGTTCCGCACCAAGACTTCCCCGCCGCAGGCCGCAGCCATCAAGATGTATGTTCCTGCTTCGATCCTGTCCGGTATAATCGTATGCGTGGTTCCATGAAGTTCTTTGACCCCTTCAATGTTAATGATATTTGTGCCTGCGCCGCGGATTTTACCACCCATTTCATTGATAAAATTGGCGAGATCAACAATTTCGGGTTCCTGAGCAGCATTCTCAACAATGGTCGTACCCTCAGCGTTTACTGCAGCCATCATGATATTCTCGGTTGCTCCAACGCTCGGAAAATCCAGATATATTCTTGCCGCTTTCAGTCTGGAGGCCGAAACGTCCAAAAAACCATTATCCATACGGACCTGGGCTCCCAGCAGCTCCAAACCTTTAATATGCCAGTTGATCGGTCTGGACCCGATTGCGCATCCACCGGGATGAGAAATCCTGATTCTGCCCTTGCGAGCAAGCAAAGGACCCATAATAAATATGGATGCTCGCATTTTGGATATAAGATCGTAAGGAGCCTCTATGTTTTCGATATCCCTGTTTTCAATATGTAATTTCTTGTTCTTTCTTTTAACCTTTCCCCCCAGAGATTCGATAACCTGCCCCATGACTTGAACGTCGAGCAGATCGGGGGCTTCCTCCAAAATAATCTTATCTGAAGTCAGCAGACTTGCTGCAATGATCGGTAATATGGCGTTCTTTGCCCCGCTGACATCCACTTTCCCTTCCAGTTCTCTTCCGCCTGTCACAACAAATTTGCTCAAATTATTGTCATCTCCTGACCTATTTCTAAACTACGATTATATCATGATCCGGTCCAAACAATCCAGTATTAATCATCCCATATCCGGTTTTCCATTTCAACAGTAATAGTTCTTTTCTACCGGTCTGTTTTCCTGCAAGCAGGAAAGAAAACTTATTCGTACTATGTCAACCTTAAAGTTATTGTATACTATACTTCCTCGAGGAGTGCCGGCAGCGCAAGTACAGTCCTTCCACCATTATCTCCGGATTTTCTGGTCACCGCCTGTATATTGATTGTATCCTTCCCGGCTTTAATACCCTGGCCTGATCCCCAGGTATAACCGGACAGAGCATACAGCGATGGAATATCCGTTTGTTGAATAATGCTGACAATGTTCATTTTAAAATAACGTTGGATATCAATTTCCTGATCAACGCTTTCTTCAAGGTATACTTTTGTTTCCCGGCTGGATAATCGAAGGTTCAGTACTTCATACGTGTTGAGAACATCACCTTCCTGGTCTTGATTAATTTCCAGCTCTGCGCTGTACTGATAGGCCGTTCTGTTGGCAAAGTCGCTCAGGACAGCTTTATTCCACAGCAAGCCGCTTGACTGCAAAACATTTTCTATTTCCTTCTGACTGCTGCTATCTTCCGTCCAGATAATATATTTTACCCGGGCATTTTGGCAAGATGCAAGTCCCGAATGAAGAAGCAGCACAAGATTTCTGTCAGGATTGCTTTGGGCTTTAATGCTACTGGCAATCCCGGCTGCTGATCCTGATAAGACGATAATGGTCAGGGATATGAACAAACAAAGCAAGGTCTTTTTTCCAGACACGCTCTCTCACTCCAGCTTACTGATTTTTAGTTGTCATTCCTGTCTTTAATTCAAATGTCATCAACTATTAATAGTTTGACCAAAGTGGAGATTCCCAAAACATAAGAGATTTTTTTAGATTTTTTAGATTCTTCTAGCTATGTTGCCAGAAGCCTTTTCATGGTAAAATGTTATATATCAATTTTCTTACAGGTACTCATCAGAAGGGAGCCACTTTAATGGAAAACAACAGCCTTGAGCATAAGCATCTCCATGCCCATTCCCATCCAAACAAGAAAAATGTCTTAAATCGCTTGGCCAGAGTAATCGGCCATCTGGAAGGTATAAAAAGAATGGTTGACGATGAAGTAGACTGCAGTGAAATACTGATACAACTGTCGGCTGTCCGCTCCGCACTTAACAATACCGGTAAAGTCATCTTGAGTGACCATATCAATCACTGTTTGGTTCATGCTTATGAGGAAAACAATACCGAAGTCATCGACAAACTGAATGATGCTATTGACAAATTTCTAAAATAAATGCGGAATAGATTATGACCAGGCAAGACAAGATAAGAAAAGGATGCAGCAATATGATCGCTGCATCCTTTTTACTTTTGAACCCAAGGCTATTTTTCTGTCGCTCTGAGCCTAGCGACAGCTCTTTTCAAGGCAACCTCCGCTCGGATGATGTCCGTCTCGGCCTGTTTTTCACCGAGGCGTTTTTCAGCGCGCTCTTTGGCCGCCTCTGCTCTCGCGACGTCGATAGATTCCGCAAGCTCGGCGGTGTCGGCCAGGATCGTTGCCTTGTTCTGGACAACTTCCAAAAATCCGCCGCCAATTGCCATTTTTTCCACTTTTGCCGTTTTGCGTATAGCGGACGACCCCGATTACCAGGTTGGCAATGAGTGGAGAATGGTTGGCTAAGATACCGAGTTCTCCTTCCGCTCCGGGTGCCAGGATAAATTCAACTTCCGTATTCAGAACTTCGCCGGCAGGTGCCACGACAACAAAGTTAAACGTTCCAGCCATGGTTATACAGCTCCCAACTGTTTCGCTTTTTCAACCGCCTCTTCGATCGTTCCGACATACCGGAACGCTTCTTCAGGCAGACTATCGTGCTTACCTTCGCAGATTTCTTTAAAGCTCCGAATCGTATCTTTGACCGGTACGTATTTGCCTTTCATGCCGGTGAAGGCCTCGGCTACACTAAACGGCTGGGAAAGGAAAATCTGAATGCGGCGGGCTCGGTTAACAAGAAGTTTGTCATCTTCGCTGAGCTCGTCCATACCAAGAATCGCAATAATATCCTGAAGCTCTTTATAACGCTGCAGGATCTTCTGCACTTCGCGGGCAACTTCGTAATGCTCCTGGCCAACGATGTCCGGGGTCATGATCTGGGAACTGGAATCCAGCGGGTCCACCGCCGGGTAAATACCCATTTCAGAAATCGAACGGGAAAGAACCGTTTTGGCATCCAAATGCGCAAAGGCCGTAGCCGGTGCGGGGTCCGTCAAGTCATCCGCCGGCACATAAATAGCCTGAACGGAGGTGATGGAACCTTTCTTCGTTGAAGTGATGCGTTCCTGCAGGTTGCCCATTTCCGTAGCCAGGGTCGGCTGATAGCCTACCGCCGACGGCATACGGCCCAAGAGTGCGGACACCTCAGATCCGGCTTGGGTAAAGCGGAAAATGTTATCGACGAAGAGGAGCACGTCCTGTCCCTGTTCATCACGGAAAAATTCAGCCTGGGTAAGACCGGTCAGTCCTACTCTTAAGCGGGCACCGGGGGGTTCGTTCATCTGACCGAACACCATGGTCATCTTGTTAATAACGCCGGATTCCTTCATTTCATTCCAGAGGTCATTCCCTTCACGGGTACGTTCACCAACGCCGGCAAATACGGAAATACCGCCGTGCTGGGTTGCGATATTATTAATGAGCTCCTGGATCAGAACGGTCTTGCCTACGCCAGCACCGCCGAACAGACCAATCTTACCGCCTTTAGCATATGGTGCCAGCAGATCGACTACTTTAATCCCTGTTTCCAGCATCGTATCTGTGGTTTCCTGATCGACAAACGGTGGTGCTTTACGATGAATCGGGAATTTTAGTTCCGTGTTCACATCGGGTAGATTGTCGATCGGTTCTCCCAAGACATTGAACATTCTCCCCAATGTTTCAGTACCGACGCTGACAGTGATCGGTGCACCGGTGTTCACGGCTTCTACACCCCTGGTCAGACCGTCGGTGGACGACATCGCAATACAACGCACGGTGTCGTTGCCTAGATGCTGGGCAACTTCCAAAGTCAGTTTGGAGTTCTTTACTTCGTTTTGAATGACAATCGCACTATAAATTTCCGGCAGGGCATCGGAATCAAATTCGATGTCTACAACCGGACCCATGACTTGAATTACTTTACCTATTTTTGACACAAGCTTGCAACCTCCTTTGATAAGGTACGAAAAGCAGCTACTCCAGAGCCGCAGCTCCCCCTACAATTTCAGAAATTTCCTTGGTAATCGCTGCCTGACGGGCTCTGTTCATCATTAAAGTCAACTTGCCAATCATTTCTTTGGCATTTTCCGTTGCTGAATCCATCGCCGTCATTTTTGCCCCCATTTCACTCGCCTTGCTTTCCAGGAGGGCGCTGAAAATCTGACTTTCAACATAGCTGGGGAGTAATTTATCCAACATTTGCTGGGGTTCAGGCTCGAAGATATAGCTGCCACTGGCCTTTTCTGCGGATGGTTCAATCGGCAGTAATTTGATAGCGGTTGGTTCCTGAGACAGAACCGAAATGAATTTGGAATAAACGAGGTAAACCTCATCTAATTCGCCGCGGGTATATAACCCAATGACATCTTTAGCAATGCCTTTGGCTTGGCTATAATTGGGGCTATCGCCCAATCCAGTAAACTGTGTAATGATTTCAATATTACGTCTGGTAAAAAAATCAATGCCTTTCCGGCCTACTGCTACCAAACCGGCTTGAACGTCCGTCTTTTCATCAAGCAGACTCCTGGTCATACGATTCAAGTTGGTATTAAACCCTCCGCACAGACCTCGGTCTGACGTTACGAGGATATATCCCACTTTCTCCACTGGACGTTTTTCCAGAAGCGGATGCCTTGCCTCCGCCTGGTTCTGAACAAGACGGGCTAGGACACTCTGAAGCTGTTTGGCATATGGGCGGGAAGCGATGACTTTTTCCTGAGACTTCCGTAATTTGGCGGCAGCTACCATCTTCATGGCTTTGGTAATCTGCTGCATATTGGCTACACTACGGATCCGTCTGCGAATATCGCGTACTCCTGCCACTTCATTCACCTACTCTTTCTAAGCTAAAAAGCCTTGCTTGAACTCATTGATGGCATCGCCGATTTCTTTCATGAGCTCGTTGGAAAGAGCTTTCTCCGTACGAATTTTCTCAGGGATCTGAGTCGTACGCATGAAGCGGAGAAGTTCCTGTTCGAATTCTTTCATTCTTTCCATTGGGACATCATCGATATAACCTTTAGTCGCCGCGAAGATGACGATGATCTGCTCTTCGACCGGCATCGGCTGATATTGTCCCTGCTTCAGGATCTCCATGGTTTTTTGGCCGCGGTTAAGTCTGGCTTGAGTCGCTTTGTCCAGATCAGATCCAAATTGGGCAAAAGCCGCTAATTCGCGATAAGCTGCCAGATCCAGACGGAGCTGACCGGCTACCTGTTTCATGGCCTTGATCTGAGCGTCTCCTCCAACGCGCGATACCGAGATACCGACGTTAATGGCAGGACGGAAACCGGAAAAGAACAGGTCTGATTCCAAGAATATCTGACCGTCGGTGATGGAAATAACGTTCGTCGGGATATACGCGGAAACGTCACCGGCCTGAGTCTCAATGATCGGCAGCGCTGTCAGTGAGCCGCTTCCCTTTTCTGGGGACAGCTTAGCCGCACGTTCCAGCAAACGGGAATGGAGATAGAAAACGTCGCCGGGATAAGCTTCACGTCCGGGCGGACGTTTCAACAAGAGCGACAGTTCGCGATAAGCAACCGCCTGTTTGGAGAGATCATCATAGACCACCAGAACATGCTGACCTTTGTCCCGAAAATACTCGCCAATCGCACAACCAGAATACGGTGCAATATAAAGCATCGGAGCCGGGTCGGAAGCTGTCGCCATGACAACGATCGAATATTCCATCGCGCCATGCTCTTCCAGCTTCTTCACAACACTGGCTACGGTCGACTGTTTCTGACCGATAGCCACATAAATACAGATACAATTCTGTCCTTTTTGATTAATAATGGTGTCTACGGCCAGCGCGGTCTTACCTGTCTGGCGGTCACCAATAATCAGCTCACGTTGTCCGCGGCCGATTGGCACCATGGAGTCAATCGACTTCAGACCGGTCTGCAGCGGTTCATTTACTCTTTTTCTGTCGACTACACCGGGAGCATCTGATTCTATCGGACGATATCCGGCTGGAATGATCTCCCCTTTGCCATCGACAGGTTGTCCAAGAACGTTGACAACGCGGCCAATTAAGCTTTCTCCTACCGGTACTTCCACGATCCTGCCGGTACGCTTGACCTGGTCGCCTTCTTTAATCGCAGCATAAGGTCCCAGGATAACGCAGCCGATGTTGTCCTCTTCCAGGTTCATGGCCATCCCATATATACCGCCAGGGAACTCCAGAAGCTCACCGGACATTGCCTTCTCCAAGCCATAAACACGCGCAATACCATCACCTACCTGGATAACGGTACCAACATCAACGACTTCGAGGGCTGATTCATAACGCTCGATTTGCTGTTTAATAATAGAACTAATTTCTTCGGGACGTAAATTCATCCTTTTAGTTCACCCCTACTTCCTGCTGAGGTTTTAACGATGTTTTTTTCAATTCATCACGTATTTTAGACAATGCGGTTGTAATTGAGCCATCCATCACACGATCTCCCACTTGAAGTTTGGCTCCACCGATCAATGTCGGATTTACTTCGGAAAGTAAACGAACATTCTTGCCAGTAGATCTGGCAATCATTTCTTTGAGTTTTTCCTCTTGCGCCGGAGTCAGTGCTGTGGCACTGGTAACTTTTGCTTCGATTAAGTTGCGTGCTTCATTGGCCAGACGTGCAAATTCACGCTGAACCAGGCTGAGGAGATTCTGTCTCCTGCGATCAATCAACAGATAAACAAAATGACTGGTCATGTCAGAAACAGTGTCATCAAGTATCTTCGCCAGGACCTTCTTTTTGGTTTCTGCTTCAATATTGGGATGGTTCAGCAAAACTTTCAGCTCATTATTTTGGGCTACAATTTCCGCCAAATCATGCAGCTCTTTATCGATTTGATCGAGGACAGACATCTCAATAGCTAATTCAAAAAGAGCCTGCGCATAGCGATGTGCGAGAGCGCCGTTTAACATGGCCGATCCCCTACCTCTTGAATAAATTGTTCAATGAGAGCTTCCTGACCCGTGATATCCAGTTTGTGGCGAATGATTTTTTCAGCAACGGCTACGGACATATCGGCTACCTGAGCTTTAACATCGGCAATTGCCCTGTCGCGTTCCCGTCCAATGTCGGCCAAGGCCGACTGTTTGAGCTTTTCGGTTTCCTTACGGGCTTCCAGGATAATTTCTTCCGCACGCAGCTCGCTGCTCTTGGTAGCCTTCTCAATAATTTCCTGAGCTTGCTGACGGGCTTGACGCATTTCCTGTTGGTATTCCAGCCGGATTCTTTCAGCTTCTTTTCTCTCCTGTTCGGCTTGGGCCAGGTTATTTTCAATACCCTGACGGCGTTTTTCCATCATATTCATGATTGGTGTCCAAGCAAACTTTTTCAGGATCCAAACTAAAAGCAAAAATGAAAGAAGCTGAACAAAATATGTGTAGTCAAAATGTAACGGGCTATTTGTCGTAGGACCAGCAGCCGCTGAGGCAATCGAATTGGTAAAACCTATTACGAAGGGATTCAAGCGATATTCCCCCTCCTCTCTATTTTGAGCAGTAGATTAATACAGTAACGTCATTCAATTGTTGCATTTTACTGAAGTACACCTCAGGACTTCGTAAAGAACATTAACAGAGCCATGATGATGGACAAGAGGGGAAGAATCTCAACCAGCGCAATACCAATAAACATGGTGCTCATTAAAGTTCCTCTGGCTTCAGGTTGACGTGCAATTCCATCAATTGTGCTGGCAACAACGTTTCCATTACCCATAGCAGCTCCAATGGCCGCACCCGCGGCAGCAATACCAGTACCTATCAACGCAGCAGCAGTGATATCCATATTAAATTTCCTCCTTAAATTAATTCATTTTGTATTTATTGATTTCAGATTGCTTCTTTTTAGCTCTGAAATAATACCGTTGTTAGTGAGACTCTTCGATAGCTTGGCCGACATAGGCCACCGTTAATATTGTAAAAACATAGGATTGGATTACTGCGATAAATACGCAGAAAACAAGCCAGAATGGCATCGGAATAACTCCGCCAAAGGCAAATATACCCGGGATCATGAGAATGACTGCAATCAGGATTTCTCCAGCATAAATATTGCCGAATAGCCGGAAAGCTAAGGTCAAAGGCTTGGCGACAAAGTCAATAATATGAAGGATCGCAAAAGGCGGATAGGGTTCAAGAAAGTGTTTGAAATAGTGCGCACCTTTATATTTGAGTCCATAGACCAATACTAAAACAATCGTTATTGTAGACAACGCAAAAGTCGTATTAACATCTGCTGTCGGCGACGAAAACGTTGTTGTTCGCGCACTGAAAATTGCTCCGCCAAACATCTCATTGATTCTAGCAAAGTGTACGTGATCGAGTAAGGGTGCAAATATATTGGGAATCAAGCCAATCATGTTCGCAAAAAATACAAACAAAATAAGGGAAAGAAGATACCCGAGCAATGACGATCCTTTTTTATAGTTCATATTATCAGAGATAAGGCCCCTGACAAAATCAATGATCCATTCCAAAAGATTTTGAAGTTTTCCGGGCGTTCCACTTGTCAGATTGCGCTTACAAAGAAAGACAAAACCCAAAAGAAGTATCATCGTGACCCAAGTCATAATCAGTGTCTTCGCATGCACAGTGCCATTTCCCAATACCCATAGTACGGTATCATGCATTTAATTTTCACCACCTTTCATTTTCCTTAGTTGATGTCTTGCTACAATTATAGGGATAACAATACCAATCATCATTCCTATAGCCACATAATAAAGCCATTCCGGTTGGAACCTTGCGGTAATAGCGAATACCAATGTAATGATTACCAACCTGAATACTAAGCTTTTGTAGTATGTTTTTAGGGCTGCTTTCTTATCTTTGTCCATTGCTTTTCGAGCATCCCTAAGTAGCCACTTAACATTAATTATGCCCGTATAATAGCCGATCAATAAACCGACAAGGGGATAAAATTCTGTTCGCCATATTACGATTAAAACAGTGATGCAAAGAATAACCGTCAAGATCTGAATAAACCTGCTATTTTCCATCCGTTTTACCTAACTTTAAATAAATTAATATTAGAGATAATATACTGAACAAAATGCCTAGAATCATCAAAACTGCCTTAAATAAAGGGTCAGTGCCAAAACGAGTGTCCAAATAATTTCCGAAAAAATATCCTCCTACTTCCAAGCCAACAAGAGCAGAGGCACTTGATGATCCCCATAGCATATACTTGACAACATCACCTGCAAATTTGTCAGCCATCTGGTTCCCTCAAATCTTTTGGTTTTTCGTAGACAACATAATATGACATCGTAATATGTATTGCAAGATTTATGCCAATTGCACTTGCCGTCAAATACCGCGTAGAATCAGGATTGATCGTTCCTTCACATAATCATGAGTTTTCATTTTGCATTTTTTTAATTATTTTTTATTTTATTAAGAAATTCTTGTGATCGTGATCAGATGCTGAAAATCTTTTATCAGAAAATTTTTCAATAATAATTTGGGTGATTCTTGCGCTTGATCTGCCGTCCCCGTATGGATTTGTCGCTTGAGACATTTTTTCATAAGCATCCTGGTCGGTTAACAGCTGCTGAATGCTCTCAGCGACTTTATTGTATTGTGTCCCAACCAGCAATACGGTTCCTGAATCGACAGCTTCAGGCCGTTCAGTCGTATCCCTGACCACTAGAACGGGCTTGCCCAGTGAAGGAGCCTCTTCTTGGATCCCCCCGGAGTCTGACAGGATCAGATAGGCCTTCGCCATTAGATTTACAAACGGTTCGTAATCCAAAGGTTCAATTAAATGGACCTTTTCATTGCCTCCTAAGACCTCCGTGACTACTTTCCTGACCGTAGGGTTCTTATGCATCGGGAATATAACATAGGTATCCGGAAATTCCCGCAGGACTGTTTCCAGCGCCTGATAGATCTGCCGCATGGGTTCTCCCCAATTCTCCCGGCGGTGCGTTGTCATTAGGATCATTCGTTTATCTTTATTTGCTTCTAGAATCCTGTTTAAGTCTATATCCGCAAACTGATATTCCGGCTTAACGGTACTTAATAAGGCATCGATTACTGTGTTGCCTGTAACAAATATATTCTCCGGGTCGACCCCTTCGCGCAGCAGATTACTTCTCGATACTTCGGTGGGTGCAAAATGCAGGTCTGCTAAACCGCTGGTAAGTTTCCGATTGATTTCCTCCGGCCAGGGAGAATATTTCTGGCCAGTTCGCAAACCAGCCTCGATATGGCCGATCGGGATCTTATGATAAAAAGCTGTTAGGGCTGATGCAAAAGTAGTTGTAGTATCCCCTTGTACCAAGATCAAATTCGGTTTTTCCTTGATCAATATCTCATCTATTCCTGTCAGCACTCCAGTGGTAAGGGTGGCAAGAGTCTGTCCATGCTTCATTAAATCAAGATCATAATCAGGTACAATATCAAAGAGTTTAACAACCTGATCCAGCATCTCACGATGCTGGGCAGTAACAACAACCAGGCTGTCAACGTCGTCCCGCTTTTCTAATGCTTTTACGACAGGTGCCATCTTAATAGCCTCAGGTCTGGTTCCAAATACAGTCATGACCTTATAATTTCTTTGCTTCAATTCCACAATATTTCCCCCACTGTTGGGCAATGCCTGAAGGCGTTGACCGCAAAGACCTTTAATCTTAAATATTATACACGCCCAAGGCATTTTTCGCAAATATATACAATTATATACAGCTCCATCATCCCATGGTTTATTACTCGCTTGTTTCGAAGCGAATATTCTTTTTTTACCGTTTTCATCAAGATAAGCAACCCGTTTGATCATTGCATTTTTAATCATTCTCCGGCACAGCAGACAGGGTTCCCCCGATGCTTGTTCCCCATCAAATTCATAGCCGGATATGTAAATTGTGGCTCCCTGCATTTTTACGGGATCACCGGCAATAATCGCATTTTGTTCAGCGTGAACCGCCATACACAACTCATATCTTTCCCCTTTGGGAACATTATACCGTTCCCTGACACATTCCCCGATGTCAATGCAGTTGGGTTCCCCTCTGGCAGCGCCGTTGTAACCTGTGCTAACAATAATATTGTCTTTGACAATCACTGCGCCATAATTGCGCCTTAAGCAGGTTGACCGCCTGGCCACCAGCTGGGCAAGATCAAGGAAATATTCGTCCCACGCTGGCCTGGTTTGATTTTTCATCACACTACTCCCCGCATTCCGCTTTCCTTCGCCAAAAAGTACATTGAATTTTTGTCTGCTAAGATAATTCTCTATTTTTAGTATACTCGTGCCAGACTCTGCTGTCATTATATCTATTAGGATCTTTTTCTGTTCATTTTCTGTTTCTTCTCTGTTGTTTATTCTTTTGTTCCAAACAGTCTGTCCCCAGCATCTCCGACTCTTGGAACGATATAGGCGGATTCGTTTAAGCATTGATCAATAGCCGTAACGTAGGTTAGGTTACTTATACAAAGGAAATCTTCCGCAAATATCTTTGACAATCGCTTCGGCCCGGGCAATTCTTGAAGCATCACTGCCGGCAGTCAGCGTCAGGTCAATCGCCTCAGTGATCAGATCCATCTCGGCTTCCTTCAACCCTCTGGTCGTGACCGCAGGCGAACCGATCCGTATACCGCTCGTTACATTGGCCCCCTGAGGATCAAACGGGATCGTATTTTTATTCACGGTAATGCCGACACTGTCCAGCCGTGTTTCAGCTTCTTTGCCTGTCAGCCCCTTGCGTCTGACATCCAGCAGCAGCAAATGGTTGTCCGTACCGCCTGAAACCAAACGAAATCCTCTTGCCAGAAATCCTTTGGCTAATGCCCGGGCATTTTGCAAAATCTGCTGCTGGTATTCAACAAATCCCGGCTGAAGAGCTTCACCGAAAGCAACGGCCTTGGCTGCAATCACATGCATCAGCGGGCCACCCTGAATTCCGGGGAATATCGCTTTATCGATCTTTGGCCCGAATTCCTCTTTACAGAGAATAAGCCCGCCTCTTGGCCCCCTTAAGGTCTTATGGGTTGTGCTGGTTACAAAATGCGCATAGGGAATGGGGCTCGGATGAAGACCGACTGCTACCAGACCTGCAATATGCGCCATATCAATCATCACGTAAGCGCCAACTTCATCGGCGATTTCTCTGATCCGTTTAAAATCAATCTGGCGAGGGTAAGCACTCGCTCCGCCGACAATCATCTTTGGTTTATGGGCAAGCGCCAGTTTATGCAGATTGTCGTAATCGATCCGTTCTGTTTCCTTATCAACGCCATATTCAATAAAATTGAAATATTTTCCCGAGATGTTGACCTGACTCCCGTGTGTAAGATGCCCTCCATGCGACAAGTTCATGCCCAGAACCGTGTCCCCAGGATTCAGCATGGCAAAATAAACTGCTGTAT
The DNA here is from genome assembly GCF_000512895.1 of Dehalobacter restrictus DSM 9455. Lineage (NCBI taxonomy): Bacteria > Bacillati > Bacillota > Clostridia > Eubacteriales > Desulfitobacteriaceae > Dehalobacter > Dehalobacter restrictus. Next base: position 2,844,348 of record NZ_CP007033.1, read on the forward strand.
TGGCCTGTGCTCCTGAATGGGGCTGAACATTAGCGTGTTCTGCATTAAACAGTTTTTTGACCCTTTCCCTGGCCAGATTTTCAACAATATCAACATACTCGCATCCACCGTAATAACGTTTTCCCGGATATCCTTCAGCGTATTTGTTTGTCAGGACCGAACCCTGAGCAGCCATAACTGCCCTGCTGACAAAGTTTTCCGAAGCAATGAGTTCAATTTTATTTTCCTGTCTGTTTTCTTCCAGCTCTATGGCTTTTGCTGCCTCAGGGTCCTGGGACGCTAAATATTTCCGAATGTAATCCATCTGAATATCCACCTCTATCATAAATAACTAGGATATCGTTTCCTTTTCTGGTATCTTGTCAACCTTAGAATTATTCTGTTTAGCATATGCTGCCATATAAACTTCTGTCCTGGCCTCCTCAGTCGCAGGGATAAGAAGCTCTCGGGCCGCCGACATATTTCGGCCGCGTTTTGGCAAGGTTAAGATGAGCCGCACCGAGGTTTCGGACACCAATCCTTAGCGGAACGGCGACCGGACGAAGATGCATACCAATCAACGTGTCTCCGATATCGATCCCGGCATCAGCCCTAACCTGTTCGACAGCAACGGGATCGGAAAAATTCCCCCAGGCAGTCAGGGACATTGCCCCGCCTGCTGAAAGCGACGGTATCACCACGACGGGTTCAAAATTCAGCCTGTCCGCCACCTTTCTTTCCACGATGAGCACCCGGTTTAAATGCTCACAGCATTGAATCGCCAGAAAAATCCCAAGCTTGTCCGCCCATCTCCGAAGTGGTTCGAACAGAATATCAGCCACTTCTTTGCTACCGGCTTTGCCAATCTTCTCCCCGATAATCTCACTCGTGCTGCAGCCTACAACCAGCAGCTGTCCAGGCGTTAGTCCAGCTGTATCCTCAAATGCCTGAAGAATATGCTCCCACTCATCTTTGATTTGCCGAAGCATTTCCTTCTTATCTGCCATAGTACCCTCACGCCTTTCTTATTTTTTGGGCCAGTATCCTCAGCCTAAAAAATTAAGATCGCTGTTCAAGATCGCTGTTCAAAATCGCTGATCATATCTACTCTTCTGGCATGTTTCCACCCGCTGAAGGATGTCGTCAAAAAAGTCTCGACAATATCCAGCGCAACGCCCTGACCAATTACTCTTGCTCCGAGTGCTAAGATATTGGCGTTATTATGCTGCCTCGCCATCTTGGCCATATAACTGTCGGTACAAAGGGCAGCCCGGATTCCCTTGACTTTATTGGCTGCAATGGAAATCCCTATTCCGGTGCCGCAGACCACGATTCCTGAATCCGCTTTATTTTCGATCACTGCTTTCCCGACATTGAAGCCATACTCCGGATAATCAACGGAAATGTCGCTGTCTGTACCGCAATCTAGAATCTCGTGGCCTTTTTCCGCAAGAAATTCTTTGATGCACTCCTTAAGCTGATATCCTGCATGATCTGCACCCAATGCAATTTTCATTTCTGCCTCCTGAACTCCGTAGTTTTTATCATCATTTTTTTATCTAGCATTTACAGGCGCTAACTATTCCCTCGATACCGCCGTACTCCAGCTTTGATCATTTCTTCAATTTCTTCCGCACAGAACCTGTATGTTTCCAGAGATCCCAGCCATGGGTCGGAAATTTCTTTATCCAAACCAGCCCATTCTCCGAGTTGCATGATTTTATCCTGATATTCCGGATAAATACCGAACAATACTTTTTTCTGAGCTTTGGTCATTGTCAGGATCAGATCAGCAGCAGCGAGCGTATCTTTTTGCAGCCTGACCGCCCGATGCCGCCGGGCATCAATTCCCTTTTTCTGGAGAATCTCCCCTGCATACGGACTGACGGGATCACCATCCAAAGCCTGAATACCAGCCGAAAAAAGCTCATACCCTTCCGGAAAATATAAGCGGGCAAGACCTTCTGCCATCGGACTGCGGCATGTATTTCCTGTACAAACAAACAAGATTTTCATAGATATCATTATACCCTCTTTTCCGGACTAGTAAATTAAAATTCAATTAACTTAGAAAACAAGACCGAAGGCCATTCTCAGGCCAATCAGAAACAAGATGCCGCCACCGACGGCTTCCGCTTTGCTGCCGGCCCAGGTGCCGATTCTTCGACCAAGAAGAATTCCGCCTCCTGTCATGATGCCTGCGGTAAAACCCATGATCAGGGTTGCCGGCAGGATCATACTGACAAACGTACCCAGAGAAAATCCGACACTCAGCGCGTCAAGGCTGACGCTTCCTGCCAAAACAAAAATTCCGAATCCTTTTAAACTCGGGATGCTTTTTTCTCCCGATCCCCGAATGGCTCCCAGAATCATTTTACTGCCAAGCCAGAGTAAAATGACAGCTCCGATCCCAACTGCAACATTGCCAAACAGCAATCCAAGTTTCTGTCCAATCCACAAACCCAAAAGCGGCATGAAAACATGAAACACTGCCACGACAACACTCAATCTCAGCGCTATTTTATTGTCGATCCCAATCATTCCTAAAGCAAGCGAGAAGGAAAAGGCATCCATCCCTAGTGCTATCGATACCGCTATGATCCATATTAATTCCAAGTGTTTTCCTCCTTAGTTTCGGTCAGATTGGGATACCTGCTCCCTGGACCAAAATTTTTTTTGCCAGCTGCTTTCTTCAAACGGTTCATAAATGCAAGCCCTATTCCTTCTTCTGCAATCTCCTCCGCCAGAATGGTGTCGATGTTTTGCTCGTCACACAGTCTCAGTCCTTCAAACAGACGGCTGGCAGCTGAGTCAAGATTATTCCTGGAACCAAGTGTAAATATCATATCGGCCTTGCCGGCCGTATCTCCGGTCAGTCTGGCGACCGTTTCTTCCAAACACAGTACTGCAGTCCTTACCGCGTTGTTTTTGTTCCTCAGATATTTCGTCATTTTTTCAGCTTTTTCAGAGGTACTACCACTGAATAAAATGATTTCACCTTCCGGTGCGTAATGTCTATATTTCATACCAGGCGACCTGGGCTCTACGGTCGGTTGTCCTTGATCAGCACTGCGGTCCAGTTCGACCTTCCCCAGCACTGCCCGAAGCTGTTCAAGCGTAATTCCTCCTGGGCGCAAAATCGTTGGTAGTTCCCCGGTCAAATCAAGCACAGTCGATTCAAGACCCACTGTACAAGATCCGGCATCAATCAGCAACGGAATCTTCCCTTTCAGATCCCGCCAAACATGCTCCGCATTGGTCGGACTGGGCTTTCCCGATATATTCGCACTCGGCGCGGCCAATGGACAACCCGCTGCTTCAATCAGGGCCAGGGCAACAGGGTGACTCGGCATTCTGACCGCCACCGTGTCCAGTCCTCCGCTGACGATTTCCGGAATATGCGCTCTCTTGGGCAGTACCAGCGTTAAAGGTCCTGGCCAGAAATTCCGCGCGCAGACTTCAGCCTGCGGCGGCCAAACACGGACAAGCTGCTGTGCTTCGTCCAAGGCAGCAACATGAACAATCAGCGGATTATCCGAAGGTCGTCCTTTTACCGCATATATTTTAGCACAGGCTTCGCTGTCCAGCGCATTGGCGCCAAGCCCATAAACGGTCTCGGTAGGAAATGCCACGACTTCACCCTGTCGGAGCAAAGCTGCTGCTTCCTGCAATTCTTTATCCTGTATGATGCTGTCCGACCTCAGCCGAATTCTTTTTGTCTCCATGACAGCTCCTTCGTGGCCTTATACAAACGGCGGTTTCCAACCGGTTATTAACGAAATACTATTCCTTGCGGGCCAGGACTATTCTATCCAGACCAGCGTAATCAGAAAACAATTCGGTTTGATATCCGGCGGCCGTAAATAATTCCCGAACCCGAGTTCCCTGGGAATACCCGATTTCCACCAGGATTATTCCCTCATGGCTCAAGAATTCTGTTGCGTTCATAGCAATCCTCCGGTAGAAATCCAGGCCATCTTTTCCAGCCAGCAGAGCTAAGACAGGCTCTTTCCTAACTTCTGGCGGACACTTCAGAATTTCATGTTCTGAGACGTACGGAGGATTGGAAACAATCAGGCTAAATTTTTCTCCCTGCACCGGTGCAAAGAGATCTCCCTGACGAAAATCAATATTCACGTTCATATTGGCCGCATTAATTTTGGCGACAGTCAACGCTTCAGAAGACACATCAACAGCGACAACGGCCGCCTGCTTCCAATGATAGGCCACAGCAACGGCAATTGCCCCACTGCCTGTGCAAAGATCAAGAACCTTCGAAGGAATTTCCGAATTTTCTCGTTCTCTACCCATATTCTTGCCCAATTCCAGGACTTTCTCAACTAGAAGTTCCGTTTCTGGTCTCGGGATCAGAACGCTTGGGTCCACAAAGAAATCAAGACCCATAAATTCACGGGTCTTAAGCAGATAAGCAAGCGGTTCCCTCTGACCACGTCGTTTCAGAAAATCATTATAGATCTCTCTTTCCGGAGAAGCGACTACCCTGTCACACTCGGCATATAGTTTGTCTCTGGTCGTTTTAAGCACAAAGGCCAGGATAAGATCCGCCTCCGCCCGGGCGTCAGGTACCCCGCACTGCGCTAAATACTGCGCACCTTGCCGCAGCAGCTCCATTGGCTGATGAGCATCAAGTCTATCTGTCATACCTGGTAAACTCCTGGTTTCATCCTTTTCCATTAGACCGAAGCTTTGAGTTTTTCGGCATGATCGGCTGAAATCAATGCCGTAATAATTTCTTCGATGTCACCCAACAAAATGCTGTCCAGTTTATGCAGCGTAAGCCCGATACGATGATCGGAAACCCTGCCCTGAGGATAGTTGTAGGTTCGGATGCGCTCACTGCGGTCACCTGTCCCTACCTGGCTTTTACGTTCTTGGGCAATCTCGCCGGCTGCTGCTTCCTGGGCTTTCTCTAAGAGCCTGGCTCTGAGCACTTTTAAAGCTTTATCCTTATTCTTGTGCTGGGATTTTTCATCCTGGCAGGAGACCACGATTCCCGTCGGCAAGTGGGTAATGCGGACTGCCGACTGTGTCGTATTTACAGATTGACCGCCAGGACCGCTGGAACAAAAAATATCGATCCTGATATCGTTCGGGTTAATCGCAACATCGACTTCCTCGGCCTCAGGCAGTACGGCAACCGTCACGGTCGACGTATGGATCCTGCCGCCGGATTCGGTCGCAGGAATCCGCTGAACACGGTGAACACCGCTTTCATATTTAAGTCTGCTATAAGCACCCTGTCCTTCGATCATAAAAATAATTTCTTTAAAGCCGCCAATATCCGTGAAACTGGCACTTAAGGGTTCGGTCTTCCAGTTCTGACTTTCGGCATATTTTGTATACATCTTGTATAAATCACCTGCAAACAAAGCCGCTTCATCTCCACCAGCACCGGCTCTGATCTCCATAATGACGTTTTTCTCATCATTCGCATCCTTCGGCAAGAGCAAGATTTTCAAATCCTCCTCCAGCTTCTTTTTACTCTTTGTTAATTCATCCTGTTCGGCCTCGGCCATCTCTCTCATTTCCGGATCGCGTTCCTCGGCAAGCAGAACTTTAAGATCCTCGATCTGCCGGTTTATTTCTTTATATTCCCGAAATACTGCGACTGTATCTGTAAGCGCTGACTGGCTTTTGGCATATTTCTGAAAATCAGCCTGATTGGCGATGATCTCCGGCTTGGCCAGGAGCTCTGTCAGGTCGTCATATTTTTTTTCAATCTCTTCGAGCCTGTTTAGCATGTTTTAACCTCTCCCAAATGAATTTTATTATGAAAGTTCCTGTCCAGTCGCGAGTACCCCGTTAAGCGCAGCAATCGCAACCTCAAGTTGGGAGTCGTCCGGTTCCCTGGTCGTAAGTTTCTGCAGCAGAAGGCCGGGAACAATGATCCACTTTAAAAATACCGATTTGGAAAATCTCCCTGACAGCTTTAAAAGCTCGTACGAAATTCCGGCTACCAGCGGCATCAGGATGATTCGGGAAACGATACGCCACCACAGAGGATCCACGCCCAAAAAGGCAAAAACAAAGATACTGACGACAACAACAATAAGCAAGAAGCTCGTCCCGCACCGGGGATGCAGTCTGGAGTATTTCCGGATGTTTTCCGGATTCAGTTCCACGCCAGCTTCATGCGCAAATATTGCTTTATGTTCTGCCCCATGGTATTGAAATACCCTCTGAATATCCTTTAATCTAGGGAAACACTGATTAAATCGCCCCCCGGACAAAAAAATGGTAAAATTAAAGAAAACAGTAACAGGTGGTAAAAATGGGGCAACAAACCTTTTCGGATATAGAATACTCAAACCGACGGAAGAAAACGAAACGAGAAGAATTTCTTGAAATAATGAACGAGATCATCCCCTGGGACGAATGGGTGGCGCTTATACAGCCGCACTATTTTGACGGTAAGCGCGGTCGTCCACCGCTCGGGATTGAAAAAATGCTGAGAATGTATCTGCTGCAGATATGGTTTAGCCTTTCTGACGAAGGTGTAGAGGATGCCATTTACGACAGTTACGCCATGCGAAAATTTATGGGAATAGACTTCATACATGAGCAGGCGCCGGATGCGACCACCCTGCTCAAATTCCGTCATTTGATTGAGGAAAGCGGCTTAGGGAAGGCATTCTTTGAGGCGATCAACCGTTGTTTGGAACAGTGCGGACATATCATGAAAGGTGGAACCATTGTTGACGCCACACTGATCAGCGCGCCATCCTCAACGAAGAACGCAAGCGGTAGCCGCGATCCGGAGATGCACCAAACAAAGAAGGGTAATCAGTGGTATTTCGGCATGAAATGCCATATCGGTGTGGACGCAGGGACCGGTTATATTCATGGTATAGCGGCAACAGGCGCAAATGTGCATGACATAGCCGAAGCGTCAAAGCTAATGAGGCCGGAAGACGAGGTTTTCTACGGTGACGCCGGATATTTGGGACTAAATAAACGACCGGAAATCACAGAGGACCCTCACAAATCACAAATTGATTACCGTATCGCTGAGCGTCCCGGAAAGAAACGCAGCATGGACAATGGCCCTGCACGGGATTTTTATTGCCATATAGAGTTTCGGAAAGCGTCTGTCCGAGCCAAAGTGGAGCACGCCTTTCATATCATTAAGAACATATTTGGCTTCAAAAAGGTTTGTTATAGAGGAATTGCCAAGAATCTGAATAGACTGTATATGCTGGCCGCCAGCGCAAACCTGCTGATGTGCGCCCGAAGCGGCGGCTGGCGAAGCCAATGCGCGTAATCCGGGGATAAGTACGCCTTTTTTCGAGAATTACTCGGAAAAGGCAGCTGAAATCGGCGGCGATAGGGCCGCTAACTTGGGATTATCCCACTTTATTATTTATTGGGATGATAAAAAACGTTATTAATCAGTGGTTCCCTAGATATCAGAAGGATATATAGAAATAACACAATAAGACGAATGAGGCCTTCGACAATATTTTGCAGTACGGTACCCGGAAAAATATCTGTTAATAAATGAGCGGAAGCTGTCGGTATTCCGACAAATAACAGGAGTCCGGCAGCAAAGGCAATAACGATTGTTAACACCATCGCCCAAAAGCCAAGCTCCTCTCCTTCTTCTTCGCCGACAGCGCGGTCGGCGGAAAACATCAAAGCTTTGGTTCCGATTACCAAAGATTCAAGCAGTGCAACAAAACCCCGAATGATCGGCAATTTAAGAACTGGCTTCTGAGACCAGGGATGAATATCTTGGGTCGTTACTTCAATTTCTCCGTTCTGCAAGCGAACGGCCATCGCAATCGCCCGCGGCCCGCGCATCATTACGCCTTCAATCAGCGCTTGCCCTCCATATTGAACAGGTTTCTCCATAATTTCAAACCTCCAAGGCCTAATAACCGAAAAGCAGAGCTTACGCTCTGCTCCTTGTTTTCTACAGGCAACGGTTTCATACCGTTGTTATTGCAAACCGTATTTCTTTTTGAAACGATCGACTCGTCCACCAGCGTCAACAAATCGCTGAACTCCAGTGTAAAAAGGATGACACTTGGAACAAATTTCGACCTTGATATCCTTCTTCGTACTACCTGTTTCTATAATATTGCCGCAAGCGCAGCTAATGGTAGTTTGTTCATATTTCGGATGAATTTTCTCTTTCATGACCCGTCACCTTCCTTCCCAATCAGATCCGTCTCAATCAAAAACAGTCAACTCTGAATATTTTAGCACATTCTTTGCCTTTCGGTCAAGAAAAAAACAATTCAGAAGGCTTCTCTTCGCAGCGTTTTAGCAGGCTCCTTTAATTGCATATTTAGGCTTTTTGGCAAAACAATGTTTGGCTTCAATAAAACGGACCGTACCGGTCTTGCCTCTCATCACCACAGTGTGCGTCGTGGCACCCTCACTGCTGTATATCACGCCTTTAAGCAGCGGTCCTTCTGTAATTCCGGTTGCCGCAAAAAAGATGTCATCCGTATTGACCAGATCATCGAGTGTCAGCAGTTTATTGATATCCATTATACCCAGTTTCCGCGCTCTTTCAACATCTTCTTCATTCTCCGGCCAAAGTCTCCCCTGCATTTCCCCGCCCATACAGCGCAGGGCAGCAGCGGCAAGCACTCCCTCAGGAGCTCCGCCGACCCCCATCATCACATCAACTCCGCTGCCTTCCAGCCCGCAGGCGACAGCCGGAGCGACATCACCGTCGGTAATCAGGCGTATTCTGGAGCCGCATTCTCTTACCTGACGGATGATCTCACTGTGGCGGGGCCTGTCGAGAATAACCACCGTAAGTTCCTGAATTTTCTTATTGAGTCCCTTGGCTATGTTCTCGAGATTTTCCGCAACCGGAGCATCCAGATGGATACGTCCTGCAGCCTTGGGACCAACAGCAATTTTATCCATATACATATCCGGGGCATGCAGAAGTCCATATCTTTTGGTCACAGCTAAAACCGCTATGGCTCCTGGCATTCCTTTGGCAACAAGATTTGTTCCCTCGAGGGGATCAACGGCAACATCAACCTCGGGCTTTTCGCCCGTGCCAAGTTTCTCCCCAATGTAAAGCATCGGGGCTTCGTCCATTTCTCCTTCGCCGATCACGACCGTCCCATCCATGTGTACGGTATCAAACAAAGATCTCATAGCTTCCACTGCCGCATCATCGGCTTCATTCTTCTGTCCCATTCCTACCCAGCGAGCTGAAGCAAGTGCTGCCGCTTCCGTCACCCGGGCAAATTCCATGGTTAATTCTCTTTCCATCTCTTTTTCACCCTTCTTAACTTAACTTCTTCCAGTCATCCAAAAATTTATTAATTCCTGCACTTGTCAAGGGATGCTCGGATAATTTGCTCAAAACGCCAAAAGGTATTGTCGCAAAATCCGCGCCGATCTTAGCCGCTTCAAGGACGTGAACAGGATGACGGATACTGGCGGCAATCACCCCGCAGTCCAGATCATGGACCTCAAAAATTTCGCAGATATCGGCCAGGACATTCATGCCAATCTCCCCGATATCGTCAAGTCTTCCTAAAAAAGGGCTGACATAAGCGGCTCCCGCCCTTGCTGCCATCAGTGCCTGAACAGGGCTGAATACCAATGTAACGTTCGTCTGGATATCTTCTTCCCGCAGCGTCTTGACGGCTTTCAAACCGTCAAGCGTCATTGGAATTTTGACGACAATATTTGGATGAATATCTGAGAGCCGCCGGGCTTCCTGAAGCATACCCTCATAATCGAGCGCTATGACTTCCGCACTGATCGGGCCATCGACAATCCCGGCAATTTTATGAATCAGAGTATGAAAGTCCTCTTTTTCTCTGGCTACCAAAGAAGGATTCGTCGTAACACCGGCGATGACTCCCATGTCCCATGCCCGGGAAATCTCTTCTGTATTGGCTGAATCAAGGAAAAAACGCATAGGTCAAATTCCTCCTTCAATAATATCCGGCCATAGTAAAAACCTACTCGACCTCCGTAATGATATTCTTTCTATGATTTCCCTTCAGAGAATCGTTGATGATCCACATCTCGTTTTCCTCTAAAGTAATTGCTCCCATTTGTTCTAGTATGCGCAAAATGTCTTTATTATCCGTATAAATAATACCCATTGCCTTGCATAAATCGCAAATCAATTCTACACTTTCAGGTAATATTTCTACAGTTAGGTTATGATTTCCGCATTTGCAGCCAAGCTTTTTCCGTTCAACCAGCCTGCCAAGTATCTCTATAACGCCATAGACAACAAAAAAATCATCTGTCATTACATCAAGATCTTCCTGATCGCTTGTTAACTCCGAAGCCAGTCGGACAAAGTTCTTTTTAATTTCTGTGCACAATTCCATGACACGTGATTCAGGCCCGATATAGCCTACTGGTAGTTCCTTGTCGCTGCATCCCAGACGCAAAGGTTGTTCTCCCCAGATCAACTCCCTTCTGGTAACCAAGTGATGTGGCGTCCCGCAGTAAATACAAGAATATTCTATGCCGATTTTCTTGCTCTCAAAACTGATGAGCGTCAATAATGGAGTACCACACGTACAAATGAAACTGTTCTTTCCCAAGTGAACAAAAGAAAACACTGATAATGTTTTAAGCTGAAGTTTCCCGCAGTGGGAACAAAGCATCCCAATGGTTGAGACTGCCTGAATAATCATTCTTTAGGCTCACCTCCCACACTGTCAGCTATTGGGTCTTTCCGCTCCATGAAATCACGGTATTAGGCTCCGTGGCCGTCTCAAGTCAGCGGATCACATCGGTTTACATATGCCGTATAGTTTATAGTTCTCCAAGTAAAATATTATTCCTGCCTTAGATTTTTTAGAATATTAGAATTGCCGCTTCTTACCATTCATGGCACCGCGGAATTAGATCCTACATGGCCGCCAAAAAGCCAGACTTTCGTTAAAGTCTGGCCGGTTAATCTGTTGATCATTCAAGCCATTATTTTAAGCCACCATTTCAATCCTCAGAAACATGATCCACACTGATAATTTCTCCAACCTGTTTTTTTAATTCATTTAAGTCAAAAGGTTTAACAACAAAGCCGGATACTCCTAATTCCTCAGCCTGTTTATAAAAAATCTGATCGCCATATGCTGTCATCATGATGACCCGGCTTTTACAATTTGTCTCCCTGAGTTTCGTTAGAACCTCAATTCCACTCATTCCAGGCATCTTGACATCCATGATTATCAGATCCGGCTGAAATTCCGGAATAATCTCAAGCGCTTTTATTCCGCTGCCGCACGATTCAATCTCATAACCATATTCTAAAAAAACCTCGGTTAGAAGTCTTCTGATCCCATTTTGGTCATCCACAATCAACATCTTCAGCATCAAAGCCCCCCTTTTTATAGCTAGATTTGCAGTTGTCAATAGATTTTAAAAACATCTATCGCGCTAAAAGGCAATATGATTTTACAAAGATCGCCATACTACCTTTTATTTGACAATTGTTCTTCGCTGGGAGACAAAAATCCTTCATTAATTATCCTTATTCTCATTATTTCTCCATTTTTTTTATACATCCGCAGAATCCTGGGATTGGCCTGAGTCCTTCGTAAAGGAATCACAATCTCGTCACCGGCTGAGCAAGGCGCGCTGCCGACATCGAGTACCGTAAGCTGCATCCCAATTTTCCCTGCAATCCTGACGGGTTGCCCGTTGCAAAGCAGTTTTTCCCGGCCCAGCTGAATGCCCATCAGAGCTCCCATATTTTTGACAATTATTTTCGCGAGATCCACAATGTTTTGAGGCACAAGTCGGGGCTCAATCCCAAAGCCATCGGCATAACCTACCGGCACCACTGCCAGAGTCGTGTCTTTTTTAGCCTTGTAAATACTCTGGTAGCCGACAAAGGTACCTTTTGCCGCCTTTTGCAGGTGAACAATTCTTGCTTTGACCAGCCAAGGGTCTTTTAATCGCAGCCTGCCTTCAAATGCCGGCGCAGGACAATGACCAATCAGGAGTGTCCCGACTCTGACCATATTGTAATGATACTCCGGAAAATCCAAATAGGCGGCGCTGTTGCAGACGTGCTTCAGCGGGATCCGAATGCCTGCCTGTTCCAACGTTTGAACATAAGCCAGATATTTTTCATTCTGCGCTCTGGTATAGGCACGATCACGTTGAGCTCCCCGGGCAAAGTGCGTGTACACCCCGGTTATTTCCAACTGAGGAGCTTCTCGCAACGCTGCAGCTAATTCCTGCAGCTGATCGCCCGTAAAACCGGTACGTCCCATACCCGTTTCCAGCTTCAGCTGAATCCCGGCTTTAGTTCCCAACGTTTCGGCGAGTTTGTTCAGTGTCGGTATCCAGTCCAGCTGTGATACCGTTAGTTCAATATGGGCCTGGATTGCCGCCTGCCAGTATTCCGGGCTCGACGGACCGAGCACCAGGATTGTACCGTCAACACCTTGGTTTCGCAGCAGCAACGCTTCAGAGATGGTGGTGACAGCAAATGCCGTACATCCTTCTCCCTGCAAAGCTCCTGCTACTTCCGCAGCCCCGAGGCCGTAGGCATCTGCCTTAACGACCGCCATGAGCCGGCATCCGGCAGAAAGCCCGGCCATGATTTGTCGGTAATTATGGATAATGGCATCCATATCTACTTCGATCCATAGATCTGACATGACAAGCCCCTCTTTAACAAATGATTTTAAAAATTATTTAAGAGATCATTTAAGAAATTACAAGGAATGAATTATTTATTCCGCGGCCTGCGCATCCGGGCAAGCATTCCTTTCAGTTTCCCGGAGTAAGCTTTTTCAGCAATCTGCCAAATCACATACAGGACAGGCCTGTAAACATAGTCCCATTCCCCGATGAATTCTGTAAACTCGCCATTAAAACCTTTTTTAAATTTATACAGTCCATACAGCGGGTTACTCTCGTCCAAATCCCCGGATACTCCTCTGAAATCATAGAGCGTACAACCATTTGCTTTGGCCCAGCAAATCATTTCCCACTGAATCAAATAGTTGGGCATGACATTGCGATAAGAATTTGATGATGCCCCATAGATATACCAGGCTTTGTCCCCTGTGATGAAAGCCAGCGTTCCTGCAACAATCTTTCCTTCATATTCGGCAACAAAAAGTTCGGCAAAACCTGCCGGCACCAGCGTATCATACAGATCTTCAAAATAGGTATAAGACCTCACCAGGAAATTATCCCGCTCGGTCGTTTCCTTGAGTACACGGAAAAATTCCGATAGATCCTCTCTTAATCCTTTCCGGATCACGACACCTTTTTTAGAGGAAAGGCGGATATTATAGCGGGTTTTTTGATGCATATTCGCGAGCAAGGTCTCTTCATCCGGCGAAATGTCCAGACGAAATACAAACTTCGGCTGAACACCTTCAAAATTCTTTCCTGTATCCATTTTATTAAAGCCCTGGGCTTTCAAAATACCTGCCAGAACCTGATCGGTTGAAGATACATCAGGATCAATCTTTAAGAGAATCGCCTTGCGTTTTTGCGCCAGCTTCCTGATTGCTTCCAGGACGGCTGCCATTTTTTCGCTGTCGTGCATATCAACGACCGGACCGCGCGGACAGTAAAAAATGGGGGTCCCCAGTAACGGTAGTTTTCTTTCGAGAATTGTTGCAGCAGCAAAAATCTCACCATCTTTTTCCACTGCAAGCCTCCAGGGTTTCCAGCCCGTTCTTCCTTTAATGTCTCCCCATTCCCATAATTGCATCGCATGCCCTTTGGGATGCTTACAAATAAAGGAATTAAACTTTGCTTTATCTTCAATTGCGAGCCACCTTGCCGTAAATTCCATTTTTTCACTCCTCCCAAAGACATTCCATTCTATCATCTGCGGAAATACAATTCATAGAAATACCAATCACCCTGTTCGACGTGAACCGGTTGACTGGCAATAAACGTTTTTTCTTCATCCTGTTATCCTATTAATTTTAAACGTAATCATATGATCTTAAACATCTGTTGTTTGCTGTCTTATATTTCCTTCAGTGTTGCTGTGACAAAGTTTTTGAAGAGTGGATGCGGCCGGTTCGGTCTGGACTTAAATTCAGGATGAAACTGAGAAGCCACAAACCAGGGATGATCCGGATATTCCGATATTTCAACGAGTCTGTCGTCCGGGGATGTGCCCGAGAATACCATGCCGTTCTTCTCGAGGATTTCCCGGTAATAATTGTTCACTTCATAGCGGTGACGATGCCGCTCATAAATCACTTCACTGGAATACGCCGAGTTGGCAAGGGTATTCGGTTTGACCCTGACCGGAGAAATCCCCAAACGCATCGTCCCGCCCATATCTTCAATATCTTTTTGTTCCGGCAGCAAATCGATCACGGGATACTCCGTATCAGGGTTAAATTCTGTACTATTCGCGCCTTTTAGCCCACAGACGTTTCTGGCAAATTCAATGATGGCACACTGCATCCCGAGACAAATGCCTAAATACGGTACTTTGTTCTCTCTGGCATACTGGATCGCCTTGAGCTTCCCTTCAATCCCTCTGTTTCCGAATCCTCCCGGTACCAGGATGCCTTTAATTCCGGTAAATATCTGCCCCAAATCTGCCCCTGGAACCTCAAGCTCCTCAGAATTAATCCAGCGGATTTTTACACCGGCCCCCTGATCGATACCGGCATGGCGCAAGGCTTCTGCTACGCTGAGGTAGGCGTCGGGTAAAGTGACATATTTACCGACAATCGCAATTTCTGTATACCTGCATGGAGACTTAATCTTCAAGACCATTTTTTCCCACGTTGACATATCCGCTTTGGGGGCTTTAATACCCAAACAGCACAGAACGATATCATCCATACCTTCTTCCTGAAGACGAAGCGGAACCTCATAAATCGTCGGAGCTGTGGTATTAGTTATGATAGCTTCTTTGTCAATATCACATAATAAAGCTAGTTTTTCTTTGAGATCATCGTCAATTGCTTTGTCAGCCCGGCAAACCAAAATATTGGGCTGAATTCCGATACCTCTGAGTTCCTTGACCGAATGCTGCGTCGGTTTGGTCTTAACCTCACCGGAAGCCGACAGATAAGGAAGAAGGGTGACGTGGATATAACAGACATTCTCTTTGCCCATATCTCCACGGACCTGACGAATGGCTTCCAAAAACGGCAGTGACTCCATATCGCCGACAGTCCCGCCAATTTCAGTAATCACAACATCGGGATTACTCTCTCTGGCAACCCGGTAAATACGTTCTTTAATCTCATTCGTAATATGAGGAATCACTTGAACCGTGCCGCCAAGATAGTCGCCTTTGCGTTCCTTGGTGATGACCGACCAGTAAATCTTTCCTGCAGTCACATTGCTGTTTTTGGATAACGGAACATCAATAAATCTTTCGTAGTGCCCGAGGTCAAGATCGGTTTCCGCTCCGTCATCGGTAACAAACACTTCTCCATGCTGGTAAGGGCTCATTGTTCCAGGATCGACATTAATATAGGGGTCAAATTTTTGGATTGCGACCTTGAGTCCCCTTTTCTTCAATAAACATCCCAAAGAAGCGGCTGTTATTCCTTTACCCAGGGAACTTACTACGCCTCCGGTAACAAATATAAATTTCGTCATCCTTTTCTACCCTTTCCTTATCTCATAAAATTCTAAAGTCTAGAGTCCTGTGCTACGTTGTATGTCAAATTAATTAACTTCCAAAGATAAGTTTACATTCTTTCCGGGGCTGATACACCCAGTATCTTCAAGACATTCGCCAATACCTGTCTGGTTGAGCGAATCAGTCCCAGCCGGGCTGTCCGCAAATCGGGATCCTCAATCAGAACACGCTGACTATTGTAAAAAGTATGGAATAGCGCCGCCAAGTCAAGCACATACCTTGCAAGCCTGTGCGGTTCGGTTAGCTTTGCTGCCAGCACAATTTCCCCAGGCAGATCCGCCAATTTCTTCAATAGATCTCTTTCCTCCGCAGAAACAAGAAGCGCCAGCTGATATTCACCAGGAATCAGCTGCGATTCGAAACCCTGTTCTTCCGCCTGTCTTAAGATACTGCACAACCGAGCATGCGCATACTGCACATAGTAAACCGGGTTATCGGCGGACTGGGATTTTGCCAGGTCAAGGTCAAACTCAACCGTAGAATCCGGGTCACGCAGCAGGAAGAAGAACCTGGCTGCATCTTTGCCAACTTCATCAATCAGTTCCCTCAGCGTGATATACTGACCGGAACGCTTTGACATCTTGACGATATCACCGTCCTGAATCAGCCTTACGAGCTGCATGAGGATGACCTGAAGAGAATCAGGGCTGTATCCCAGAGCCTGCATTGCGCCTTTCATGCGGGCGACATGTCCATGGTGGTCTGCTCCCCAGATATTGATAACCTTTTTAAAACCCCGTTCGAACTTATTGCGGTGATACGCAATATCCGCTGCAAAATAGGTCGGAACCCCATTGCCGCGCACAATGACTTCGTCTTTTTCATCTCCCGGAAGGATTGCTTTCAGCCAGAGAGCACCTTCCTTTTCATAAATATATTCTTTGTCTTCCAGCCGCTTCATCGTCTCACGAATATAGCCGGACTCATGCAAAGACTTTTCACTGAACCATACATCATAGAAAACGCCAAAATCCGCCAGCGTTTCTTTGATATCATTGATTTTTTCTTTAAGAGCATAACTGACAAGAATATCCCGGCGGGTCTGTTCTTCCATCCGGACATATTGATCTCCGTCTTTTTCAATGATATTTTTGACAGTATAAATCAAATCTTCACCATGATACCCGGCCTCCGGGAAAGGTACTTCAACCCCCATAAGCTGGAGATATCTGGCTTCCAGCGATAGCGCAAAATTATGAATCTGATTGCCTGCATCATTGATATAAAATTCCCTGCTGACCTCGTACCCGGCCATCGCCAGCAGTGAGGCCAAACTGTCCCCCAAAGCAGCTCCTCTGGCATTCCCCATATGCAAAAGGCCTGTCGGATTCGCACTGACAAACTCAACCTGAATTTTTTCACCCTGGCCGATGTTGACAAACCCGTATTTTTCACCCTGGGCAGATATTTCAGGAATTACGCCTGTCAGCCAGGCAGGATCCAGGCGGAAATTAATAAATCCGGGTCCGGCTATTTCACTTGAGGTAATCCAGGTATCTGCCGTATCCAGATTATCAATAATGATTGCTGCTATATCCCGCGGAGCTCTTTTTGCCTGTTTGGTTAACAGCATAGCAAGGTTGGTCGCCAAATCACCATGCTCACGTTCTCTTGGTTCTTCTAAAACGTAAGAAGGTATTTCCTGAAAAGCCAACGCTCCTTTTTCGCGTGCACAGAGGATCGCCTGTTCTAATTTTTTACTGACATTTTCCCTGATTTTCTCATAAACGCTCAAACCTGAAGCTCCTCCTTCATAGGACCGCTGGAAATGTACATAACTATAATAAATTTTAATACATTTTCAGTAAAAATACCAGCGCCCAAATAATTAAGCAGAAAAAGAAGGTCTTTCTCTGCTTAATTATTTTACATTTACCAATTATATTGGAAATGCATTTTTTTTCAATACTTATTTTGTTAATTCTTATCTTAATCCTTACTGGATTAATTTTCCGGCAGGCGTATTGACAACCCTGCTAATTTTTTCTTCCGTCCCATTCAGCGCATTGATATAAACCATATACTCCTCCCCAAATGCCGTCCCTCTGAATTCATAACAAAAGGCTTCATTTGTCCCTAATTTTGAGATCACCGCCATTTTTGTTTCGATGATCTTAAATTCTTTCTTGAGTTTTGCCTTGGCCTGCTCCAGTGTAAGCACGCGATTCAGATTTCGTTGATGATGATACGCATAGTAGGGGTTAGCGTCGAAGCCAATGATCTGACCGTTATCTGTCGCTATGGTCAGCCTGATCTTGTCAGGATACAGCAGTGTCCCGTTCTCCCGCGGAACTGCATCAACCAAAACATAGGACCCGAGATCCTCGGAAGAAGTTACGACCAGATCCCATCCTATCCTGGCCAGAGAGGCATAGGTACTATCCAAGGTTTTTTTGACATCGAGCTGGCGATCGTTTAATTCACGCTGGTCCCGGTAAAACGTGACGACACCGCCTTTTTTGCTGACCTCCAAATAGCTGTCCTTATACGTAAGATTAAATCCTCCGAGGAGGTTGTCGCTTAAACCGCTTAATTGTGGAGCCGCACCTGTCTGCCCCAAATCTTCAAGAAAACGCTTGCCAACCTCCACGGCTTTGCTTTCATTAATTTCTCCTTCCGGTAAACCAAGCGGCTTATCCACATAATGCTTGTCCAGTTCTCCCTGATATGTGAATGGAGGATATTTCTGAAGGCTGACATCAAGCTGCTTCAATCCGCCTCTGACAGAAGTTGGCGTTTGGGCAGCTGCCTGTTGATTTTGCTGATTGGTCTTTCCGCTGTTTTCATCACCCTGAGCAGCGGTCTGAATGGATTTTCCGAAACCGATTTTTTGCAGCAATCCTTTGGGTTTGTCCACCCAGGCGAGGTTCTCGGAATTAAACTGATTGTAAACTTGCTGAACTGAGCGGTTGATTTCTATCACTCTTTCATGCATTTTGTTTAATGTAGCCTGCTCCTCAGCACTCATCACGGCGGCAGCAGCCATCTTGCGAGTCATGGCCTTGCTGAAATCACCGACCTGGTTGATAAACGTGTCAACATAGCTAATCCCGACCTCGTCTGCCGGCAGCTGGCCAAGGCGGCTGACCGCACTTTCGCTTCCCTTCCAAGTTTCTCCGAGATAAAGCACCCTTTGGGCCGTGCTACCCGCAACCTTGGCTTTGGCTATACTTGTTTCCACTTCGTTTAACGACGTCACAAGATCCGTAAAAGCCCTCGAATACTGGTTTTCTGTTTCCGTCTTATACTCTTTGAGTTCCCTGAACTCATAATAACCCCAGCCCAGAGAGAAAATCAGCGCAATCCCTAACGTCAAGGACAGCCAGGAAAGCAGCCTTTTTTTTGATTCAGCGTTCATCGGTACCCCCCCCTAACGTGTAAAAATATGTTTGCCAATTTTTTTGATCTGCGGTCTTGACCAGACAAATTTATTGGTGGTCTTGTCGGGATTAAAATAATAGACCGCTCCATTGGTCGGATCAGATCCGTTCATCGCTTCCCTGGCTGCCTTAATGGCGGTTTCATCAGGTTGAAGGTTGATCTGACCGTCATCTACTGCCGAAAAGGCCTTTGGCTCGTAAATGACACCGGCGATGGTTTTCGGGAAGGAGGAACTTTTAATCCTATTCATGATACAGGCCCCGATCGCGACCTGACCAATATACGGTTCACCGCGGCCTTCCGCATAAACACACCGAGCCAGCAGCTGAAAATCGGCGTTCTTAAAACCGACCTGTTTCCCGGAAGAGGTAGTACTTTCACCTGTCAGTCTTTTTAACTCCCGAATCGTTTTGTCTCCGGCTATGCCGTCAGCTTTTAATCCTCTGCTTTTTTGAAATCTTTTGACGGCAGCCACGGTTGACTTTCCATAAATACCGTCAACTTTTCCGACCTGATACCCGAGTTGGACCAGTTTGTTCTGCAAGGCTTTGACTTCAGAACCTCTGGAACCCTTGGACAGTGTCCGGTCTCCAAGAGCAGCCTGACTGGCAGCAGAAAGAATCAGACACAGAATAAGACTTACCGTTATAATACTGAATATTTTTTTTTGTTTTTTTCATTGGAATTCTGATCCATGCTTTCACCTCACCCGAAGTTATTTCTATTGCACCGCATTTCTTTGCTGTTTTTCATGCCAGCTCCGATTCAGCTTTCTTCTTATTCTGGCTTGGTTAGCAGCGGTTTATCCGCTAAAAATCATCTGTTCTGCCAGTCCAAATTTTTACAGCCAGCTTATTAATAAATTTCTATGATTATTACAAAGAATATAAGGATATTACTTTCTCAAACTCTTATAAATATTTCTATATTTGGCTTGTTTAGAGAGGTAAATCTCTAAAAATGAAGAACATTCTGACACAGTGGGATATTACAAAAGAACCTGACGCTGGCGTTATACCCGACAAGTGCTCCTTCTTCGACGGTCGGTGGATGGCTTGCGCAGGGCGGTGCTGGAATCGGCAGTTATGAATTCGGCTACTTCCGAGACAATGTACTGTCTGCCAGAGTTGTCTTGCCAGATGGCTCTGTCAAATTCATGCAGGGTTCGGGTCTGGATCTGGTTTCGGACGTTAATGGAATCACTGGTTTAATCAGCGAGATCAGCATCCGGGTTAAAATGCTGAAACCAATGCATGTCAAAGCCATCGCTTTTGGCAATCCGGACCATCTTGCAGGATTGATGAAAGATCTGTTTTCCCGCAAAGTGCCTTTATGGTCGGTATCATTTATCAACCCAGATGCTGCGAGGTTAAAGAATAATCTGCCGCCGCATTATCATCACGGGGAGCCAGTCACGGATGAGCACAGACCGATTCTGCCCGAAAAATATATAGCGATTCTGTCTTGTACCAACGACCGTTGCGATCTTGTTCAGGCCGATGTGATGGAAATCGCCCAAAAAAACAACGGAGAATTTCTCTCCGCCGAAATCGCCCGGCATGAATGGGATGCCCGTTTTGAACCCGTCAGGGCCAAGAGGATTGCCCCTTCCCTGATTCCAAGCGAGATTATTATCCCGCTGGAAAACCTCGATAAAGTCATTCAAGAGATTACGGCCGAAGTTAAGCACCCATTTATTCTGGAGGGCTTCGCGACAAATTCCCAGGAATTTGTTCTGCTGGGTTTCATCCTGCATGATGAAAGGCAGTTTAACTTCAATCTTGCTTATGCGCTTTCTCTGTCTATTCTGAACACCGCTCAGAAATACCAGGGCAGACCGTATGCGTCCGGCTTATATTTTATCGGGTTCGTCGAAAAGATCTTAGGCAAGGACAGGGTCAAAAAACTGACCGCATTCAAAAAGCAGGTTGACCCGAATAAAATGATGAATCCGGGCAAAGTCCTGGACAACAGTTTTTTGTCCAGGGGAATTGAACTTGCAGGTACGTTTGACCCGATCCTCAAAATATTCGGTAATTTGGCCAAAACCAAAGATCCCGGTGAAGTATTCAAGGAGAGAAAAGGCATTCCAGGTGACATTGTCTGGTATGCCTACGCCTGTTCGCAATGTGGCTACTGTGTTGATCAATGTGATCAATATTACGGCCGGGGTTGGGAGTCCCAATCCCCGCGCGGCAAATGGACGTTTTTAAAACTTCTTCTGGAAGGGGAAGTCGAATTTACCCAGCGTGTTGTTGACACTTTCTTGGCCTGCACGACGTGTGAATTATGCAACAGGACCTGTCAGCTGGATTTGCCGAATGAATCTTCCTGGCTAAAACTGCGGGGGCTGCTGGTAGACGGACTCGGGTACAGGACATTTCCTCCTTTTGAAATCATGGCCAATACGATGCGCCAGCAGGGCAATATTTGGGGCGGATACGCTAAGGACAGGGATAAATGGATCATTGACGAGGTTCGGGACAGTATCCAGGAAAAAGCCGAATACGCCTTTTTTCCTGGCTGTACCTCATCCTTCGTCGAACAGGATATTGCCCAGTCTACTGCTTTGCTGTTAAAGGAAGCAGGGATCAAATATGCTTATCTCGGCAACAAAGAACAGTGCTGCGGCATACCGATGCTCGTATCCGGACGCTGGGAAGTCTTCAATGAAACAGCAGCTAAAAATATTGCCGCGATGAAACAGACCGGGGCCAAGACCGTTATTACAACCTGTCCGGCCTGCTGGCTGGTCGGGGAAATCTATTACCGCCATTGGGCCAAAGACAACAATATTGAATATGATCTGCATGCCAAACATTATGCGGATGTTTTGGCCGAAAAGATTGAAGCGGGAGAGTTTAAGCTTGCCAAAGAACTTAACCTTCAGGCAACCTACCATGATCCTTGTCATATGGGACGGGCCGGAGCCAGGTTTGAAGGTCCACGTACGCTGATCAACGCAATCCCCGGCTCAAACTTCAGGGAAATGCGTTTTCACCATTATGATGCGCACTGCTGCGGCGCCGTGATCTCCCTAGTGGCTGATCCGAAGGTCGCCTCTGAGATTGGTGCTTCCCGGATTGAGGAAGCGATAGAGTGCGGTGCAGATACGATTATTACCGCCTGTCCCTGCTGCAGGGTCCAGTTAAAAATCTCGGCCAAGGGTAATCATCTGCCAATTAAGATCCGCGATTTATCTACGCTGGCAGCCGAAAGCCTTGGCTATGACATTCCGTGCTCAGATCCGGTCATCGATGAGAAGTGGGCTGTCTTTGACGGGATGATCCGAATGATGACCCCCTGGGGAATGGCCGATATGATGGCCGGTCTAATTCCGGAGATGATTGAAGCCATGCCGGACACATACAGGAACATGATGAAAATGGTGATGAACGCGCCGGAAGTGTTCAAAGAGCCGATGATCTCCATGATGAAAAGCGTGATACCTTCCTTATTCCCCGGATTGCTCCCGGGCATCATGGATAAAGTTATGCCGCGAATGCTTGAGAAAGTAAGCGAAGCCATCCCGATGCCGGAGTACCTCGAAGAACAGATGCCAAACCTGATGCCCAAAACGATGGAGGTACTCATGCCTAAAATGCTAGACGAGATCATCCCGTACTTCATGCCGAAAATGGCGGATTATTTGAGAGGGAAATAAAGCCTAGGTAACCTTAATCCAAGAAAAAGCGGACTGTCTTGTAACTTGTCTCTGAGGGACGTCTCAAATCATTTAAGACGTCTTTTTCTTATTCTTATTCTTAGGCAATGTAGCCTTACACAGATATTCCGCTCGCACGTTTTCGTGGCTACTCGCTCAAATCCTTGCTAACATGCTAGAACCACTGGGTTTTTCAGCATGTGAACCATTAGCATGTCTTGCCGCTGCGGTTTGGGGCATTCAGTAGAATAAACAGCCGAAAAGCGGATGGCACCATGTCGTCAACCTTAGCTTAGCTCAAAAAAAAATGCTGATAACAGTCAAAAACTATTATCAGCATCATATCGGTTTAGAGTTACTCTTGTTTAGGGGTTCACCCGAACCTTTTTACATAGAGCCTCAAATCTCTTACTTTTGAGCAATTTAGTGGTTTATTTATTATTCTCAGTAAAAACGTCCTTGAACACCTGGACGGCTTTCGCGCTGTCCACCGGGAATCCCATTTCTCCGAGTGTTTCACCAATGATTTCGAGCGCTTTGCAGAAAATATCATTCGTGGTGTTCCCCATATGTCCCAATCTGAAGCCTTTTCCGGCTAGAGAAGCGAGTAATCCGGCTACGATCAGCCCTTTCTTCGCGAGTACGGCTCTGAATTCGGCATCGTTGACTCCTTCTGGATAAAGAATGCAGCTTAAAGTCGGAGCAGCGACTTCTTCCGCAGCAAAAATATTCATGCCCATGGATCTGACCGCCGCACGGATTGCTTTGCCAATCGCTGCATGCCGACGATAACGCGCTGCCGTTCCTTCTGCCGCAATGATTTTCATAGCTTCTGCATAGCCATAGATCATATTGATCGGGTGGGTCGCAAAATATTTCTGGGGCTCTTTCATGACCGGGCTCCAGTTGTTGATATCCATATAGTAACTGTTGACACCATCCATTTTCGCTCTGGATTCTAGGGCTTTCGGTCCAAAGGCCACAATCGCAAGTCCAGGAGGAACCCCGATCGCTTTCTGAGATGCGGTCAAAACAACGTCAATCTTATAATCGTCAGTACCATAGGCTTTGCCCATATCTTCTTCAAGTCCGCCGGAAGCACATACACCGTCTAAAATAAAGAGCGCGCCATACTTTTTGACTGTCGGAACAACTTTGTCCAGATTAGCAGCTACTCCCGTTGATGTATCCGCGTGGGTTACCGTAACAGCTTTATATCCGCCTTGCTGCAGCTTTTCTTCGATCTGACTCGGTTCAATTTGTTTGCCCCACTCAGCAGCCAGTACTTCAGCTTCAATCCCTAAAGCTTTCGCAACTCCGATAAAGCGGTCTCCAAAATAGCCATGGCTTACGATGAGCAGCTTCTCACCGCGGGCAACCGTATTGGCCAGTGCCATTTCCATGGCTAGTGTTCCGGATCCGGCGATAACAAAAACTTCGCCATCCGTATTGAACATTTTTCTGGTCTGAGCGAGAGCTTCGCTGAAAATACCTGCAAAACGCATATCCGTATGGGACATTGTTTCCCGGGAAAGCGCCTCATAAATTTCGTCGACTACAGGTGTCGGGCCGGGAATTAAGAGCATTTCTTTATTGGGCATTGGGAATTTCCTCCTTGAAAATAGAACATTAAAAAAATTGTACTCCAATTAGGGATTATATCATTAATTTAGTCTCTACGGCTAATTCTGTCAGAATATTTTCCATTAATGCCGCAATAATTATTATTTTAGGACTAGTAAATCTGTATGTCTCATTTGGATAAATATTTAAAAATAATTTTTGCTAGAAATCTGCGGACTTTACGGTTCTCGGGAACGGGATGACATCACGGATATTGGAAATCCCGCTTAAATACATGATCAGGCGCTCAAAGCCGAGGCCGAAGCCTGCATGTTTTACCCCGCCATATTTTCTGAGTTCAAGGTACCAGCCATAATGCTCCGCACTCATTCCAAGCTGAGCAATTCGTTTTGTCAGCAAATCTGTTCTTTCTTCTCTCTGACTGCCGCCAATGATTTCACCGACACCCGGAACAAGCAGGTCCATCGCAGCCACCGTCTGCTGATCATCGTTTTGCCTCATGTAAAAAGCCTTAATCTCCTTGGGGTAATCTGTAATGAAAAGTGGTTTTCCAAATACCTTTTCGGTTAAAAAACGTTCGTGCTCAGTTTGGAGGTCTAATCCCCATTCCACAGGATAAGCAAAATCCGTATTGGCTTTCTTTAAAATCTCGATGGCGTCGCTGTAGGACAGACGGCCAAATTCCGAATCTAAAACATTGTTCAGCCGGGCCAGCAGTTCTTTATCGATAAACTTACTAAAAAACGCCATTTCGTCCGGGCAGTGTTCCAGCGCATAAGCAATCAGATACTTCATCATTTCCTCGGCGAGATTTTGGATATCGTTTAACTCTGCAAAGGCAATTTCCGGCTCAATCATCCAAAATTCGGCTGCATGCCTGGCCGTATTGGAGTTTTCTGCCCTGAAAGTCGGTCCAAATGTGTAGACATCTTTAAACGCAAGGCAAAAACTTTCGGCATTCAGCTGTCCGCTTACCGTAAGATTTGTCTCCTTACCAAAAAATCCTGACGGTAATCCACTACTCCCCGGTCATCACGCGGCAGATGATCAAGCTTGAGTGTGGATATCCGAAACATTTCTCCCGCTCCCTCGGCATCACTTCCCGTGATGATTGGCGTATGCACATAGACAAAGCCTTTATCCTGAAAAAACTGATGAACGGCCATTGAAATGACAGACCTGAGTCTGAATACAGCCGAGAATGTATTGGTCCGGGGACGGAGGTGCGCAATCGTTCTAAGAAATTCCAGACTATGCTTTTTCTTCTGCAGCGGATAATCAGCCGGACAGGCATTTTCGATTTGGATCTTCTCGGCTTTTAGCTCAAAAGCCTGGTTTGTCCCCGGAGAGGAAACCAGTACCCCTTCCGCAGTTATGGCGGAACCGGCTCCGAGTCGGCTGACTTCTGAAAAATTTAGCAGATCCTGACCATAGACGATTTGTAGGTTTCTGAAGCAACTGCCGTCATTGAATTCGATAAAACCAAATTCTTTGGATGCTCTGACCGTCCTTACCCAGCCTGAGATTTGCAGACGCTCCCCAATCTTTGCCTCTGTTGCCTCATAAATTTGCTTTACAGCTATACTGTTCATGATTAACTCCTGTTATAATTGATACACCCTTCAGTTATTCTGATTTTACGTTTGGCTGTATTTGCTGTTTGTTCTTGCTCTCTCGATATTCCTGGACAGCTTCGCTCCACTGATTTCTGGCCATATTGACATATTTCATGTACCGGCTTTTGTCAGGATGTTCACTGACTGTAGAAAAATATTTGACAGCTTCATTGTATTTTCCTAGTCTGCGGTTCAATTCACCGATCAAATATAAAATCTGGATTTCCGGAGTCAATTCCGGATTGAAATCCGTATAAAGAAAAGATTGTTCATATTCGGTACAGGCCAGGTTCATAAATCTCATCTCTTCTTCAGCAATTCCGGCTCCGCGGTAAATCCACGCCAGGCGGTGACAGATCCTTGCCAGCACAACATGTTTTTCTTTAATCAGCTGGGCAAAGTAGATCGCTAGCTTAAACGTTCTGACTGCCATCTGATAATCCCGCTCTCCGCAGAAGTCTTTACTGTGATCCATCTTGCCGGAGATCTCCTCGAGGGTTTTTTTGCGAACATTTTGTGCCATGATTTTGGAAAAATCCTCTGTGAAAGAAAAACCACAATGAGGGCAGACCATGACATAGTAGAATAACGGACTATTGTCATCTTGCTCAAATATCTGACCAAAATCGCTGTCGACCTTGCGCGGCTTAATGAACCTTGACCGGATTTTCTTGGTCACGAATTCCTGACCGCATAAAAGGCATTCGACCTTTTTGTCGTAGAGAGGCTCGAGCTTTTCAGTTATATCCTTTTTATCCATCATAATCCTTATATTTCCTTCTCATCTTTAAAATTATCCTATCCATATTTTATTCTTTTTTTAGAAATAATCTATAGGTTATTTTTCGCGTCTTTTGGAGGTTTGGGCCCAAAAAACTGATAATAATGGCACTCAATTCTTCCATTATATAATTTCCGGCTTTTATCCCACCTTTTTTTAATGAACCTTTCTGGTTTTGGCAGCGAAGTGAGCATATGCAGGGACCAATCTTCGAGTCTCTCCAGAACCTCGCCAAGTTCCCGATAAGCAGTTTCAGCTTCTTCTGCTGTTCCAAGCCTTTGCCCGTATGGAGGATTCGTAATGATACAGCCATATTTAAATCTGGAGCGGACTTCTTTGACCGACAGCCTTTGAAAAAATATTTTTCCTTCCAGACCTGCTTCTCTGGTGTGTTCCCTGGCTAAGCGTAAAGCAGCTGGATCAATATCCGAACCATAGATTGCAAGTTCCTCATTTCTTTGCCAGAGATCTTCTGCTTCTTCTCTTGCTTTTCGCCAATGTTTTTCCGCAATGTTCGTCCATCGCTCAGCCGAAAATGCCCTGGCCAGACCAGGTGCCCGGTTCTGCCCGATAAAAGCCGCTTCAATCGGAATCGTTCCTGTTCCGCAAAAAGGATCCAGAAGAACACGGTCGGGGTTCCAGTAGCTAAGATAGGCCATTGCGGCAGCAAGTGTTTCTTTTAATGGAGCCTCCCCGGCCATTTGCCTATAGCCACGTTTGTTTAATCCCTTACCGGAAGTATCGATGGTCAGCGTAACAGTATCTTTCAGAATAGAGACCTGTACGGCATAGAGGGCTCCTGTCTCTTCAAACCAGCTGACGCCATAGGTATCCTTCAGTCTCTCCACAATCGCTTTCTTAACGATCGCCTGGCAGTCTGGAACACTATGCAGCTGAGATTTAACCGATTTTCCGGTCACCGGAAAACAGGCGTCCACCGGCAACCATTCCTCCCAGGGCAATGCTTTCGTTTGCTGGAATAATTCCTCAAAGCTCCGGGCTTCAAACTCACCCATCTTCAAACTGATACGGTCCGCACACCTCAGCCACAGATTGGCCCGGCAAATCCCTTCTTCATTTGTTGTCCATGATATCTTACCGTTCTGAACCTCTGTATTTTCATACCCCAGATTTTTAAGTTCCCGCGCAACGACAGCTTCAAGCCCAAATGCCGTTACTGCGACCAGTTCAACCCTTGCCATGCAAACACTCCAGTAAAGCTAAATTTTACGCATAATCTACACATCAAAAAAATTACAATATTTACTAACTTTTTTACGATAAATGACATTTCTTTCTGTAACCAAAATAAATGACAGGCTTTAAAACCATTGGAAATAAACGATTTTCTTCTAAAAAACAGTCAAATTATTTTTTTTCGGCCTTTGACAGGCATCAACATTTTTCTTCCTTATTGTAGTGTATACTGATAAAGGTTGCAAAATAAGAAAATTTTAGAAGGAGGAACGACAGTTGAGGCCTGTTGTAATGGTCATCGACGACGACACAAGTATAGCCAATCTTCTGTCAACAATGCTAATTAGCAACGGCTATACTCCAATTATCGCGTCAAATGGATATTCAGCTCTTACTATGCTGAAGAGCTGCCCTCACCCAACCTTGATTCTCACAGACTATTCCATGCCTATACTTAATGGCTGCGAATTTATTGAGAAGGTTTCAGTTCAAAAAAATCTGAAAGATATCCCGGTAATTATGATTTCCGGTTCAGATATTGAAGAAAGGAAGCTGCCGAAAACCACAAATTTCAAGGGGATTATCCAGAAACCGTTTAAAATCAATACGGTTCTTGACGTTATCAAGCATCACGCAATCAATCATTGCGATTCTTCACTCTATCCTGCTTAAATTCCAAACAGAGTTTGCACATTCATTGATATATCGGAAAAGGTATCAAGTCAATAATAACCATAATACGCAAAAAAGGCAAAATTAATGCCTTTTTTCTTTATCTTTAAGCAGCTGCTGTCTCAGCAGTGTTAAAAGTCTTTGTTTTTATAGATTCGGACAGAAACCTTGAACGAAAGTACCAACAGAACCATCCCAACAACAAGCATCATAAGGTAAATGACCGGACCGGCATACCCATTCAGTACCGCAGTAAGCTGCTCCAATCCCTGATTTGTGGTTTCCAATTCACCGGCAGGTATTTTTATCAACTGACCCATCGCGCCAATAAGCCCAAAAATAACAAACATAGAGATGAAATTGGCCCACCTGGAACGCATATAACCTAAACGGTAATAGAGCGGCAGGTAAATCGAAATATATATGCTCAGCAGCAGCACGACAATTCCAAGAAAACTTACAATGGCCTGGATACTGCCCGTCAGGCCGGGGAAATTAAATAGATAAAGAATCATACTTTCCGGAATGATGATAACCATGATAATCAGCGCATAGACAATTGCAGACAGATATTTGGCTAGAACAATTTCTTTTCTGTTAATCGGAAGACTGTTGATCATAATTTCCCCATTATACTTAAAATCATAACTATTTGCATAAATCAGCATGAAATATACACCTAACAAAAGTTGCACTCCCGCTATTCCCGGGCTTCTGTACATCGTGCCCGAGATCGAGATACACAAGAAGATAATAATGAAAATATTGCTTTTTTGGACCATTAAATCTTTTAGTATGATCCGCCACACTTTTACCTTACCCCCATTCTTGTTCTGTTAACTAGGTAAATCATAATTTCATCCAGCGTGGGCCTCTCGACAATCATCTTTTCTTTCAGTGCTGGCGAGATAACCTCTAAATCAGCTGTCAGCCCTTCAAAGCCGACACTACTTTTGCGCAGACCGATGAATTGTTTTTCCAGGGAGGAATCCAGCAGGTAATTGGGGCCTTTAACCAGAGAAAATCGCTCCAGAACCTGATCTTTTTCATTTGTAAATACAACGCTGCCCTGATTAATAAACGTTATATAATCTGCAATCCTCTCCAAATCTGAAGTAATATGCGTAGAAAAGAGTATGGCTTTATTTTCATCCTGCATCAGAAAGTAAAGAATTTCGAGCAATTCGTTTCTGAACACGGGATCCAGACCGGATGTCGGTTCATCCAGGATGATCAGCTCCGCCTGATGAGAAAGCGCCATGGCCAAAGAAAACTTTGTTTTCATTCCTTTGGACAACTTGTCAATTTTCTGTTTTGGGTTTAAGTCAAATTCTTTCAGGTACTTTTGAAATAAATGTTCATCCCAGTATTGATACATCGGTGCCACAATCTTTTTCATTTGCTCGATCGTCAATACGCCATAATAATGATTTTCATCGTAAACAAATCCGATTTTGTTTTTGATTTCTTTTTCACCTTTTACATGATCCAGACCAAATACTTTGATCTCCCCCCTATCTTTTTTCAGGAGATTCATGATCAGTTTAATCGTTGTGGTCTTGCCTGAGCCATTTGGCCCGATAAGCCCCATTACATAACCTTTTTCCAAACTGAATGTAACATCTGAAAGCTCAAACTCCGAAAAATATTTCCCTAATCCCTGGATTTCCAGGATCAGACTGCTGCTGTTCCTTCTGACAGGGTCTGTTTCGTTCACTTTATTATCCTCCTTATCTTACTTTGCCGGGGTCATATCGTCATAGACGTTCTTTAATATTTCTGTGATTTCAGCAAGGCTTAAATTCAGAAGCCTGCTTTCCTTGACAACGTCTTTCAACATTTCTTCAATTTGTTTTCGTTTATTTTTGATCCTTGCCTCACAGTTTTGCAGAGCAACAAAAGACCCTTTTCCCGGAACAGAGTAAATAAACTTCTCCCGTTCCAATTCCTCATAGACTCTTTTGGTTGTAATGACACTGATACGCAAATCCTTCCCAAGCTGCCTGATCGAAGGAAGCATTTCCCCCTCGGTCAGATCTCCCGCCAGGATCAATGTTTTGATCTGATTGATGATTTGCTGATAGATCGGTTCTCCGCTCATGTGTGAAATAATGATATTCATGCATCATCCTCATTTATTTAAAGCTAAACCCGGACAAGAGAGAGCATACTGTATATATATAATATATACAGTATGCTCTCTCTTGTCAACGATTCTTTATTGTCCGTTTCTTTCATAAAATTTAATAACCGTTTCAAAAGGCACTAATAAAAAGATATGTAAGACTATGTCGGAAAGGAGTAGCTATGCAGATAAAAACATTATTAAAGACCGCATGCGCCGTGGTTGTTGCCTTGCTAATCCAATATCTATATCTGGAAGGACCGGCAATTGCATCCTTCCAAAACGACCGGACGTATGAATATCAGGTGGATAATTATGCAGTCAAAGCACAATTTCCAGCTACAACTGAAGTGCATTTGACTCCCGACAAAGGAGAGGAAATGCGTCTGAACATCTATTTTACGGACAGTAAACTCAGCTTCAGGGGATATCTCCAGATCTGGCGGGCAGCCGACCTTGAGCATTTCCTTCAAGACAGCAAAGCCAGAAGTACTTATAACTTTATAAGTTATGTTCTAAAACGTACGTCCTTAAATCATTGGAACGGATTTGAAGAAAGCTGGTCAGCTGATTTTGGCGAAAATGTTATAAGCTCGCAGGAATACTGGCTGGAATTGAACGACAACAACGAAGTTGTCAGAATCTCCTTTTTTACCGATCAGGCTTTTTTCCCGGACAGCACGAGCAGCGCCATTCGTTCGATCCTGGATTCTATATCTGTCAAAAATCACTGATTTGTTTACTGCTCATCTTGTTAACTCACTCGTACCACGTCAACTCACTAGTTTCACCAGCACAATTTCTGGTCTGCTGCAGAACCTGAATGGGAAATGGGTACTTTCCCCTAAGCCGCAATTGATGATCATACTTGTGTTTTTATACCGAAACTCTCCATAATCATACTTTGGAAACAACGCTTGTCCCGGAACATAAATAGCCCCGAGCAGCGGGCAGCCTAATTTCTCC
The DNA here is from genome assembly GCF_000512895.1 of Dehalobacter restrictus DSM 9455. Taxonomy (NCBI): domain Bacteria; kingdom Bacillati; phylum Bacillota; class Clostridia; order Eubacteriales; family Desulfitobacteriaceae; genus Dehalobacter; species Dehalobacter restrictus. Next base: position 2,875,926 of record NZ_CP007033.1, read on the forward strand.
ACCGTGCGTATGCCCGACAAGCACCAATTCTATGTCATCCCCGGCTGCTTTCGTTAAAATATCAGGAGCATGAGCCAGCAGTATTTTCGGGGCCTGATCGGATATCCGGCCTGTGGCCTTACTTAAGTCATCCCTGTGCGTATACGGATCATTGACCCCGACGATCCAGATATGGGAATTTCCGATGCTGTACGTATACGCCTCGTTTTGAAGAACATGCACTCCCTCATTAATCAGAGGCTCCTGGATATGAAAATGATACCGCCATTCGTGATTGCCCGACACAAAGAAAATCGGTTTGGGACGAAGCCCTTGAATCAATTCCCGGCCATATCTTTTGCTATGCAAATCCGTCAGATGCAGAATTGTGAATCCCTCAAATTCTTTGGGTAAGTTGGCAATCGAAACGCGGTACTTGGTTACAGCAACTGAATGCCGCTCATAATATAGAAAAAAGGTGGTTCCGATTATCCCGATTCCACCTGCAATGAACTGACGGCGAGTCAAATGATATTTACACAGAAGATGACCTCCCTCCACCCCGGCCGTTTCTCTGATCTTTTAGGGAATGACTGGATTCAGTGATATAATACTGTTATTATACATGATCAATGTCTTCTTTCCTAATCTTACCACAGGGAGGAATTGCCTTTGCTACAGGTTAACGGTGAAATAGAAGGTATAAAAAACAGTATTCTTGAAAAATTAAACAGTTTCTATACTTACCAAATCCCTAGAGACCATTTGTGGACACAGGAACTCATTGAACAACTTGCCGAAATCTCTTCGCAGGTGAACAAGGAAATTGCCGTGTATGCCGACCGCAAAGGCCGGATCACCGATGTCAGCATAGGAAATCACAGTACCGTGAAGCTGGCTGAAGTGGAGCAGAAACGCAGCCTGCAGCGCCTTTCAGGCACCCGTTGTATTCACACCCATCCGAAGAGCAGCGGTTTATTATCTTCCATGGACATCAGTTCTCTAAAGCAGTTGAATCTCGATGCAATGATCGCCATCGGGATCCGGAATAACCGGGCTGAAGATCTTTATGTTGGCATTCTGTCACCCACGAACATTGAGGAGGTCAATATTTTCGGACCCCTTGCGGCTGATATAGATGACTTTGCGTTGCTCTTTCAAAATATCGAAGATGCCGACAATGTACTCAGGAAATTGCCTGCAGAAAAAGCCAAAACAAGTGAACGTACCATACTGGTTGGACTGCAGACACGGTACAGCAGAGACCTATACGGAATCAGTGAAGCGGAAGTCTCGTTTGCTGAACTCGAAGAACTGGCCAAAACAGCCGACGCCTTGATTGTTGGCCATTTAATGCAAAAAAAAGAAACCCGCGATTCCTCAACGATCATCGGCCCGGGCAAGCTCGAGGAACTTCAGCAAATGATTCAGACACGCCAGGCTGATCTGGTTATCTTCGACGAAGAATTAACCGGCACCCAGCAGCGCATCCTGGAAGAAAAGCTGGGGTTGAAAGTTCTGTCCCGTACAGGCCTGATTCTGGATATATTCGCCCAGCATGCCCGTTCCAGGGAAGGAATCCTGCAAGTAGAGCTAGCCCAGCTCGAATATAGACTTCCCCGCCTGACAGGAACCGGGGTGGCGCTTTCCCGTCTGGGAGGCGGCATCGGAACAAGGGGACCGGGTGAAACAAAACTGGAAACCGACCGTCGTCATATTCGCTCCCGGATCGCTCATCTGAGAGAACGCCTTGACGACATCCGTAGACAACGCGGCATTCTCCGCGGAAACCGCCAAAAAAACAATATCCCGGTTCTGTCCATTGTCGGTTATACCAATGCCGGGAAATCTACCCTTTTAAATGCGTTGTGCGGCTCGGATGTCTTGGCCGAGGACAAACTGTTTGCTACGCTTGATCCGACAACCCGCAAGCTTCCCTTAAATAACGGCAGTACGGTCCTGCTTTCCGATACGGTAGGCTTTATTCGAAGACTTCCGCCTAATTTGCTCGATGCCTTTAAATCAACCCTGGAGGAAGTCGTATTATCCGACCAGATTTTGATTGTGGCTGATGCTGCTGATCCTCAGGTCGAAGACCACATCCGGATTGTCGATGAAATCCTGGCAGAACTTGGTGCAGGCAGTAAACCGACCCTGATTGTCCTCAACAAAGTTGACCGTTTGCATCCGGACAACCGGATCAGCTTGTGGCGCGAAACTCGGCCTGTTGTAGAAATTTCTGCTTTGCAGAGGAGCGGGTTGGAAGAACTGAAGCAGGCCATCGAGAAAGAACTGTTCAGTGACCTCATTCGGGTTAGTCTGGAAATTTCTGTTTCCGATGGAGCCGCATTGGCCTGGCTATATGCGAATACGAAAGTTCTTGAAGTCGTCTATGACGAACAAGTTACCCACGTCGAAGCGGAACTCGCCGCTTCCTTACTGAGCACTGTGGAGAGGTATAGAGTCTCTGCTCCATGATAGCACTGTTATGCCTCTGAACCAGTACCACTGCCTTTCGCTTTTCGTTCTATTACAGTTGACTTACGCCTACTTCAATTAACAAACCAATGGTAAGCAAAATCCCAAAAAGTGTATTGGTCTGAGCCACACTTTTCATTCCCGGCATCATTTCAGCCGGGAATTTTTTATTGCGGAATCCGTTCAAGGCCTGAAGAGCATTCGGAATACTCAGCAGGACCAATAGTGCCCAGACAGGCAGAACACCTGCCAGGGTAAGTACCACTACCCAAAGATTGGCCACCAGGAACATTCCCGCCATGAATTGTACAGCTCTGCGGTGTCCCAACAGAATGGCGAGTGTATGACGCCCGTTCAGCTGATCCCCTTCCCGGTCTCGTATGTTGTTGGACATCATGATTGCTCCGATTAGAATCAGATTCGGAACAGAAATTAAAAAGACGTCCCAGTTAATGCTGCCGGTCTGAACAAAATAGGCAATCAAAATAATTCCTGATCCCATAAAGAGCCCGGCCAGCAATTCTCCAAAAGGAGTATAGGCAATCGGGTAAGGCCCACCTGTGTACAAATAACCGACAGCCATACAGCCCAAGCCAATCAGGGCCAGCCACCAACTGCTGCTACTGCAGATGTAAATACCCAGCAGTGATGCAATTAGCAAACAAACCAAAGCCAGACTCAGAACTGTCCCTGCTTTTATTCCGTCCCTGGTTATCGCACCGGCGATGCCAACGGATTCCGCTGTATCCAGTCCCCGGATAAAATCGTAATACTCATTAAACATATTCGTGGCTGCCTGGATTAAGATTGAAGCAATCAGCATTGCCGCTACCAGTCCCCAGTTTAAGCCGTTTCTAATCTGCCAAGCCAGTACCGAACCAATCAGAACCGGTATGAATGAGGCCGTAAGGGTGTGCGGACGAAACAGCCGCCATAAAACCTCCCTGCGGTTTGATTGCATCTTGGCCCCCGAAGAGGATGATTTCGTTTCCATTATGATTGCTCCTTTGATTTAGTCTATGATTATTCAGTTCCTCATCATTCATTCGAAGTTCGTGTTTTATCTTGTGCTGGTCAGAAGCTTAAAGCCGAGTGCTCCGAAGATGGTTGCCGAGACAATATTCATAACCTTGGAAAACCCGGGCTTCTTTAAAATCCAATTTCCTAGAGAGCCGGCCGAGTAACCGATAAATCCAAAAATCAGCGCAACAAGCCCCATAAAGATAAGCCCTAAGAATATCATCTGCAAAGGAACGCTGCCAAATTCAGAATTGACAAACTGCGGCAGGAATGCCAGGAAAAAAAGGGCAACTTTCGGATTGAAAACATTCATATAGAAACCTCGCAGCAGCAGGCCGCGGTGATGGGGCCCTTGTTTGTCAACACCGGCAGTCAGTGGGTCATTCCGATGTTTGATCGCTTTATATGCCAAATAAAAAAGATAAAGTACCCCGCAGGTTTTAAACAGAACAAAGGCGACTTCTGACGTCTTGAATATGACAGATAGCCCCAGCGCCGCGGCCAACGTATGAACCGAATTGCCCAACGTCAGCCCGATTGAAGTAAAAATACCTGCCTTCTTTCCCTTGGCTATACCCTGGGTTATCAAAAATACAATGTCCGGACCGGGTGCCAGGATCAGTACAATGGACGAGGTAATAAACAGCAGGACCGCAGATAATGAAAACACGTTCAGTTCTTCCTCTCTTGATCTAAAGTTCCGGATCGATTGCCTTTGGGCAGCAGCCTGTAAACTTCGGCATAGATTTCGCTTAAGGGAAGGTTATGCTCCCTGGCAAGTCTTTTACAGTCTTCATATTCAGGTTTCGATTTGATTCTTTCCGCATCCAAATAAGAACATTTTACATTGACCGGACCGTACCGGGTCTGCACCAGCATATTCTCCCGGCAGAGCATCGTTTTTTCAACCGGATAACTGCGCAAGCCAATCGCCGATGTTTCCCGCAAAATAACTTCCCCGACAGCTGAAATCCCTTCCTTATTGACTAAGGCGCTTAATTTTGACCCCGGCCGCCCCTTCTTCATGATCACCGGGGTTTTAAAGACGTCCAGGGCTCCAACAGCAACCATCTTTTCTTCAATATATTCATAGAATTCCGGATTCATATCATCAATATTCGTTTCCAGCATCCACTGTCTTTCCTGCTGTCTGAATCCGGGAGCAGTCTTTTCCGCTCTCTCCCCAAGATATACCCGTAGAATATTGGGTATTTCCAAATCCCGCCGGCCAATCCCATAACCGGTCCGGTGAATGATCAGATCCGCATTGTCCGTATATTCTTGAACATTCGCAGCCAGAATAGCCGCTCCTGTAGGCGTCGTCGTCTCAAAAGGCACGATTCCGGTCTTTACCGGGACGCCCTGGAGCAGCTCTGTTACGGCCGGTGCAGGAACCGGAAGCAGGCCATGCTTACAGCGCACAAATCCACCACCAAGTTCCACTTTGGAAGCGATGATCCTGTCAGCTTGCAAGTATTCCAGGCAAACAGCCGACCCGACAATATCCAGAATCGCATCCACGGCCCCGACCTCATGAAAATGGACTTGATCGGCCTTTATTCCATGGACCCTTGCTTCCGCATCCGCCAGAATGGCAAATGTCCGGATGCTTCTGTCTTTCACAGCTGCTGATAAATCACTTTCCCTGATCATTTTAGTGATATCAGCCAACGTTCTCGCCTGCTGGCCGGAATGGTGGCTCACGGGGTCTCCAACCGTTATCTCTACGCGTGTGCCTTCAATTCCATGTTTGCTTTCAGAACAGATGTTCATTGTATATTGCTCATTGATTTGAAGTTTAGCCAGCTCAGCGAGCAGATGATCCTCTGGGACGCCAAGATCGAGCATCGCTCCGAGATTCATATCTCCACTTATGCCGCTGAAACAGTCATAATAGATAACTTTCATCAGCCACCTCTTTTTACAGTTGCCACTACATTCATTCCCAAAAAATCCACCGCCGGAATGAGTACTGAAATAATCAGTCCCAGGATGAACATATCCAACATTCTGATACCCTCTTTGAATCTTATTATACAAAATATCTTCGCTTAAAAATATCCCATTAGAAAAAAATAATCCCGTAACCGGTAATCATAGGCCCCTACAGCGGCCTGATCTGCGCCAATCCATGTATAACATAAGAAAGCCCTTGTCAGACGGCAACCATATACCCTGCACGACAAATATGCCCCCAAAAGAAAGAACCGGAGAAAAATGAACAATAATATCAACAAACCCTAAGCATCTTCTTGCTTAGGGTTTGTTCTATGTGGAACATCCATAAATTGAGCTTATAAAGTCTTTGCCATCTCATTTAATTCTCCACACATTGCGGTAATTTCCTCAATGCTTGCTGTGACTTGTTCTGTTGCTGCGGCCTGTTCCTGGCTGGCATGCAATGAACTTTTACTCATATCTCCAGCATCATTCACTTTAGCTTTGATGGTATCCGTTAATTCCTGGATCCGGGGAACAGTGCTCTTAGATTGTTCTGAAAGCTTTCTTATTTCTTCCGCCACAACACCAAATCCTCTGCCTGATTCCCCGGCTCGGGCGGCCTCAATTGCTGCGTTCAGACCAAGCATTTTTGTCTCGTCCGCTATTTCTTTTATGAAGACAGAAACCTTATTAATTTCTTCAGAAAGGCCGATAATTTCCTTAATATTGTTGTTCAGATTTTGTTCGTTGGAGTGAATACTCGTAGCCTCCGCTGCGAGCTCTTCAATCGCTGCAGAAATTGCAGACAAGCCGTCTTCAAGATTTCCTGAAATAATGCGCAGGTGTGCTGCTGTTTTTTTGGGGATAATGACTCCCAGAGAAGCGACTATTTCGTCAGGATTGTCTTCGTCAAAGAGCGGGTAATTTGTTTCTAAAACAGGGAAACCATATATCTCTGCTCCACCTTCTTTTGAAATAGGCTTTTTCGTTTTGATGGTCCGGGCAGCAACATCTTCTTCCAGAATAGCATGACCAACAGGAAGAGATGATATATCAAATTTTTGAGAAGCCTGCCGGTAAACAACTTGAGTTAAATCCGTCATGTAAATAACCGAACCTTCATCGAACATCTCAGCCAAAACAGGAGCAAAATCCTTAAAGGCAGCAGCCACAGGGTGTAATTTCGGTAGAAAAACAGAAAATGCACCGAAAACATTGTCAGTATCATCAATAATTGGCATAGCGACAATGATGAGCCGTTGACCATAGACGGTCCGGGGAACATTCTGTGAGACTGTTTTTTTATTACGCACTGCATTCATCATCACGCCGTTGCTCTCAACATGATTCCCGACCTCAAACGAATCTAAGTGGAAAGAATCTGAAGAGAATCTCCAAACAACCGTATCTCCTTCCGTTACGCAAAACATAATTCCGCCCGGAACCAAATGGCCTAGGGTTTCTGCCAAGAATTTGCATGAATCTAAAGCCGAAAACTTAATCATATTTGTTCCTCCATTTTTAACTAACAGATGCAAATATTTCGTTTTTTAATTTCGTGACATCCAGAAGCATAATCAAGCGATCCTCAACTTTACAGATCCCTTTGATGCAATTATTGCCTAAATGAGCAATTTCGACATATAAGCTTTCGATGGACTCTTCACCTACACTCAGAACCTCGGAAACGTCATCCACAATATTGCCTAAAAGCATTCCTTCCAGGTTAAGTACCAGCAACCGGCTGTCATTTTCTGTTTCCGTGTTTTCAACACCAAATCTTTTTCTAAGGTCTACCACGGGAATAACCTGATCTCTGAGGTTTAACATACCTTCTATGAAAGAAGGCATGTTCGGCACTTTGGTAATGTTTTTGGGAATTCGTATTATTTCCTGGGCACAAAAAATGTCAATGCCGTAATATTCTTTGCCCACAGCAAACACCACCATTTGAATATTTTTCAACATATCACCTCCTTTTTTATAGTTATTTATATCGTATTTTTTATGCTATCGTTTAAATGGGTTATATCAAAATGATAGACTAAAGCTAATAATCCCAAACAGAAACTTTTTTAATAAATTTAAAATATTTTTCCAAAATAAGAAAAAAGCAACAAACATTATTATAGCTTTATAAATAATTAATATTGATAAAATATTTAGATAATTGAAACAATATTTGGCTAAACGTACTAGATAAAAGAGGAAAGGAGAAAAATGTGATGCAGCAGAAAGAAATAGTCAGAAAAATTGTCGAAACATTTTATGGTGCTACAGAAATTACAACCTTGTACATCCCGTTAACACTGGTTAATCGCCCTTCAATTCTAAGAGGATCCAACTATACATTCTTGATGGACTATTTTGAGTTTGGTGAAATCATCAATTTTCTTACAGCTTTGTTTGAACAAGACTCTTTTGACTTGAATACTTATCATACTGTTATTACCAAGAACTTCTTTGTCTATAACATTGTGATGATCGGGTACAAAACAAAAAAAATAGGAGCGGTGGTTTCTGGGCCGCTCATCGTTCATGATCCTCCAGAAATAGTTCTGGATAATATTCTCAGGTCTCAATTATTATCCTTTCAGAAAAAGCAGGAGTTCAAGACCGCATTGAAAACAGTGCCTTTGACCACTTTAAAACGTATTGATTACCTAGGAAGATTTCTCCTTGTGTTATGTAAACCCAATATCAAGACATTAGTCGGCTCGAAGCAAAATTTTCACTGCTGGGAAGAAAGAGATCCCAAGGCAGGATATAAGAATTTGCTTAATCCCTGTCTGGAGGAGGATAGAAAAAGCCATTATGACATGATTTATTTTTTTCTTAAGAGTGCTAGAGATAACATCATCCGCGGAGATGAAAAAGGAATACAACTGCTTCTCAGAAAATCCGGGGACTTGCTATGGCAAACACGGGCCTACGATGAGCAATATATTTCTTCCCTAAAATTAAATTGCATCATTACAGGCAGCATCTGCTGTCTTTACGCCATTCAGGGAAATGCTCCCTATGAACGGATGATGTCTCTGCTGGAGCGTTTTATTGTCAAGATAAATAAACAGAGTTCACCTGAAGAGATTATTATTCAAATGGTAGAAATCTCTAAAGTGTTTACACACGCCGTTTCTGTCTTAACCTGTAAGGAATATTCGATCCATATAAACCGGGCTTTACAGTATATCAAACGTTATTATGCTGAAAAGATCACTTTAAATCAGCTGGCCAGGTATCTTAGCTTAAGCCCTTCATATCTTTCCAGTCAAATAAACAAAGAAACACACTTAACACTTGCAGGCAATATTAATAAAATCCGGATTGAGCAAAGCAAGGATCTTTTGCTGAATTCCAATAAGCCCATTAAGGAGATTGCTGATGCGGTGGGGTATAACTATCAAAACCATTTTAATTCTATTTTTAAAGGCATAGTTGGGATGACCCCACTAGAATTTCGAAAAAAAGGATTCTTAAGATAAATTAAAACATCCGGCACATTGCTTAAATGCCCGAACGTTTTTTAGTCTCTATTATTAAATTTCTGGGAACAAGTCTTTTATTTATTCGGATGTCATCTAATCTCCAATATCGGAGATTTCTTTAAGTTTCTTGCTTCGTGGCGTATACGCGGGCACACCTAACGGCTTACAATGTCAAATTGTCAAGGTGTAGGTGTCGTTTGACCATAGGTCAAAATTTAGAGCGAATAAAGAAGTGCATTGCAAATGGCTGCAGCAACATTGCTTCCGCCTTTTCGGCCTCTGGCTACGATATAGGGAACGCCGGAAAGCATGATCAGCTCTTTAGACTGCACAACGTTGACAAAGCCGACGGGAACTCCAATCACCAGCACCGGCTTAATCTGTCCTGAGCGAATAAGCTGGTCCAGTCTGATCAGTGCTGTCGGTGCATTTCCGACGGCGATGATCAACGGTTCCGGAATGGTACTGGCCTTCTCCATGCAAACAGCCGCGCGTGTGCTGCCCTTTTCCTTTGCTTCCTGTGCTACATCCTGATCGGATATAAAGCAGTAAACCTTTCCGCCATATGCGCCTAGTTTGCCGGCATTAATTCCAACGCTGGCCATTTTTGTATCTGTTAATATCGATGCCCCATTTTTAATGGCACTAAGCGCAATCTGCACGACATTGTCGGAAAAACACAAGTTATGGACATAATCAAAATCCGCCGAAGTATGGATCACCCGCTTGATGATTGGGGCTTTCTCCATATCCAGTTGAATATCCCCAAGCTCTTCCGTGATGATCTCAAAGCTTCTTTTTTCAATCTCCTCTGGCAGTACATTTTCAAATCGATGCTCCATGATTATTTACCTTCCTACTTTTTCTGGGTTAATATTTGGGGGCGCATTTTGATCCATGGCTTATTTTAGCTTTCTTTATGCGCTATGCTTACTCCAACAGGCCAGACCGATAACACAAACACTGGGTTCTGTCCCGTAAAGAGATGATAATTCGCCAGTTTTCTGGCTTTGGAGACCATTACTTGAACAATCTCTACGTCATAAACAGTCTGATCGTTATAGTAATCCATGGCTTCATTCAGGGTTTCCAGCGTAATTGCATTGATAACAATTCCCGCAACCGGGTTTTTGGCATAAACCATATCGAGTATTTCCTTCAAATTACCGCTGCTGCCGCCGATAAAAACCCTATCCGGGGGCGGAAGCTCTGCAATACCGTCCGGTGCCGTATTTTTGATAACAACAAGATTTTTTACACCGAATTTCTCTTTATTCCTTTGGATGAGCTCTACCGCCTGATCTTTTTTTTCGATCGCATAGACAAATCCATCCGACTGCTGCAGTGCCATTTCAAGTGCAACAGAACCGGTCCCGGCGCCAATGTCGTAGGTGGTATCACCCTGGCGGAGACGTAGCTTAGAGAGAGAAACCGCCCGGACCTCCTGTTTGGTCATCGGCACATCACCACGCACAAACCATTCATCTGGAAGCCCGTGCGTGATGCAGGCCCGGTCCAGCGGCGTAACATTTTCGATTATCATGACGCTCAGTGAGGCGAAAGGCTGTTCAATAAATTCTTGGGCCTTTCCGATGCAAATCCTCTCATCCGGATAAGATAGGTTTTCACCAATACTTACTTTGACATGAGCTAAGCCGAAATCACACAGTCTCCTGCAGATGGATTCCGGATTCTGGTCTCCACCTGTCAGAACGAATACCTTCTTGTTATTTGTCACTTTTCCAACGATATTATTGGCTCTGCCATGCAGGCTGCAGATCACGGCATCATCCCAGGCAGTTCTGAGCTTCGAGGCAAAATACTGAAGTGATCCAATTCCGCAAATCAAGCGGATGTTTGGTGAAGCCACGAGGTTTTCGGATTCCAGAGTACCGAGGAGCGACTTTGCCAGGCTGTAGAAGCCAACATCCCCAGATACCAGAACAGAAACTTCATAGGAGCATGTGCCGACCGATTGCAGCGTATGCAGAAGTTCCCTGATCTGCCGATCCTGGGTCGCATAATATAAGTCTTTTCCATCTGCTAAGTTCATCAATCCTGCCAGGATACGCTTATCACCAATCAGACATTGGCTTCGTTCTATTGCCTCCGCTGCCTCACGAGTCAGCTGCAGGAGATTGCCTGGGCCCATGCCAATGATGTTCAGCTGCAGCATTTTGCGTCACCGCTCATTTCCTTTATCCGATCGACAACAATTTGTGCAAGTCTCTTATCTGCCCCCAAAGTTTGTCCAAAGCTGATTTTTACATTGGGGTATTCTTTCAAGAATTCATCAATTTCAGCCGGAATATCCTCCAGGATATGAATACCAGCAAACAGGAAATACGGAATGACCTTGATCTCTGTAACTCCCCGGTCAACAAGTTTTTTCAGGCCAGTTTCCAGATTGTTAGCGGAGAATTGTAAGAACGCATATTCAATTAAATTAGTATTGAGTCCAGACTTCAGTTCTTCCTTAACCATCTCAATGATTTTCTGCAGCGTATTTTCCGTTTCACTTTGTCTGCTACCGTGAGCTAAGATTAAAATTCCCGTCATCGCACTCTTCCCTTTCCAAAAAAATTCCTTAATTAAAAATTCTAACTCCATTACCTGGTATTCTAATGAAATCGGTTATTCAAATTTAGAGAGATCTTAAGGCCTTCTCTGCACACTCCAGCGTCCGGTCAATATCCACTCCCGTATGGGAATTAGAGATAAATACCGCTTCAAATTGCGCAGGGGCAAGATAAATTCCCTGATCCAGCATGGCACTGAAGAATCGTCCATACATCTTCGTATCACTGGTCAAGGCATCGGTATAATTATAGACTTCCCGTTCGGTAAACAACAGCGTTGAAAGCGAGCCGATACTGTTTACCGTCGCCTTTAGGCCTCTAGCTTTGATCAGTTCCCGTAATCCGTTGCTTAGTCTTGCTGAGAGACTATCAATATGCGTATAGATCTGCGGGTTGTTTTTAAGAATAGACAGTTGAGCAATGCCTGCAGCCATGGCCACAGGGTTTCCGCTTAAGGTTCCTGCCTGATAGACTCCTCCGCAGGGTGCGACCTGCTGCATAATTTCTTTTCTTCCGCCATATGCCCCGACCGGCATGCCGCCGCCAATAATTTTTCCAAAAGCCGTTAAATCCGGCTTGATTCCAAACAGTTCCTGGGCTCCGCCAAGACCAAGCCTGAATCCGGTAATAACCTCATCGGCAATGAGCAATGTGCTGTTTTCAGTACAAAGCTTTTGCAGTTCCTGCAGGAAACCCGGCTTCGGCAGGACAACACCCATATTGGCAGGTACAAGCTCAACGATCACTGCTGCAACCTGGTCTTTATTGTTTTCAAATAAGGCCTGCACACTGTCAATATCATTAAATACCGCCGTCAGGGTATCAACGGCGCATCCCGGAGGAACACCGAGGCTGCTCGGTACGCCGGAGGACATAACCCCTGATCCTGCCTTGACCAGCATTGCATCGCTATGCCCATGGTAACAACCTTCAAATTTTATGATTTTATTTCTACCGGTAAAGCCACGGGCTGCACGCACTGCGCTCATCGTTGCTTCTGTTCCGGAATTGACCATCCGAATCATTTCAATCGACGGAACTAGGTCAAAGATCAATTGGGCCATCATGACCTCTGCTTCTGTAGCAGCCCCAAAACTCAAGCCATTTTCAGCCGCTGCCGTCACTGCTTTGAGCACTTCCGGGTTGGCATGTCCGAGGATCATCGGCCCCCAAGAGCCGATATAGTCGATATACTCGTTACCGTCTACATCATAGAGTCTTGCCTCTTTGGCGTGGCTGATAAAGCGCGGCGTATCGCCGACAGACTGAAAATTACGCACAGGGCTGTTGACTCCGCCGGGCATCAGCTGTTTAGCCTTTTCATATAATATTTCCGATTTCATAGCTTGTACCTGCCTTTTAACTGTAAAATCTTAACCGATTCTTCCTTCACTGATATACGCCGCAATCTCCGGTGCAAAATATGTGATCAGCATATCGGTTCCTGCCCGGAAAAAACTCACGGTTGTTTCGCAGATCATCGCGGCTTCATCAATCATTCCGGCCTTCGCTGCAGTCTTGATCATGCTGTACTCTCCGCTGACACTGTAAGCAGCCAGGGGAAGGTCAAACGTCTCTTTGAGCTTGGCAATCACATCCAGGTAAGCCAGAGCCGGTTTGACCATCAAAATGTCCGCCCCTTCCAGCACATCAAGTTCTGATTCCCGGACGGCTTCCCGCAGATTATGATAATCCATTTGATAAGTTTTCCGGTCTCCGAAAGACGGTGCACATCCGGCTGCCTCCCGAAAAGGTCCATAGAAGGAGGATGCATACTTGGCCGAATAGGACATAATCGGTAGGGTCGTAAAATGGTGTTGGTCCAACGCTTCGCGGATGGCTTGTACCCGTCCATCCATCATATCGGATGGCGCTACCATATCTGCACCGGCCTGGGCATGGGATACTGCCACTTTGGCCAGTATTGACAGAGTACCGTCATTATCCACTTCCTTGCCTTTTAATAGGCCGCAATGTCCGTGACTGGTATATTCGCAAAGGCATACATCTGTAATGACATTAATCTGTGGAAAGCTCGACTTGATTTTCCGAACAGCCTGCTGCAGGGCACCGTTTTCGTTATAGGCCTCACTTCCGGTCTCATCCTTGCGACTGTGCTCCGGTACCCCGAAAAGCAGAACACTGCCGATACCAGCCTTGATGACGGTTTCCACCGCATGTTCAACCCGGTCCGGGCTGTAGCGCTTCTGGCCGTCCATCACTGCGATATTTTCTTCAATTCCACTGCCTTCCTTGATAAATATCGGGTAGATCAGGGCACTTTTAGAAAGACGAGTTTCACGTACCAACTCCCGGGTAACGTTGTCTTTTCTAAGTCTTCTAGGTCTGATCACTTCTATAGATTCCTCCTTATTCCTGAGCAATCGCCTCGATCATACTATCCAATGTTGCCTTTTCGGCAACAACACACTTCATCCCATGGCTTCGGGCGGCTTTGGCTGTTTCTTCACCGATACAAACTGCCGTTACTTTTTCAAAATTAAGCTGCGGCAGGGCATTGACAAATCCGCCTACTGTCGAAGCACTTGTAAATGCAGCATAATCAAAATCATAAGATAAGATCGCTTCTTTCGCAAAAATGTTGCTATCTGATTCATAGAACGTGTCATAAACCGGAATATCTTCATAGCAGATTGCAGCTTGATCAAAAATGCGGTTTAGATCTTCCGATCCTTCCCTGGCCCGTAAGACCAACACTTTTTCTCCAGGTGCCAGAACGTTGACGAGGCCGCTGGCAAGGCTGGCGACGTTATAGCTTTCTGGCATATACTCAATGCGAATGCCGCGCTGGGTAAACACCTTGGCCGTTCCGGCTCCGATAACCGCGATCTTAATCCCGTACAGGTCGCGGATGTCTCTCCCCGTTTCGAGCATTCTGTCAAAGAGAACCTCTACGCCGGCCGCGCTGGAAAAAACAAGCCAGTTATATTCTTTGATCCGCTCCAGTGCAGCATTAAATGCTTTATTGTCGCTTATTGGTCTGGTTTGGATACATGGGAATTCCAAAGCTTCCCCGCCAAGATCTCGCACCTTCTGACTAAGGACGGAATTAAGCTTTTCCGGACGTGTTACCACGACACGTTTACCTGCAAGCGGACGCTCCCCTGCCCATTCGAAGTTCTCGGACAAGGAACAGACCTGGCCGATTACGATAACAGATGGGTTGCGGATTTCCGCCTTTGCAGCGTCACCTGGCAGGTTGCCGACTGTTGTCAGAAGCTTGCGCTGTCTTGCTGTCGTCCCTCTTTCGATAACCGCCGCCGGCATATCCGAAGCCATTCCAGCATCCAGCAGCCCTTCGGAAATACTTTCGATCGCCGATACTCCCATCAGGAATACCAATGTTCCTTTCATGTTTACAGCAGCCTGAAAATCAATATTCGGAGTCTCGCCCTCTTTTGTATGTCCTGTAATGATATGCAGGGAAGAACAAAAGTCCCTGTGGGTTACCGGAATTCCTGCATAAGCAGGAACCGCGATGGCCGATGTTACCCCCGGTACTACCTCGAACGGAACCTGATGTTCATGAAGCAGTTCCAATTCCTCTCCGCCACGTCCGAACATAAACGGATCTCCGCCCTTCAGACGAACGACTGTCCTGCCTTCCAGGGCTTCTTCCAACAGAATCCGGTTGATCTCGTCCTGCGGAATACGATGATAGGTCGGCAGCTTGCCGACATCTATTTTTTTTGCGTCTTTAGGGATTAAATTAAGGATTTCAATACCTACGAGCTTGTCGTAGATGACAACCTCTGCATTCTGAAGAACACGCAGCCCTTTTACGGTGAGCAGTCCTGCATCAGACGGGCCTGCCCCAACCAGCCAAACTTTCCCTGTTCTCTTTTGCTCCATTTATCTTACCTCCGCAAATAGTCTCGTTGCCAACCTGTATCCTATTCCCGCCGCATCCCTGCGGTCGCCGGTCATGCTGCCTTTGGCCTTTTCACCGGTTTCAACATCGACATAGAGGCCGGTGATCCTGACTTCTGTACCATGCACTTCGGCAAATGCCGCAGCAGGTGAACTGCACCCGCCGTCAAGTTTTTGAATAAAGGCTCTTTCAGCCAGGGCTGCCGTCTGAGCATCTTTGTCGTTGATACACGCCAAAAAGTTGAGATCCTCGCCTTTTCTGCCCTGAATCGCCAGGATTCCCTGTCCGGCAGAGGGGATCATTTCCTCAGTGGAAAACACCCTACTGATACGGTTTTCCAGTGACAGCCGCTTAAGTCCTGCGAAAGCCAGCAGCAGAGAACTGAATTCACCCTCGTCCAGCTTTTTGAGCCGGGTAAGTACGTTGCCCCGCACAGGCTTGACATCTAAACCGGGATACAGATCTAAAAACTGGATTGTTCGGCGTGCGCTGGAACAGCCAACAGCCTTTTCTTTGTCTAGATTTTCTATAGATCCTGTCCCCTGCGGCAGAACCAGTACGTCCCGAGGATCTTCTCTTTTAGAAAATGCCGTAATCGGCAGGTCCTCCGGTATTTCTGCCGGCATATCCTTTAAACTGTGAACAGCGATATCAATTACACCTTGACAGAGCGCCCTGTCCAGTTCTTTCACAAAAAGACCTTTTCCGCCAATTTTGTCCAGCGTCTGTTCCAAGATTATGTCCCCTGTGGTCTTCATAGTAATAAGTTCCAGTTCCAGTTCCGGATGATTTTTCCTGATTTGTTCCATAACAATTTGCGACTGGATCACCGCCAGCCTGCTTTCCCGGCTACCGATGATTATTTTTCTTTTTCCCATTCGGCTACCTCTATTTCCGTTTTAGTCAAAAGTTAATAACTGTTTTTTGTTTCCTTTTGTGATTACAATTCCATGCGTTCATTCATGTATAGCCTCAGCTTTTCTGCCGTCTTCTTGACCTTCGCATGGTCTTCCCCGCTGGCCGTGAGTCCAATCACCATATTTCCCTTCCTGACCACTGCCGGGAAATAGAACGTACATAGCTCCTTACGATCTGCGACACTGACAGGGATTCCATACCGGGTGCATTCTTCGGCAATTTGACGGTTTACTTGTGTTTCATTGGTTACTGCCAGAACCAGGTCAGCCCCATTACAGTCCCCTTCCTGATACTTGCGACAGAGCAAAGTGACTTTTTCATTACCTGCCAATTCTTGTTTAAGCTCCGGGACAAGTTCAGGCGTAATCACGGTAATGTTGGCATCAAACGGCAGTAATGTTCTGATTCTTCTTGCCGCAATCTTTCCGCCCCCGAAGACAACAATCTTTTTATTCTGAAGAGAAACAAAAAGCGGAAACCAAGGCTGATTCGGACGCTGTTCCAGAGAATAGTCCCTGGCAAGCTTCTGCAAAATCTGTTCCTTGTTGTAAAACGTATGCTGTTGCGCATCTTCTTTCTCATCTATTTTACCCGAACGTTTCAATATCTCCAGTTGTTCCGGCCGCCTGATTAGAATCACTGTAATTCCCAGCTCGCGCGCTGCTTCAATTTTTTCCTGGAATCCTCCGGTCTCTCCGGAGTCTTTTGTCACCAGAAATCTTGCTTGGGATGCTTTCAGCATGGCAATGTTCAGCTCTTTGGAAAATGGGCCCTGCATATAGCTTATATTAGACTTCTTAAAGCCCAGCTTTTCACACTTCTCCATTACATCCTGCATCGGAAGGACCCTGGCAAATACCCGCTCCTGATAGTCCTTGATTCCGGTAAACGTTTCAATCTCCTTGCTTCCGCAGCTCAGAAAGATGTTCCCGGTCTTATCATTTAATACCCGTACCGCATCCTCGCTGTTGTCCGCATAAATCATGTTTTCCAATATATTTGCGTTAAATGACGGATTATTCGAGACCAATCTGCCCGGTTCCCTTTGCAGACGGATATAGTCCGTTGCGGTTTCGCGGCAAGCTTCGCAGATATTGTCCGTGACAATTCGGGCGTAAGGATGTGTTGTATCAATGACACAGTCCGGCTGAACCTCCCGAATGAAGGCGATCATTTCTTCCCGGTCCAAACGTCGCGCTTGGATGTGAAGATTTTGATACGGTTCGATCAGCTCCCTGCCATAATCCGTGGCCACTGAAACATACACTTTTGCATTACTTCGCCGCAGCTCATCAATCAGCTCCCTGCCTTCAGTTGTCCCGGCAATGATCCAAAATACCGGCATTTTCATCATTTCTTATATCCTCTCGGTGTCACCAGTTTGTTGTTGATTACCCTTGTCTGTGAATTCCCGATGATGACAGTCGTAAACATATCAACTTTCTTTTCTCTCAATTCAGTCAGGCTGGAGACAATTTCATAATTCTCGCCCTCTCTGCCAATGCTGCGGACAATGCCCGCCGGCAGGTCAGCATCCTGATGGCGCATCACAATATCGCAAGCCTTTTTCAAATAATCGTGCCTTTTGATACTCGATGGGTTGTATAGTACAATGACAAAGTCTCCCTGGGCTGCCGCTGCAGGCCGCTGTGATTCCTGGTATCACTTCGACCTCAAGGAAAGGATACGGCTCTGCAAGCTCCAGTACGATTCCCGCCATGCCATAAACTCCGGCATCCCCGCTCGAGACCACAGCAACCGTTGCGCCTTCCAGCGCCTTTTCAACCGCGGTCCTGCAGCGATCTACCTCTTTCTTCATCGGCGTAGCAATAAACTTTTTATCCGGGAACTGATCCTTGATTAAATCGATATAAAGCGTATACCCGACTAAAATATCACTTTTTCTAAGTGCTTCCTGTGCACGGTTTGTCATTTGTTCCGGTCCGCCTGGCCCTAATCCTACGACATATATTTTCATTGCCCTTCTTACCTAACTACTTTCTCTAAATTTGTAAAACATTCATCCCACAGATCCCGGTCAATACTGTCCCTAAACCCAAATAGCACCGAACTTACTGCCTTTTCTGCCACTTGCGCCAACCTGTTTTCAAAGGATGCTTTGTCTTGGTCGCTTAAATTCAGGTACGCAAGATCTTTTTGCAAATTCCGGCATATCCTTTCCGATGTTGAATTGGATATGCTTTGCAGGAGCGGCAGATAACTGCGGATTTCAAATGATTCTATAAATTTGTCGATATGTTCATCAATAATTTCATAAGCCGCTGCTAAAGCGTTCTGGTTTCTGAGCTCTGCCTTCCCGAGACCCAGATTGTCCATATCCAGTAACGTAATATTTTCCATATCCCCGACCTTCGGTTCGATATCCCTCGGTACTGCCAGATCACAAAAGATTCTTGGCCTGTGATTCTGCGCCAGGGCTGGAATTAAGGCATCAGCTTTAATCGTATAATGTGGGCTGGACGTCACGCTTACCACCACATCCATGTCGGCTATCACCGTGTGGCGTTTTTCGTAATCCACGCCCGTACATTGTTTCGGCAATAAATAAGCCCCGTGTTTACGCTGCCTCAAGGTGATCAAAACCTCCGCCCCGCAGTCTGCAAGCTGCGCGGCGACAATCTTTCCCATTTCGCCGTTGCCAATGACCAGACACCGCTTTTCCCCCAAGTCAGGAAAGACTTCCTGGATCCGCTCCAGAGCTTTCGTTGCTACCGATACATCCGTCGTCGTCAGCTGAATCTGTGTTTTTACCTTCTTCGCTGAGGTTATGGCCATCTGAAAAAGTTTTTCCAGATAAAGGTCAGCAGTACCTGTCTCTCTGGCCTCTTCAATGGCTTTTTTAATTTGGGACAAAATTTGGCTTTCTCCCCAAATCTGAGACTTCAATCCGCAGGCAGTTTGAAAGAGGTGAACAAAGGCCTCACGGGACTGCCGAATAACAAATAAGCGCTCATATTTATCCCTGTCTTCCTTCTCAATTCGCTTCAGACCGTAGAGAATTTCTTTCAAATTAACTAGAGATCCTTCATTTTCGCTGACCCATAGCTCCGTACGGTTGCAGGTGGATATAATTACAGCGCCTTCCACACCATAATTATTTACAGCAGCCTCCATGGCCTGTCTGCTTTGAATCGGTGTAAAGGCAAACATTTCGCGTTCCTTTAATGATGCTTTTTCATGATCGATCCCGATCATTCTAATATTCAAAGCTAACCCTCCATTCCTTCTGAGCAAGAGCTATTGTTACACCATTCCCGGATACTTTTCGGCTAATCAGCCCTCCGCCTGCGCTTACCATTAAGGCAGCCCGCTCACAGACATTGCCGACACCGGTAATACTACTTACAAATTCCGATTCTGTATACTTGCCTGGTACGGAAAGAAGTTCATCTGAACTAAAAAAATGCAGTGGCAGATTATTTTTTGCGGCAAAATCAAGCAGCCCCTGTTCTTTTGTTTTGAGGTCAATACTGGCAATACCCGCAATGGCCTGAAAGCTGATGCTGTTCCTGCTCAACTGCTCAAGGACAAGATCCTCAATACGCTGCAGCGGCGTACCCCTTCGGCAGCCAATTCCGAGATACACCGTCCGGGGAACGATATTCAGCGTTATGGGATAGGGTTCTAATCTGTCATTCAGAGAAACACAAATGCCAATATCCATGTTGTTTTCATTCTTCTCCAATAAACGCGGCATCTCTCCTTCTATGTCCAGCTCGCTATAAAACCCGACCGGCTTTTCTGCCAATAGTCGTGCCGAAATTTCTTTCGCTGCTTTCAGATCCGAAATCCAGGCGTCATGGAAAGCTGCCCATTCATCGACCGAAAAAAGCCTGTTTATATCCGTTGCAGTCGTTATCACAGGGATTGCGTTTAGCGCTTCGGATATCCTGTCCGCCAGCATGTTGGCGCCGCCGATGTGGCCGGAGAGGAGCGGTATAACGAACCGTCCCTTTTCGTCAATACATAAAACGGCCGGATCTTTCGTCTTGTCCTGAACAAAGGAGGCGATTGCCCTGACGGCAATCCCGCAGGCCCCAACAAAAATTAGCGCATCTTTTTCTGCAAACTGTCTGCCTGTGAACACCTTTAAATCCGGGGCAATGGGCTCTGCCATGCCGGCTGTATTGACGGCCCCGGTAAGTTTTTCCGGCTGATAGCAGGCGGTATGATTACCTTGAGCATCCAACAGCTCTTTTATTTTCAGGCTGAGAGCGACTCCATTGGCGGTAAAAGCCAGGATGCTTATCTTCATTTCAAATCCTCGGTCCAAGAAGGCAGTGGATCGTTTCCTTCCCGGAATTCATGCGTAAATGCCGGATCGTAAAGTTTAGATCTTTCGAAGTCGTTTCCCAAAAATCTGCCCACTAGAATCAAGGCCGTTTTGGTAATATGGTTCTCTTTAGCTGTTCTCGCCAATGTCCCTACCGTACAGCGGAACTGCTTCTCATCCGGCCAGGTTGCCTTATAAACAATCGCTGCCGGAGTGTCAGCGGCGTAACCGCCTTCCATAAGCTTGGTACTTAAGTTTTCCAGCATCCCTGTACTTAAGAAAATTGCCATGGTCGCCTGATGCGACGCCAGGAGAGCAATGTCTTCCTTAGGCGGTACCGGGGTTCTTCCTTCCATGCGGGTAATAATTACAGTTTGGCTGATATCCGGCAATGTATACTCCTTCTTCAAGGAGGCAGCAGCTCCGAAAAACGAGCTGACTCCAGGTACGACTTCGTAATACAGGCCCTCGGCATCAAGCAGATCCATCTGCTCACGGATCGCCCCGTAAATGCTTGGATCGCCGGTATGCAGACGCACGACCAGTTTACCTGCCCGGGTGGCAGGAACCATCACAGCAAGCACCTCTTCCAGTGTCATCCCGGCACTGTCGTAAACGGTGCATTCCTTCTTCGTAACATTCAATAGCTCCGGGTTGACCAGCGAGCCTGCATAAATCACAACATCGGCCTGTTCCAAAAGCGTCTTTCCGCGAACCGTGATTAAATCTACCGCGCCCGGACCGGCCCCAATAAAATAAATCATCTGACAATCTCCTTTTCTTTCACAATGATCGTGGAAAAATAGCTTGCTTTCCCCTCGGCTGCACTGATATCTTTTATAACTCTCTCTGACGGCATCCCGCAGCATTCCACCATCTGGGTATGCTTAACCAGATCTTTGCTGATAAGCTCTTCCTTAACCTTGCCAAATTCCTTTCCTGATTTCATCAGCACCTTGGTTCCGCCCCAGTCCAGGTAATCAAAGGATCCTTCATAGGATGCGGGGATAATGTGCAGCGGCTGGGCACCCTCGCAGAGAGGCACATTGAGTCTTGCTGCTACAGCACAGAAGGACGGGACCCCCGGAATCAGCCGGGCATCATAGCCTGCTTCCAAAACCCGGTTATGCAGATAAATATATGTGGAATAGATCGATGGATCCCCCAGCGTAAGAAAAGCCACAGATTTGTTTTGTTTGAGCTGGTCAATGATCTGTTCAGCTGCTTCCTGATGGCTTTGCTCCAGCATTTGGGCATCCCGTGTCATCGGCATGTAAAGTTCCAGTATTTCTTTTGTGGAGAGGTCCACAGCCTGCTTGGCAATATTCCAGGCGGTCATTTCTTTTTCATCCGTGCGCGGAACAGCAATAAGCTCTGTCTCGCTGATGATCCGGACGGCCTTTAAGGTCATCAGTTCAAAGTCTCCCGGACCTACGCCTATTCCGTATAATGCTGCTTTCATGATGGCTTCATCCTTTTTATTTTATTGACTATTTCATCCGCCTGCGGTGTTTTGCCCAGGATACCCTGTTCATTGGAATACAGGATCACACCGGCTTTCACCTTATTCTGCAGGCGGTAATTCACATATTCATCAATTTTTAACATGATGGACTCAAATACCTGGCTTCTAAGCCCGTGCCGGTCTAATACCGTAACGGCCTGCGGCGCTGTCAGGCTAGCCATAATTTCTTTGACTGTCTCCTTCCCTGCGCCGTGTAAGGCAGCATGTACGGCGATAACTTCCATGCGGCAGTCCGCATAGCGGGAGTGGGTATTCATAATGCCCGCTGCCAGCTTGACCAATTTTCCGGCATGTCCGATCAGCAGCAGGCCGTCAAAGCCTAATTCCACAGTAAAATCCAGCATTTCACCGATATAATTGCTGCAGTGGATCAGAGAACTCTCCAGCCCCAGCGTACTGCGGACAAAAGTTTCACCGTAATTTCCAGGGCAGACCAGCAGATCTCTGCAGCCCTTTTCTTTCTGCTGATTCATCTCCAGTCGAATCGTATCGATCAGGGCCTTTTCGCTCATCGGCTCGACAATCCCTATTGTTCCCAGAATAGAGATTCCGCCAACAATGCCCAGCCGCGGGTTAAAGGTTTTTCTGGCAATGGCCTCCCCTTCCGGAACTGATATCGTAATTTCCAGGCCTCCCTCATAACCGTACTCGGCACAGACTTTCGCCACCTCCGCCATAATCATGCTTCTGGGAACAGGATTGATGGCCGGTTCTCCTATAGGACAGGCAAGCCCGGGCTTAGTGATTCTGCCGACGCCCTGGCCGCCATCGACCTGAATATTATTATGGTTCGCTCTGGCGACCGTCGCAAAAATAAGGATGCCGTTGGTCACATCTGGGTCATCGCCGCTGTCCTTTTTTACAGCACACGTCACCTGGTCCCTGTCTCTCCGAACTTCCAGCACCTGCATCGCAACCGGTATTCCCTTCGGTGTCGCAATGGCTATTTCTGTACACAGGTCTCCTGAGAGCAGCATTACCGCCCCAGCCTTGGCAGCAGCAGCCGCACAGGATCCCGTAGTAAAGCCGCATCTCAGCCTCTTATTCTGTTTGATGACAAAGAGTTCACCGGATTGATTGTTTTGTGGATTGTTTTGTGGACTGTTTTGTTCATCGTTTAGATGGTGGATGTCATGATTCATTATTTTTATATTCCTTCAATCAGTTTGTATCTTTCCAGTTAATTAAAGCTTTTCTGGCCTCAGATATGGTATTGGCAGGCTGGGCAAATTCAAAGCCGTCTTTATCATGCAAAATCTCCATAAGATGCCCAATTCTTGGGAGTCTGAGATTAATCCTTCTGATTTCCTCCGGATGCGAAAACACTTCCTGAGGCGTACCTTCCATTACAAGCCTGCCGTCATCGACGACATACGCATAATCACAGTAAAGTGGTACGATATCGATGTCGTGCGTTGAGATCACGACGGACAAATTCAGCTCAATTTGCAGTTTTCTGAGCAGCTTCATTAGCTCACTGACTCCGAGTGGGTCAAGCCCTGCGGTCGGTTCATCCAGAATAAGCACTTCCGGCTCCATCACCAGAACGCCGGCAATGGCTGCACGTTTTTTCTGGCCAAAACTGAGGCTGTGTGTGGGCTTGTCTTTCAGGTGGGATATCCCGGTTCTCTTCATGGCTAGATCCACCCTTCTGCGGACTTCCTCCTCAGGCAGCTTTAGATTCATCGCGCCGAAGGAGATATCCTGATAGACACTGGCTGAAAACAACTGCTTGTCCGGATCCTGAAAAACAATGCCAACAGATTTTCGAAGCTGTTTGAGACCTTTTACTGAATAATCCAGCGGCAGGCCCTTGAATAGAACTTCGCCGCCTGAAGGCTTATTGATGCCGTTAAAGGAAAGCAGCAACGTTGATTTTCCAGCACCGTTGCTTCCGAGGACTGCCGTCGTTTTCCCCTGTTTAATCCCGAGTGACAGGGCCTTTAAGGCCTGGGTTCCATCACTGTAGATGTAGTGGAGATTTCTGACTTCCAAGATATTTTTAGCCTCCACATTTTCAATCAAGCCATTTTCGGCCATTATAGCAAGCCTCCTGTCAATTGTTTGGAAAACAGCGCAACTGCAATCAGGAATAGGTTAATCAGCACAATCGGAATATATTCTGTCCAATGAGTCTCCGCCTGCTCATGGATCACACTGAGCTCACCGTCATATCCCCTGGCTTCAAGCGCAATATACAGTTCATCCGCCCTCTGATAAGACCGGATAAAAAGTGACGAAGCCAGAGCCGCCAATGAACGGTATCCGGAAGAAAGCCCCGCATAGCCCAAGCGGGAATTCTGTGCCGTAAACATGGTGTCTGCCATTTCCAAAAATACAAAAATAAACCGGTAGATCAGTCCCATCAATTCAACCATCAGTCTTGGAACTTTAAGCTTCCGAAGAACTGCCAACAGGTCTACCATTGGTGTACTCAGCGATAAATAATACAGACAGGAAACCGCGCCAAGCGCTTTAAAAAACAGATTTGCCGCACTTAGAATACCGGACTGCGACACCCCGATATACATGCCAAATGCATATACAGAGAATACAAAAACATCTTTGTCCCCTGAAACATTGACCGCAATGGTTAAAACGCCGATCACTAAAAAGGAAAGCGGGACAAGCATCAGTCTAATAAAAATTCCAACAGGGGTACCACCTTTGCAAACGGTATACCACCCCATGATCAGGAGCGTCAAGATTGACACCGCAACGGAATCAGCCCAGAGACAGACCCCCAAAACCGAAACGGCTAAGACTAGCTTTTGCAATGGATTTGTTTGTTTAAGCTTGGATAAATAAGCGTATTTATCGATGTAAATCATTGTTTACCGGTTCTTCCTTTTTCTTACGACCCCGCAGATAACCTAACCCGTAGCCCAAAACACCTGCTCCGACAGCTGCCTGAAGCGCAAACAACAAGCTTTCAATTTCTCCGCTGGGCGGCTCCCAAATCGGTGAGAACCAGGGCTGGTAATTCCCGTTAAGTTCTGTTATAGCTTGTTCAGCTTGGCTGTCAGCTCCAGCAAATTCCGCATTTTTTTGCACAATGAGGGGTACAACAGCAAGCGCTATGACAATCGTAATTAAAATAATATTTGTGATGATAACCCGATTTTTATTCTTCGGTTTCATCGTTTCTACAGACATTTTCAGACCCCCTTTGAAAGTATTTTTAAGTCTTTAAGCTCATCCCCGGCATAGGATGAAATCGCCTTAAATATTAGCACTGTCAAAATACCTTCACTGATCGCCAATGGTACTTGCGTTAAGGCAAAAATACCTAAAAACTTGGTAAGTGATGCCATAGCGCCGCCTGTTCCAGCAGGAAACGCCAGTGCAAGCTGCACCGATGTCGTGACGTAAGTTAATAAATCCCCAAGTGCGGCAGCGAGAAACACGGCAAGCCACTGCGGTCCATTTGCTTTCTTCACAATTTTGTATGTAGCAAAAGCCACCAGCGGCCCCACAATGCCCATCGAAAAAGTATTTGCTCCCAATGTTGTCAATCCGCCATGAGCCAGTAAAACAGCCTGAAACAGCAGTATGATCAGGCCAATTACGGCCATTGCGGTTGGTCCGAACAAGATAGCGCCAAAGCCAACCCCCGTAGGATGCGAACTGCTTCCTGTAACGGAAGGAATCTTCAGGGAAGACAAAACAAAAGCAAAGGCGCCTGCCATCGCCAAAAGCATTAATGTTTTGGGATGCTCTCCAACAGTTCTTCTGATAGAAAAAAAACCTGCCAGAACAAAAGGTATTGCCAAAGCACCCCAGGTAATACACCAACCCGCAGGAAGGAAGCCCTCCATGATATGCATGGCATATGTCTGCTGGGGCAAGAACATAAACATAAGTACGAGACCCATTATCCAAATCTTTTTATTTATCATCGTCAAACTCTCCTATATAAGATATGAAACAAAAAACCTCTCAACATCTTACGTCGAGAGGCTCATATGCTAGGAAGTTTTCCTCGGTAGTCTTGCACATAACATCCCCCTCTCTATCACTCGTAGAGTATATGGTGAGACACTAAAACAGGTAGGTCTTCTGGCTTAAGCATCATCGATCTTCAGACCTTCCCAGTTTCCCAGTGGTATACCTGAAGAACTCCACTTTCACAGCGGCGTGACCGCGCGGGCTTCTACCCGACTTTCCTTATTCATTGAATGGTACGCTTATCAGCTTCATTCAACACCTGTTCTGCCTATTCAGTTTTAATCCTGATTCATTATATCGCTCTTTCGACAAGGAATCAATATTATTTTTACTTTAGCCTTGAACATATTAATTGAAGTATCTTTACCTCCATCAATTCTATTTGTGGTAGGGTTCCCCTTTGCTGATCTTGCACGCCCGGTAAATCTGCTCCAGCAGGATAAGCCTGATCATCTGGTGCGGAAAGGTAAGCTTCGAGAACGACCACCGGTAATCGGCGCGTTTTCGGATTTCATCTGCCGTACCAAGAGATCCGCCAATCACAAAAGTGATCCGGCTCTGGCCTGAAAGCCCTTTTTCATCAAACAAAACGGCAAGTTCGGGTGAAGAAAGTTCCTTTCCCAGAAGATCCAGCAAAACCACATAATCCTGAGGTGAAATTAATTTAAGAACCTTTTCAGCTTCTTTCTGTTTTACTCTTGCTTCGTCGGCAGCTGATGCCCTTTCGGGGCATGGTTCGTCCTCAACTTCAATCATCTCAAGCCGGATGTACGCGCCAAGACGCTTGGCGTATTCCTTCAGCCCTTCTTTTAAATATTTTTCTTTGATTTTCCCTACCGCTAGAACTTTGATCTGCAGCATGTTTTCTCCAACTCCAGTCACTATGTTTGCTCCAAACATTTGCAATCAAAAACTTGAAGGTTAAATCTCTCTGATATTGGATTATTTACAATGAAGATTTTTTTCAAAAGTGTTAATAATATTGATGGAGGTGAAAAAAAATGAGCAAAACAAATGAAAGCAAAAAAAAGCTGCTGCAGAATCTAAAAATGGAGGCTGCGGCTGAAATCGGCCATCTTGATTTTGTAAGGGAAAATAACGATCACTATAAAGGCGATGTTACTGCCAGACAGAATGGTCTGGAAGGAGGCCCGATCGGCGGCCAGATGGTCAAAAAAATGATCGCCTATGCCAAACAGCAGATGAAATAGAATAACGGACTCATTTAGTATTCCTAATCTACTTCAATAAATATTCAAAACTTCTTCAGCCTACAATACTGAAGAGGTTTTTTGTTATATAATCTTCTGTTCGGAATACGACTGCTCTGTACCTTCTTCAGTGTTATGCAAAGCTGCCGCTCCCTCGCCGGGTGCAGATTGCATTTGCCCGGCGTTGTTATTCATTTTATTTCTATTGTTTGTATTGGCATTATTGACTGCTGCCGCCTTTTCCATATTTTTGAAAGCGACTGAAAGCATCAGTTTAATTCTGTTGATCTGATTCACCTGGCTGGCACCCGGATCGTAATCGATTGGCACAATATTCGCCAGCGGGTAGCGCCGTTTAAGTTCGCGGACCATCCCTTTACCCGTGATATGATTTGGCAGGCAGGCAAACGGCTGCAGACAGGTGACGTTTGTTGCTCCGCTTTCTATCAGTTCCAGCATTTCCGCGGTCAGGAACCAGCCTTCGCCGGTCTGATGTCCGAGATGCATGATTTTGCCGGCCATATCGGCCAACTCATAAATCGATTTGGGAGGATGGAAACGGTTGCTCTTCGCCAGAGTGCGTTTCATTACCCGGCGGTAGTTTTCCAACCGCCAGATAATATAGCGGCTGATAAGCTCGCTTTTCAGTGAGCCAGCGAGTTCTTTTCTTCTGAATATCGTTCCATACGCACAGTACATAAAGAAATCCATCAGGTCCGGCAGAACGGCTTCGGCGCCTTCCTTTTCCAGGACATCGACAATAAAGTTATTGGCAAATGGATGAAATTTGACGAGGATCTCGCCAACCACTCCAACCTTTGGTTTTTTGACATTGGAGATTTCAATATGATCAAAGTCCTTGATAATCCGGCGGATATTCCGGTGATATTCCCGCAGGTTCATCGCAGCCAGGGTCGGCTTCAGGTCCTTCAGCCATTTGGCCAGGAGATCATTCGTTTCTCCTTTATTTTTCTCATAGGGTCGTATGGCATTGGTTACGCGCATCAGCAGATCGCCATAAACCGTAGCCATCACGCAACGCTTGATCATCTTCATGGAAAGTTTGAACCCGGGATTGGACTCCAGACCGCCGGCATTAAGGGAAATAACCGGAATCTGTTCCATGCCGGCATCTTTTAAGGCTTTACGGATAAAGCCAATATAATTACTGGCCCGGCAGCCGCCGCCTGTTTGCGACATGATAACTGCCGTCTTGTTTAGGTCGTAACGGCCTGATTTCAGCGCCGCCATAATTTGACCGACAACTAAGATTGACGGATAGCAGGCATCGTTATGCACATGCAGAAGTCCCTGTTCGACGACATCCATCTCGACATCAGGCAGAATCTCTATCTTATAGCCTTCCAAACGGGTGGCTTCTTCAATCAGTTCAAAATGGATCGGTGCCATCTGCGGAGAAAGAATCGTATACTCATGCTTCATTTCTTCTGTAAACATGACTCTTTTGGGTGTCTCAAAAAGCTTATGCGCATGAATTTCTTTTTTGTCTCTTTCCTTCATTGCAGCGAGCAATGACCGTATCCGGATACGAATAGCGCCCAGATTATTGATCTCATCAATTTTGACCAGGGTATAGGTCTTTCTGTACTGGTGCAGTATCTCCTGAACCTGATCCGTGGTGACGGCATCCAGTCCGCATCCGAACGAATTCAATTGGACAAGTTCCAAGTCATCCCTGCTTGCCACAAAACTTGCTGCCGCATACAGCCTGGAGTGGTAAACCCATTGGTCGAGGACGCGCAGAGGCCTTTCCACCTGACCAAGATGAGCGACAGAATCTTCAGTCAGCACAGCGATCCCCAGACCGGTAATCATCTCTGGAATCCCGTGGTTAATCTCCGGATCGGTATGATACGGCCGACCGGCAAGTACGATGCCTTTCAGGTTGTTCTTTTGCAAATAGTCCAATACTTCTTCCGCTTTGTTTCTGAGGTCCTGGCGAACAGCATCTCTTTCGGCAAAAGCCTTATCTACAGCACTTGCTGCCTCTTGTCGTGTTATACCTATCGCTTTAAATTCTTCATAGATCCGAACTTTTAAACGTGCCATATCATCAATCGGCAGGAACGGGAAAATAAACGCAACTTCTTTGTTCCTTATTTCATCCACATTGGCATGAAGGGATTCCGGATAAGAAGTGACAATCGGGCAGTTGTAATTATTATTGGCACCAGCCAGCTCTTTTTCATCCCTCGGAAGGCACGGATAAAAAATCCGCTTGACCCCTTTGTTCAGAAGGTCCTTAATATGCCCGTTGGCCAGTTTGGCCGGATAGCACAGCGACTCGGAAGCTACGGTCTCCATGCCGAGCTCAAATATCTTTTTCGAGGAGCGGCCGGACAAAATAACTCTAAAACCGAGCTCCGTTAGCAGCGTATACCAGAACGGATAATGCTCATACATATTCAGGACCCGTGGAATCCCGATCTCGCCACGGGCTGCTTCTTCCTTCTTCAGTGGTTTATAGGCAAAAAGACGCTCATATTTATAGGCAAAAAGGTTCGGAATATCCTCAGAGGTGCTTTCCAGTCCGGCTCCGCGTTCGCAGCGGTTTCCTGTCAGAAACTCCCTGCCGTCCGAGAATTGGTTGACCGTCAGCAGGCAATTATTGCCGCATAAGCCACAGTGGCGCGTACGGGTCTCGGTATGGAAATCCTCCAGTTCATTTTCACCAAGCAGGGTAGTCTGTTCTCCGGCCTGATAATGGTCGCGGGCGATAAGAGCTGCTCCGAACGCGCCCATGATACCGGCAATGTCCGGACGAATGACCTGGCGGCCGGTGACACGTTCAAAACTTCTTAAAACAGCATCGTTATTAAACGTTCCGCCCTGAACAACGATTTTCTTGCCAACTTCGGAAGAATTGTGCAAGCGGATGACTTTGTACAACGCATTTTTGACGACTGAATACGAGATCCCGGCCGCGATGCTGCCGATATCCGCGCCTTCTTTTTGGACCTGTTTGATTTTGGAATTCATAAATACGGTGCAACGGGTACCCAAATCGACCGGGGTCTTGGAAAATAAACCTCTTTGCACAAATTCCGAGAGAGATAAACTTAGGGACTGGGCCAGCGTCTCGATAAACGACCCACAGCCCGAAGAACATGCTTCATTCAGCATGATATTGTGAATAACGCCGTCGCGGATCTGCATGCATTTCATGTCCTGGCCACCGATATCGAGGATAAAGTCAACACCGGGCAGAAAATATTCGGCGCCCTTAAGGTGGGCAACCGTTTCTATTTCTCCGTGATCAACTTTGAGGGCAGCCTTTAGCAGGGCTTCTCCATAACCGGTCACGACGGAACCGCCAATCGTGGCTCCAGACGGCAAAGCCTGATAAAGCTTTTGCAGAGCAGAAACCGTAGATTTTAACGGACTTCCTCCGTTGCTTCCATAATGGGAATAAAGCAAATTGCCATCTCCATCGATCAGGGCAAGTTTCGTCGTGGTCGATCCGGCATCGATGCCCAAAAAGCAGGTTCCACTGGCTTCAGCCAGCAGTTTCTTCGCGACGGAATTTCCCCGGTGCCTCTGACTGAAGGCTTCATACTCTTCTTCACTGGCAAACAAAGGCTGGAGCAGGGTAGTGGCTGAATCCGAATTATGCAGATTCGGGATGTTCTCATAGATCACGTGAAGATCACAGACTTCGCTCTGTTTCGAAGCCAAGGCTGCCCCAATCGCCACAAAAAACTGAGCATTATCTGGCGCGATAATATTTTCCGGTTTAAGCTTCAAGGTTTCAATAAAGCGCTGGCGCAGTTCAGGCAGGAAAGAAAGCGGTCCGCCCAGAAATGCCACATTGCCCCGGATTGGTTTGCCGCAGGCTAAACCCGCAATGGTCTGATTCACGACAGCCTGAAAAAT
This sequence comes from Dehalobacter restrictus DSM 9455, assembly GCF_000512895.1. Lineage (NCBI taxonomy): Bacteria > Bacillati > Bacillota > Clostridia > Eubacteriales > Desulfitobacteriaceae > Dehalobacter > Dehalobacter restrictus. The sequence continues at coordinate 2,907,093 of NZ_CP007033.1, forward strand.
TGAGGCGGCAATATCTTCCTTGGCCGCACCTTCGTTTAAAAGCGGTTGAATATCTGTTTTAGCAAAAACCCCGCAGCGCGAAGCAATCGGATAAATCTCCCGATGATGCGAAGCCAGTTCATTGAGACCCGCAGCGTCGGTTTTCAGCAAGATAGCCATTTGATCAATAAACGCACCTGTCCCGCCGGCGCAGGTACCGTTCATCCTGAGTTCGGGCGATTCCCCAAAATATGTGATCTTGGCATCTTCGCCGCCCAGTTCTATCGCGACATCCGTATCCGAAATAAATCGTTCAACAGCTTTTTGGCAGGCAATGACCTCTTGAATAAAAGGAATCCCAACCTGTTCGGAAGTGGACATACCGCTTGAACCTGTCACGTTCATGGTGACTTTTTCATTGCGGAACTGACTGTAAATCTTTTGCAGAAGGTTGCTGACTGTATGCTGGACATCTGAAAAATGCCTTTGGTAACTGCTGAAAACCAAGTTATCTTTTTCATCAAGTATTGCAATTTTAACGGTGGTCGAACCGACATCCAGTCCGATATGCATTTGTTTCGTCATTCACCTGTCTCCTTCTATTTAAACAGCCTGCTCAATCTATAAAAAACAGCGTTTTAATCCTTTAGCATCAGACTCTATTATATCAGGTTTCATCTGTGTAACAAAATAGCAACTTTTTCTGTCCGGCCCTGTGTCTCGTCCTGCTTAGCATCTCGTCCTTATTATTGTATGAGAATGCCGGGAAAAGTGCCTATCCCTATAGAAAATGTGGCTGCCGCCAAGCTTTTGGCGGCAGTCCGGGTCTTTGACACTTGCATAAATATTAAAATCTTTGAAAGCCTTGAAAACAGGGCTTTTTTTGTTAGAAAATCGTCAAATTATTGCTATTTAGTATTGAGCAATTTGTGGTAATGTGTTATAATATAAGGGTATGGAGGTGTTTGTTATGAAACTTACGCTATCTAAATCTAAAAATGCCACATCGCTTTATGTTACGAAATCAATTTACGTGAATGGTGTACATACTTCAAAAATGGTCGAAAAACTGGGAACACTTGCTGAACTGGAAAAGAAACTAAACGGTGAAGATCCTATCGAATGGGCAAAAAAGTATATTGCAGATCTGAACCAAAAAGAAAAAGAGGAACAGCGGGATGTCTTAGTCAAATATTCTCCTTCCAAAATCATTGCTAGAGATGAACAGCGTTTCTTTAACGGCGGCTACCTTTTCCTTCAGAAAATATATCACGAGCTCGGGTTACATCGGATCTGCAAAGAACTCTCCACCAAATATAAATTTTCTTTTGATCTTAATTCAATTTTGTCCAGGCTGCTTTATGCCAGGATTATTTTCCCTGCCTCTAAGCTGGCAACCCTTGAGCTGTCCAAAAAATTTATTGAACAGCCCAATTTCGAGCTTCAACACATCTACAGGGCGCTTGAAATCATTGCTAAAGAAATTGATTTTATCCAGTCTTCCCTTTACAATAACAGTCTGAAAATTTCCAAACGCAATACCGGTGTGCTTTATTATGACTGTACGAATTATTTCTTTGAAATTGAGGAGGAAGAAGGCCTTAAGCAGTATGGGGCATCAAAAGAACACCGCCCAAATCCCATTGTCCAGATGGGGCTGTTTATGGACGGTGACGGTATTCCCATCGCTATTGATCTTTTTAATGGCAATACTAATGAGCAGCTGACGCTAAGACCTTTGGAGAAAAAAATCCTGGCTGATTTTAAACTTTCCAAGTTTATCGTCTGTACGGATGCCGGTCTCGCTTCTCAAAAGAACCGGGAATTCAATAACGAAGGCGAACGGGCTTTCATTACCACCCAATCAATAAAAAAACTGAAGAAACACCTCATGGAATGGGCACTGGATTCTACCGGTTGGAAACTTTTCGGTGAACGTAAAAGCTATGATATTACAGAACTTGATGAGAATACGGATAAAGATAAAGTTTTTTATAAAGAGCGCTGGATCAAAGAAAACGATCTGGAGCAGAAGCTTATTGTGACCTTTTCTTTGAAATACCGAAATTATCAGCGAAAAATCCGTGATTCCCAAATAGAACGTGCCCGAAAAACAATGGCTTCAAACCCGGGGAAGTTAAAGAAATGCAATGCTAATGATTATAAAAGATTTATTGAAAAAAGATACTGTACGGATGACGGTGAGGTAGCAGATAATGAATTGTACAGTATTAACACTGACCTGGTTGCCAAAGAAGAGCTGTTTGACGGTTTCTATGCCGTCTGTACTAACCTTGAAGACGAAGCAGCGGCAATCATCAAAGTGAACCAAAGGCGTTGGGAGATTGAAGAGTGTTTCCGAATTATGAAAAGCGAATTCAAAGCCCGACCAGCATACTTAAGCCGTGATGATCGAATAAAAGCACATTTCACCACGTGTTTTATGTCTTTGATCCTCTACCGTTTTCTTGAAAAGAAGCTTGAAGAAAAATATACCTGTAGCGAGATTATTCAAGGATTAAAGGATATGAATTTCTTTGAAGTTAAAGGTGAAGGTTATATTCCGACCTATACCAGAACCGATTTTACAGATGCTTTACACAATATCTTTGGTTTCCGTACCGACTATCAGATCGTCAGTACCAGTCAGATGAAAAAAATTCTCAAAAGTACAAAGTCATAAAAACATTACTCACTTTTTTAAAAATGTAAAAGCCCGGATTTCCCTTGTTTGCAAGGGGTTCCAGGCTTTTTTGCTCTTTAAAGGTAAGCGTAAACCATGTAGGCGGATTGTCATAGAATCAGCAGAATGAGAGAATATCCCAAAGAGTCTAAGTGTCACCAAAAGAGTCTAAGGTAGACATTTAGATAGAATGGGAGTGACTCAAATGGAGCAAAGCCTGCAAACCTTAAGCGTAAACCAACGGCTGGCCGAGTGGAGCGAGCGGATCTCATCCTGCCGGAACAGTGGAATAAGCATCAGGCAATGGTGCCTGGAAAACGGGATTGTCGAGAAAACATATTACTATTGGCAACGCCGAGTGTTTAAAGCATTGACCACGCATCAAGAGCCGTACTTTGCCAGAGTTCCCGTTGAACGCCGGAATGACTGTCTGGAAATAGCGGCAACAGTGCGCATCGGAAATGCCGAAGCCGACATTTACCCCAGCGCAGATGCATCAGCCATTGAAGCAATCTGCCGCGCGCTGAAGTCATGCTGAATGATTTCACCGGAGCCGACTGCATCTATATTGCCTGCGGATACACCGATCTTCGATGCGGGATTGACGGTCTATCTGGAATCGTCCAGCAGAAGTTTCGGCTGGATCCGTTTTCGAGCACCCTGTTTCTATTTTGCGGACGCCGATGTGACCGGATAAAAGCTCTGTATTGGGAAGGCAATGGGTTTGTTCTCCTGTACAAACGGCTTGAAAACGGAAGGTTTCAGTGGCCGCGTAGCCCCGCCGAAGCGCAGGCGCTTACCCCACAGCAGTACCGGTGGCTAATGGAAGGTTTAAGCGTAGAACAACCCAAAGCACACCGTCCGGCGTCAGGCCTCTGCATGGTTTAAGAAGGCTCAGAAAGGGTTCGAAAAGAATACTGGAAACCCTTGAAAACACTGGAAAAACTGGCTTTTTCATGGTATAATTTTGTTATGAAAGAGCTACAAAAAAATGAGATAAATAACGCCGAAATGGTCACCATTTCACGTGCGGAATATGAAGCACTTAAGGCACACAACACAGAGTTAAACAAACAGATTGAGTTGCTTCTGCAACAGATACGCCTGGGCCAAAAGAAACGCTTCGGATCTTCCTCCGAAAAAACGCAGGAAGCGGTCATGGAGCAACTGAGCCTTTTGTTTAACGAGGCAGAAGCGTATATTAAAATCGAGTCACCAGAGAAAACAAAAGTTGCTGCCCATACCCGCCAAAAGCGTTCCGGCAGCCTTGAGGAAATCCTGCCGGATAATGTCCCCGTTGAAGTCGTTGAGCATCGTCTTTCTGAGGAAGAACGGCTTTGTGCAGCCTGCGATACTGTCATGCAGGAAATCGGCAAGGAAGTCCGCCGCAGCCTTGTAATTGTTCCGCCACAGGTAAAAATCCGTGAAGACCGGTATTTCAGCTATGCCTGCCTGACCTGCAAAGCAGAGGCCTTGGAAACCCCCGTGTTGAAAACACGGAAAGATAAACCCGTCATCTCCGGAAGCTTTGCCTCCCCGGAAGCGATAGCTCACATCATGACCCAGAAATTCGTCATGTGTTCTCCCCTTTACCGACAGGAACAGGAGCTGAATCGAAGCGGTGTGATGCTATCCCGTCAGACGATGTCCAGCTGGATCTTAAGAGTAGCCGAGGACTGGTTGAAACCAGTGTATGAGGAGATGCACCGACGGCTCTTGCAGCACAGTGTTCTCTTCGCGGATGAGACCACCTTGCAAGTACTCAAAGAACCAGGCAAGAAGGCGCAAGCCAAAAGCTACATGTGGATGTACAGAACCGGCGGGGATACAGAGCACCCGCTCATACTTTATGAATACAAGCCGGATCGAAAAGCTGAAAACCCGAAGAAATTTTTGGAAGGATTCTCCGGATACCTGCATGCGGATGGTTATCAGGCTTATTACACGTTGCCGGAAAACATCACGGTAGTCGGTTGCTGGGCCCATGCTCGGCGTAAATTTGATGAGGCGGTCAATTCCTTGCCAAAATCCGAGCAAAAAGGATCTTCGGCAGTAATTGGGCAAGAGTATTGCAACAAGCTATTCTCGATTGAGGATAAGCTTAAATGTCTTACCCCTGAAGAACGATATACCCAGCGGCTGGAGTTGGAAAAACCGGTTCTGGATGCCTTCCTGACTTGGGCACAAACAAGAAACGCAGCTCCGAAGTCTGCCCTTGGAAAAGCCTTATATTATCTGCAACAGCAGTGGCCTCACTTGATAGAGTATCTGAAGGACGGCCGGCTGGAGCTCTCTAACAACCGAGCAGAACGGAGTATAAAACCTTTTGTCATGAGCCGAAAAAACTTTCTATTCGCAAATACGCCGAATGGTGCCCAGGGCAGTGCAATAATTTATAGCCTAATTGAAACCGCCAAGGAGAATGACCTTGATCCGTACAGGTATCTGGTATATGTCCTGAACACTGCTCCTAACATTGATCAAACACATCCAGACTGGGTGATTCCATTACTCCCGGCAAATGCTCCTGAGCATTGCCGAGTACCGTATGCTAAGAGCAAATGCGACGAATGATTTTTATATGACGCGAGCCTGCTGGTTACGGCGGGCTCTTTTTTACGCCGCTAGAGTTTACGCTTACCTTTAAAGTGTCAAAGATGAGATTATATCAGGTTTCATCTGTGTAACAAAATAGCAACTTTTTCTGTCCGGCCCTGTGTCTCGTCCTGCTTAGCATCTCGTCCTTATTATTGTATGAGAATGCCGGGAAAAGTGCCTATCCCTATAGAAAATGTGGCTGCCGCCAAGCTTTTGGCGGCAGTCTTTAGCTGACATAGTGCGAAGGTCTTCCTATAGCCGATTCGTTCGATCTTTCTAGTTTCTGGTTGTTCTATTCTGATCTGATTTCTCCGAGTACCGCATCCGTTTTATACGTGCTGCCGCCCCGGAAATAGCTGACAGATACTTTATCTCCCGGCTTGTATTTAAAGAGTTCGTGTGTCAGCTCCAGAGAATTGGTTATGGCTGTTCCGTTAATGGCCGTAATGATATCTCCGGCCTGGATACCGGCTTTAGCTGCCGCCTCGCCGTTTTCGACACTGGTGATATAGCAGCCTGCCGGCCAGTCTTTGAATGAAGCGTATTCCTCCGTGTAACGGTCGTCGATATTGATCTGCAAAGCCGGGTGGCTCGCAAACCCTTTTTCAATGAGCTGCTGAATTACAGGCAATGCATCGGAAATTGGGATCGCAAACCCCATACCTTCAAAGCCCTGGGTATCATTTTTGGCTGAATTTATTCCGACAACCTGGCCGCTGTAATTGACGAGCGGTCCGCCACTGTTGCCTGGGTTAATCGCCGCATCCGTCTGAATCAGATTAAAGCTGGCTTCCCCCTGCAGCTGAAGAAACCTGTCTGTCGCTGATACCACACCGGCTGTGACTGTACGGGCAAAATCCTGGCCTCCCGGATTCCCGATCGCAACGACGGATTCTCCGACTTTTAAGGCTGCGGAATCTCCGAGCTGGACAGCCGCAAGTTCCTTCGTACCGTCAATTTTGAGCACGGCAAGATCGGTCCGCGGATCACCGCCGACAAGCGTTCCAGGAACATCCCGACCATCGGCAAGCGAAATCATAATTTTTTCAGCATCTCCAATGACATGATAGTTGGTAACAATATAGCCATGGGCAGCATTGATGATAAAGCCGGAACCGCTTCCTGCTTCACTGAGTCCATCACTGCTGCCGGCAAAAATATTCCCGCTATACTGAAAGTTGGCCACACCTACGACAGCAGGCCCTACTGTGCTGGCAATATTAATCACCGGTGACTCCCCACCGGTAGCACCTGAGGATGTAATCGGGGGATTTTCTCCCTGTTGAACGACAACCTTATTACCGCTTTCCAAATAATTGCCTTGAGGATATACCGCCGGAACAAGAATGACAGCAATCAAGCCACCCAGAACTGCGCTGATGACAGCAAGCAAAACTGTTGAAACAATACGGGGTTTCCCACTCCTTCGTCCGAAATTGTCCCGGTCATCATAATCATCCATCTGACATCCCTCCTATCCAGTATGTATCATGTCTACCTTAAATTTAGTCTGTCAGTTATGCTCTCTTGACATACTATCCCAGTGTAATAAGTTGGTGCGGATAATGTCTCGGTGCGACCCTGATTTTTAGATTCGCGCATTTTTTCTTAGCCTGCGAATCCCGAAGCATCTCCACGACTGTACTGAGCGCCATTTGCGGCGTATTATTTTCTTCGCTTAAGTGAGCAAGCACGACTTTTTGCGTGTTTTCATCGAGCCATTCCGTCAAGGCCTCAGCAAGCTGGACATTGCTCAAATGTCCAGCATTTCCGCTGACTCTTTTCTTCAAATAGTACGGATACCTTCCGTGCCATAATGTTTCCAAATCGTGGTTTGCCTCGACGACGTAGGCATCACAGCCCCGAAGATTCCGATGCATCTCTTCTGTAACAATGCCGCTGTCAGTCGCTATGCCAAGCGTATGCGTTTTACCTGTTATTTTAAGACCGTAGCTTTCCCTGCTGTCGTGGGAAGTCGGGAAGAGTTTCACATCCATACCCGCAAGATAGATGTCCCGGTCAATAATTCTTTTCTGTTCAGAATTAATATCCCCAAGCACCATTTCAATTTCCTGCCAAATTCCGGCTGTCGCATAGACGGGAATCTTCAGCTTGCGGGCCAGCACGCCGGCCCCCTTGACATGGTCGGAATGTTCATGGGTAATGATGATCCCTTCCAGCTGAGGAGCGGCGATATCAATCATCTCGAGGTTCGTAAGCACCCTCTTTGCCGCAATGCCGCAATCCACAAGCAGACTCCTGTTCTCTTCCCCTACACATATGGCATTACCGGAACTGCCGCTGGCCAGTGTTGCAAAATACATCTGTTCACCTTCCCAATCTGTGATTCAGGCGCTTACTCATCCTGTTGTTAACATGTCTGCCGTTACTTGTCTCAGGTTCGTTTGTCTAAGGTTCAATGTCCTGAGCTCTTGCAATCATTTCCTCGAGCTTAGTCTTCATCTTTTCATCCGTATTGTATTTTAACGCCGTCTGCCAGTACTGCTCGGCCTTCTTGTAATCTTCTTTGCTGTAAAACTGGAACATCCCATACCAATATAGCACATCCACATTTTGCGGTTCCTTTTCAATTAATTCCTTGTATGTTTCATCCGCAAGATTAGAATCACGTGAAAGGAATGCGGATATTGCAAGTTTTAACCTTACATCATTGTCGTCTTTCTGTGCCAGGACTTTTTGGTAATACGTTATCGCATTCTGCAGATCTTCCTGGTATTCTTCATCGTTAAGCTCAATTGTTGTACTCGCTTTACTATAATAAGCGTCGGCCAGAGCCAGCTGCGCTTCGACGTCTTCCGGGCTCTTTTCGAGTGCTGCGCTGAGTTCCACAACGGCTTGCTTCCGCTGATTGTATTCCTGCTCCAACGCTTCTTGGCCCTGGGTATCTTCCGTATTATCAGACCCTGGAAGGGAAATTGCATAAAATGTTGATCCAATAAGGGAAATGCAGATTATCCCTATGATAAACCCTACGGTGATCTTTTGAACTTTTTTTTGCATTTTTTCTCCTAACCTGCGACCTTCCTATTATCAATAATAGGAAGGTTTAATTAATCTTTCCTTAGAAACAAAAGAGTCAAAGAAACTCTTCCTTTGTGCCAGGGTTCTCTTGTTAAATAAGAACCCTTTGCTTGGCTTCCATGATTTTAAGATAGTACGCGACTTCAAGCCTTTTTTTCTGCAGCTCGCATCCCATCGGATACACTTTTGTCAGTTCCCCGCTGAAAGCTTCATTGGCTGCATGGCATCCGCCGCTGCATGAGAAGCGTGCCCAGCAGACGCGGCATTCTTCCTTCGTATAGACCTGCGCCTGGCGGAAGGACTGAACAATTTCTTCCTTCAGTTCACAGTTCAGATCATTCACAGATCCCATTTTATATTTTTCCTGTCCGACAAACTGGTGACAGGGGTAAATATCCCCCTCCGGTGAGACGGCTACATACTCATGTCCGGCCCCGCAGCCCGACAGCCTCTTAATCAGGCAAGGTCCTTCATCAAGGCCTGCATTGAAGTGAAAAAAGACAAATTCTTTCCCTGCCTCGCGATATTCCAGCACTTTTTCTCCTAAAATATCGTAGCTTTCTTTGATTTCTGCCAGATCTTCCTCTCTGAAAGCATACACTTCCTGCGGAGAAGCTACCACCGGCTCCACAGAGATCCTTCGGATGCCGCTGTCCGCCATATGCAGGACATCCTTGTAGAAGTCTTTATTGAAACGTGTATAGGTTCCCCGGACATAAAAATAATTGCCGACAGCATAACGCGACGTCTCCGGCCGCATTTCCGTAAATTTAAGGATCTGCGGCATAATCCGGTCATAACTTCCGGCTCCGTTCAGGAAAGGCCGCATTCTATCGTTTACTTCCTTGCGTCCGTCCAGACTCAGTACAACACTGATTCCTTCGTCTTCCAAAAATCTGGCTGTCTCTTCATCCATCAGAACCGCATTCGTCGTCAGTGTAAACTTGATCTTTTTACCGGCCTGAGCGGCTATCTCCCGGCCGTAAACAATCAATTCCCTGATAACCGGCAAATTCATCAGCGGTTCGCCGCCAAAGAAATCAACCTCGCAATGTCCCCGGTCTCCGCTGTGGTCCAATAAAAATTTCAACGCTTTCTTGCCTGTCTTAACGTTCATCAATTCGCGGTTACCGCCGAAAGGTCCTGTTCCCGCGAAACAATATTTGCAGCGCAGGTTGCAGTCATGCGCAACGTGCAGGCACATCGCCTTGATCACCGGCCGGTCAGAAAACGGCAGTATTGTTTCTTCGGGCTCGCAGGAAAACAACAGCTTTTGATCCTGAAGCACTTTCAATTCTACCAGGATTTCCTGCTTTTCTTCAGAAGAAAGATTATACCCGCAACTGTCCAGCATCTCTTCTGAATCTTCCAAACTGTTCTTTTGCTGATATGTTATCAATTCCTGAATAAAAGCATATGTCTTGTCATCAATCACATGAAGCGACCCCGAATTGACATCGTAGGCAATCTGAAGTTTCCCTTGCGTATACACATGTACATTTTTTGCTATATTGTAGTTCGTCAATTTCATGTTTCTGTATCCTCTGCCCATCGTAATAGTTTTCAGAACAATTATACCATTGAAATACCTTTATGAAAAAAGAAAACTTGGCTGACGCCAAGCTTTTTTACAGAACCCCTTTATAAATAACCGTCTGTCTGTCTTCTATGATGTTCCTGTTATTTTTCACAAACCTGATTGCCAACTGTGCAAGATGTCTTACAAGCCGATTGGCAAGATGTCTGGCATTTTCCGCATCCTCCGGTTTTGGCTGTTGAGGCTAAGTTCCCCTTAATGACTGTCTGAATATGTTTAGCCATGCGTATCCTCCTTATTATTGTTTAGGCTGACTGAACAAGTAGATGACCTTTCCTTCAGCGGAGTATCCGGTGATATCTGCGCTTACCGATGGGACCTGCGGTTTACTGACAAACGCATACCATAATCTCAGCTGATCGGTGTTAACAATTTTCCCCTGGACCTTTTCCCCGCCGATCGTCGTAACAGTTACACGTACAATATCCTTATTCGTTATCTTGCCGTAATAGACCGAATATTGGGTGCCATCTTCTCCAAGATCCGCATATCGCCACTGTAGGCCGTCGGGATAAGTGACAAGCTTACCAACCGCACTTCCTGTCCATTTCCAGCCAAAACTGTTTTTTGTGAATATTCCTGTGCTTAATTCTTCTTCAAACGTGTAAAATACAATCCCTGAATTATCACTGACTTGTTCAACTTTTACCAAGTCATATCCTTTGGGAATAAGCGGCTTCGCTTTCGCTACCGCATCATCCAATGAATTACATCCGCCTAATACTGCTGTCATGATCACAATGGTCAATATTGCCACAATTTTCTTGAACTTGCCCTTCTTGCGAAACATTCGGCTATCAGAGTCAGATAACATTCTTTTCCTTTCAGCTCCTTTCGGCTTAACGCCTCACTAAAGCCTCATGTGATTTTTATTATACATCGCGTCCCGTTAAAATACCATTAATTAGCTTTTTCGATAAAAAAACCAGCTTAAAACTGGCCTTATATTCTTAAATTGGAGCGGAAGACGGGATTCGAACCCGCGACCCTCGGCTTGGGAAGCCAATGCTCTACCGCTGAGCCACTTCCGCATAAGGTATTTTTTCAGGTAACTATTATTATATTTATTATCCTCTCATTCGTCAAGAGGCCATCATTTTTCTATCCTACACCATCATGTCTCCATCCTTCACCACCAGTTTCAGCACTTCACCATCCTTTTTCTTAGCCTGCAGTAACAAGCGCCGCCAGTAACAGCATTCCCTCATTCTCCCGATAGATCTGCGCGAATTGAGAAATCGGCAAAGGATTTCGGCCAAGCCCAACCTCAACCGTATAGCCCGGTCTTCGGTATTTTTCGATAAACCAGTCCTTATAGCCTGCATACGATGTTATTCCGGTCGCTTCTTCCAGCGCATAGCCACTTTTTTCTGCTAAACTGAGTGCAATTAGCCGGTCCCTGGCCGAAGCCAGACCTCTGTAATTCCAGTAGATCACCCTGCCTTGGCTGTGGTAGGCCAGGACAAGTCTATAATTATGATTTCTCGTAAAGTCTGCAACTGCTTTGGATTCAGGCTCGGATTCCGGACCTGTCCCTGAAAATCTGGTCGGGCCGGGCCCGGTTATCCCATGACTGGCTTCCGCTTGTTTCGACAACTGCCAGGATGCATCATAATTGTGGTTCAGATCTACGCCACGAATATTGGCCTGCCAGACCTGGCCAAAATTCATCCGGCCTTCATTCCATTTCAGAAGAGATGTGTAGAAAGGGTGATTTATTTCAAGTCCGTTTAAAACCAGATCAATACCATCTGGATTCACCATAGGAATTAAATAAATTGAGCTTTGGCTCCATATCTCTCTTATATTGTATCCCCTGACCGAAGTTCCGTCCACATAGTTTTTCAGATAATTTTCACAGAACTTCATTAGCATAACCGTTGTGATCCACTCCAGTGAATGATGCGACGCATTGTAGAATACCTGATTCGGTCCATTACCCAGCCTCAGATAGTAAAGATTCCGCCCGAGAACACTTTTCCCGGCAACCCCGGTTTCCAGGAAAGGATAGCGTTTCTGTAACCCGGCAATATCCCGCTGCATGATTTCGTAGGTATAATTGAGGTCTGTATCGACAACATCAAAAGCATAGGGCACAGTCAACTGTTGTCCTAATCTTATATTGTCAGAACTGACCCCGGGATTTGCTGCCAGAAGCCGCTGAGTATTGATTTTATAACGGTTGGCAATCTGATATAACGTATCTCCCGCAGCAACCGTAACCATTATGTAGCCGTTCAGTAACGGCAAGAGCTTTTGATAAGTGATTGGACCAATGATTCCATCTACTTGGAGACCACTGGCCGCCTGAAACTGCTTCACCGCTCGCTCTGTATTTGTTCCGAATACTCCGTCTACCGTCCCCGGATCATAGCCCAGCTTTTTGAGCAAAGCTTGAACTTCCATCACATCATTTCCTCTGACTCCGATCTTAAGTACGCGCACCTAAATCCCCCCATCTATGTTCGTTGTTATAATCTATGGGGATTCGAAAGGATGTGTGTAGGGTTGCGGCAAAAACAAAAACGAGCCCTTAACAGTAAAAAACCGTTATAACTCGCTTTACAGGACGTATGGTGCCTCAGGACGGAATCGAACCGCCGACACGAGGATTTTCAGTCCTCTGCTCTACCGACTGAGCTACCGAGGCGTGATCGATTATCAATCTATCAAAACTCAGCTTAATTTTGAAATATGGTGACCCGTACGGGATTCGAACCCGTGTTACCGCCGTGAAAGGGCGGTGTCTTAGGCCGCTTGACCAACGGGCCATAGGCGATACGTTCGTGAACCATCTATAATGGTTTCACCCAATTTTTTCGCTCATGTTTCTGTATTATACAGATAATATGACAAATAGTAAAGAACTTTTTTAGGTTTTTATTGTTTTTTTCTTACGCTCCGGAAATGCATATCCAGTGGTGAAGCAGGCCAAAGCGACTCCCGGATAAAGGTGTTGGTTTGACGGTTACATATTCTATTTTGATTTCCCCAGGATTATTTGGTATAGGCGTGACTTGAGCCTGCTCTTTCTTTTCTCCCGCTCATCTTCCGAAATCCCCAAAAGGAGAAGAGCCTGGTAGCAGGTTAAATTCGTCAGCGCTGACGAATTTAACCTGCCGCTGTCACCGGTGGAAGCGAACAGTTTATACCATATTCTTCAAAGAGCTGCATCAGCCTGTTGGCTGTACGCTGGGAATAGCTCACCGATTCGACCAGCCATTTTCCCCATTCTCCATGCGGGAGCAGTGCCTTGGCCTCCTTCAGTCGCTTGCCAACCTCGATGGCACTGGTAAGCATGATTTTACAAGTCTGTTGTTTTATCCTATTAATCTCAGCCGTGATGACAAGCGGCGTGCGTTCAGTGATTGGTTCATTCATTTTGATTCCCGCCTTTTTGGTAGCTTTAATTACAGCATACGTAGACGGGCTTCAAATGGTGAAGACTTGGGTATAAACCTATCAAAATCGCCTTGGCTCTTGCCGCAATCACCTATTTTATAGCTTGTTCTGATTTGTTAAACTTCTAAATACCAAATTTAGTTAGAGCTTGCAAGCCCTATTTATTCCTTAAGCAGATGCATCGAATACTCCCTTATATCATTATCTAGTACAACATTCTTAAATTCATTGCTCAAATAATTTCATTCAAGCCTGATTACCCCATATTAGGTCTGGGTGCCACAAGTTCCAGCGTCAAGCGGAGCATGGATGCGGAGCGCGGCTGTTAGCGTCATGGAGGGCGCTATCTGCCGAAAGCGGAATTGTGACACCCAGACCAACCCTAGATACTTATGGGCTGCATATATTTGCTTATTTAAAGAACGTTGTAACCAAGATCCTTTCAAATTCGCAAGCGAAAAAACATGGTCTTTATTCGTCAGCGTCTCTTCCCCGAGTCATGGTGTCTGCGTCCAAAAAATGCAAAAAGCCTGTACCCTTTACGGATACAAGCATTTTCAACATAAATGGTGAGCCATCCGCGACTCGAACGCGGGACACCCTGATTAAAAGTCAGGTGCTCTACCGACTGAGCTAATGGCCCAGGCCACAATTCATGATTCTATCATTTCAGTCCCCGGACTGTCAAGTAAAACTTTAATATCCTTGACATCTCGGAACCAGGAATTAATCCGAAAAAATTAAAGTACATTCAGATTCATTATCAAAATCCTTAAAAGATATTACCCCGCGTAATCGTTTGATTGCGGCCAGGCCCAACAGCGAGCATGGTAACCGGAACACCTGTCAGTTCTTCCAAGCGATGGATATAATTCTTGGCCTGCTCCGGCAGCTGGCTATATTCGCTGATCTCCGTCAGATCTTCCTGCCAGCCCGGCATTTCTTCATAGATCGCTTCACATTCGGAGAGGACTTTCAAACTTTGCGGGAAATCATGAAGAACTTCACCTTTGTAGCGATAAGCTGTACATATCTTTAACGTGTCCATTCCTGTCAGGACATCCAGTTTGGTAAATGCAAAATCAGAAATGCCGCTGATCCGCACCGCATAACGGGTAATGACAGCGTCTAACCAGCCGCAGCGCCGCGGCCGTCCGGTTGTTGTCCCATACTCTCCGCCTTTTTCCCGGATAAGTTCCCCTGTCTGGCAGGTCAATTCCGTTGGGAACGGTCCTTCGCCGACCCTGGTCGTATAGGCTTTAACAACACCGACAACCTTGTTGATCCGGGTTGGTCCTACTCCTGCACCAATGCAGGCTCCCCCTGCCACAGGGTTGGAAGAAGTGACATACGGATACGTTCCATGATCCAAATCCAAAAGCGTTCCCTGAGCGCCTTCAAACAGGACCTTTTTCCCGTCACTTAAGAAATGGTTAATTTCCAGAGAAGAATCGCCGACATAAGGCCGGATCCTCTCCGCATATTCCAGGCATTCCTGAAGCACAGCTTCATAGCTGAGCGCTTCCTGTCCATACACCTTTGTAATCAACAAATTTTTTTCTTTAAGGTTATATTGCAGCTTCGCTGCCAGCTCGTCCTTATCCAGGAAATCCAACACCCTGATTCCAGTACGGGAAGCTTTATCCTTGTAAGCGGGACCGATACCGCGTTTGGTTGTTCCAATTTTTTGGTCTCCCTTATACTCTTCCTCAAGCACATCGAGAATGCGATGGTAGGGCATGATCACGTGGGCATTACCGCTGACTCTAAGGTTGTCTGTGCTTACGCCCTTGTCCTTGAGATACTCAAGTTCTTCAATCAATACCTTCGGGTCAATAACCAGGCCATTGCCAATTACGCAGACCTTTTCAGGATAAAAAATCCCGGAAGGGATCAGATGGAGTTTATAAGTCTCCTTATTAATTACAACCGTATGTCCGGCGTTGTTTCCTCCTTGATATCTGACTACCATGTCGGCTTTTTCGGCCAGAAAGTCTGTTATTTTACCTTTTCCTTCGTCACCCCACTGGGTGCCGATCAGTATGACTGCCGCCAATGCAAATCCCCCATTCCATCACGACTTCAATCCAAACTTCATCTTAACAACGATCGCCCCTGTTTGTCAATAAAATCCGAACATTTGCTGTATTCCTAGGCTAAATGTTCGAATATTTGATACAACCAAATATAAACGATAATCTTATCGTGTATTAACCATAATTCTTATCGAGGTTAACAAATTTCGTAAATTCCTTCAAATACCCAAGCTCAACTGTACCTACAGGACCATTGCGGTGCTTGGCAATAATAATCTCAGCAATACCTTTTTTCTCCGAATCAGGGTGATAGTATTCATCCCTGTAAATAAAAGAAATAAGATCGGCATCAGCCTCGATCGATCCGGATTCCAGAAGGTCGGACATCAGTGGCCGCTTGTCCTGACGCTGCTCAACACCGCGGTTAAGCTGAGACAGGGCAATAACCGGCACGGATAGTTCACGTGCAACGCCTTTTAAGCCTCTGGAAATCTGGGCGACTTCCTGCTGGCGGCTTTCTACCTTCTTGCCGACGGTCATTAACTGCAGATAATCAATAATAATCAGTCCAAGTCCTTGTTCCATTTTTAATCTTCTAGCTTTGGACCGAAGCTCTGCCAGGGATATCCCAACGGTATCATCAATAAAGATTGGTGCCTCGGACAGCGGACCTACAGCCTGGGTAAGCTTTGGCCAGTCTGAGTCCAATAGTTCGCCGGTCCTGACCCGCTGCTGATCTACCATCGCTTCCGAACAAAGAATACGCTGGACAAGCTGCTCTTTGGACATTTCCAGGCTGAATAACGCTACAGGAACCTTGGATTTTACCGCAGCATTCTGTGCCATATTCAGGACAAGTGCCGTTTTGCCCATCGATGGTCTGGCGGCAATAATAACCAGGTCGGAAGCCTGCCAGCCGGAAGTGATCCGGTCCAACTCCCGAAAATGGGTCGGAACCCCTGTCAGGTTTCCTTTATTGGAATAGAGGTATTCGATCTTGTCAAATGTCTTCAGGAGAATGCTTCGGATCGTAACGAAACCTTCCTTGGACTGTCTTTGAGAGATTTCTACGATCAGTCTTTCGGCTTCCTCCAATAAACTAAGGGCTTCTTCTCCCGCTTCGTACCCTTTTTCTTCAATATAGCCGGCAATGCGGATCAGCTGACGGAGCAGGGCTTTTTCCGCCACAATCCGGGCATAATGTTCCACGTTGGCCGCTGAAGGCACAGATCCGGCGATCTGAGAGATTGTTCCAATTCCCCCGATGCTCTCCAGCCTGCCTGCCTGCCTTAAGTTCTCAGCCACTGTAACCAAATCAACAGGGTCCCCTTTTTCAAAGATATCCCTGATGACCAGGTAAATATTTTTATGATTATCGCGGTAGAAATCCTCCGGACGTAGAATCTCGAATACAGTACTGCCCTTCTGGGGATCAAGCATCAGCGCGCCCAGAACAGCCTGTTCAGCCTCAAGATTATGGGGAGGAACTTTCAAAAGTTCCATGCTCATTTCTCCTCGTTTGCTAGGCTTGTGCAATTTTTATAGCTTCCTCTATATTTTCAACAGCAAGGACTTCAATTCCTTTTAATCCTGCAGGAACTTCTCCGCGATTCTCCGTCGGAATGATCACTGTTTTTACACCGGCCTGTTTGGCCCCAAATATTTTTTCGTAAATGCCACCAACCGGTTTGACTTTTCCCTGGATTGAGATTTCACCGGTCACGGCTACATCTCCTCTCAGAGGCTGTTGCTTCAAGGCGCTGTAAATCGCCATGGTCGTGGCAAGTCCGGCTGAGGGCCCGTCTATTCTGCCACCACCAACCACATTGACATGGAGGTCATAGTTCTTCAAGTCTTCTCCTGTCAGGCTCCGAATTACAGCTGCGGCATTAAACACTGCGTCCCTGGCCATTGAACCTGCCGTCTCATTAAAGCGGATACTTCCTTTGCCGGTCTCCCCGTTGAATACTTTCACCTCAATCTCCAGAACTGAGCCAAGAAATCCCGATACCCCCAGTCCGAGTATTCTGCCGGTATCCTTGCCGGCGGTTACCCGTTTTTGAACAAAAGGAGTCAGTCTGGCTGACCTGAGCACTTCTCTGACATCGTCTTCCGAAATCAAGACTTCCTTCTTACCGGGATTCCTAAACCTGGCCAGACCATACGCATCCAAAAGGATGCTGTTCGCTTTTCGTCCCTCAATCATATATTCACTGATAATTTCCGGTACATTCTCTTCCAACTGCACATTTAGTTTCAGGGCTGCCTGTCTGATAATATGGGTGATATGGGCCGGTTCCAAAGGCTCAAAATAGACTTCGGCACAGCGGGAGCGCAAGGCCGGGTTCAGATCCTGCGGCTCTCTCGTAGTGGCTCCAATCAGTACAAAATCCGCGGGAACTCCTTCATCAAAAATCTTCTTGATATATAAAGGAATCTGAGGATCATGCGGATCATAATAGGAAGACTCAAAATGAACCCGCTTATCTTCCAGGACCTTCAGCAGCTTATTCAGCAACGTTGGATCCATCTCTCCAATTTCATCGATAAACAAAACGCCAGTATGAGCATCGTTGACCAAGCCCAGTTTGGGCTCGGGGATACCGGTCTCAGCCAAATCTCTTTTCGCACCCTGATAAATCGGATCGTGAACTGAACCAAGCAAAGGATTGGTGACATCTCGCGGATCCCAGCGCAGCGTCGTACCGTCAACTTCAATAAACGGCGCATCCTTACTGAAAGGAGAATCCGGAAAATTTTTGACGGTTTCCAGTGCAACCCTGGCTGCTGATGTTTTGCCGACTCCCGGCGGACCATAAATCAGAATGTGCTGGGGGAAAGGCGTCGCGAGCTTTGCCAGCAGGGCCTGCAAGGCGCTTTCCTGTCCGACAATTTCTTCCGTCGTCTGCGGTCTCAGGATTTCAATTGCGGAGGATACCGGCTTTGTTGCTTTCATCTTTTCCAGCTGCGCAAGCTTTCGGAGTGTTTGCGCATTCTCAGGACCTCCTGTCTCTTTCAGAACCTGGGTCTTGATCTCTTTGATATATTCTTCGTGTCGCTCCTGCATTTTCTCGGCAACCGCCTGATTTAAACGGTCTTCTACGGAACGCTTCGCAACCGTCTCGGCAATCTGCTCTTCAACCTCCGTCAGAATTGCCGGAATATCTTGCAGGTCCGGCGCCGGTTTGTCCGTGGGATCATCGTTGACAAGCTTTTGCAAGCCCAATACCCGTTCCTCGAGCTTGTCGGAACGCATCAGGGTAAGAGCCTCCAGCTTGCTCGCCTTTAAAATTAATTTATCTGTTCCGTATAGGTTGGAAAGCACGACATACAGCGCGTCTATCTCCAGTTTTAACTGTCCATCCGCAATTTCCGCAGTATATTTCTCGTGATTTTCCTGCCCCTCCTGTTGTAAAAATTTCTTAAATAAGCCTTTCACGCTGGTCACATCCTTGTGCTTTACTCTTCGGTCTTACTGAGCTTCTATCTTTATCTTCAGATTTGCTGTTACTTCAAAATGAAGCTTTACCGTAACCTGATATTCTCCCAATCCTTTGATAGGTTCCTTGACTTCAATTTTTCTTTTATCTAGTTTGAGTTGATATTCCTTTTCCAATACCTCGGCGATCTCTTTATTCGTTACCGAACCGAATAAACGGCCTTTTTCACCGACTTTCACTTTGACAATGATATCCATGTTCTCGATTCTTTGGGAAAGATCCAGCGCCGCTTGTTTTTCTTTCTGTTTGCGCAGTTCTTCCTGTTTTTGTTTATGCACCAGGTCCTGAACATTTCCCTGAGTTGCCTCAACTGCGAGTCCGCGCGGGATCAGAAAATTACGGGCATAGCCATCTGAGACTTCGCATACTTTACCCTTTTTACCGAGTGCCTTGACATCTTCTTTTAATATTACCTTCACGGTTTTTGTTCCTCCATTTTTTCGGGGATCTTTCGGAAATTAAATACTAAATCAAAAAGCCCCGTAAATATTAGACATATGAAAAAGAACGGTGAAACGAAAGCCACCATAATTACAATAATCCAGATCAGCAGATGGGAAAACTTCAAGCTTTTGATCAAATAAGCCAGGCAGGACAGCCCAATAATACTGGTTATCGAAGCTGCAACGGCCATCACATTCATTCCGGTTATTCTCAGAATACTGTTGGCAAAGTAGTCTCCGCCCAAATAGGCAGCAATCCCGATAATTGCCAGCCACACCGCATACCAGGGCATCCTCCATAAAGAAAAAGGCTTAAGTTTGTTCCCGAAAGAAAATATCCTGAAAAACAGGTAGACCAGTCCAACCTCAAGCATCGCAAATATCCCGGCAAAAGCAGGCATTAACTGATAGTAGACCGGAACCATGGTGCGGAGAGTGCTTTCAAATTGCTCAATTGAAATCCCCTGCTCCTGAAAAGCACTGAACAGGCCTTGCTGCTCATAGAACTGAAGAACTGTAACAATATTCTTTTCCAGATTCTCGGGCTGAAGGGCCTGGTTGACTGAAGGAATGACCGGTAATGCCCCAATGAGCGCAGCCAGCAGCAAACTCCAGAATATACTCTGACTGGTAGAAAACCCTTTTTCTTTTATGACAACCAACAAAATCCCTGCCCAGGGAGCAAATCCAATCAGGGAGATTCCACTGATTCCAACTGGAATAAAAGCTAAAATATAACCAATTCCTAAAAAAATAGCCGTTTTTCGACAGCCGGTACTTCTGGTCTGAAATAAAACGAAAAAAATCAATAATACCTCGACGATCCAGCTCCAGAAGTCAAATAAAGACGCAAGTAAGGGAAGAAACAATACGATCAATCCGGATACATACCGAAGTGCATCCTTATCACTTATAACCATTTAATTTTCTCCTGTTCAGTCTTCCTCGGGAACAAGATAACCAAGCAAAAGACTCAGGTCACCCCATTCAGTTTCGAGACTAAGGAAATCTTCCCGCTGCCACCGGGACATTTTATTAAACAAAACCCTGTCCAAACGGGAATAGTCAAAGCCAAGCCTGCGGGTAAGCAAATAGCTTAAACCGACCAGGCCGGCCATACTATCGAGAAGCTGTTCCTGGGAAGCACTTAAAGTCCCCTGCTGGACCAGCCACTGAGCTTTGAGAAGCTCCACTTTTAATTCCTCTATGGCTTTCGAGGATTTTACGATATCAATATTGATCGCAGCAACAGACTCCACAACAATACCTCCTGCAAAAAAGTAATGTAAGATTTCGCGAAATCAAGCTGAAACTCCTTCTTCTACTTTTCCCAGAACAAAGAAAACTTGCCCTGTTGCCTAAATTTAAGGAAATGAAATAAAAAAAGGGAGCGTTGCTCCCTTTTTACTAGTCAATCATGTAGGGCAGCAACGCGATGCTGCGAGCCCGTTTAACGGCAATCGTGACTTGCCTCTGGTGTTTAGCGCAATTGCCTGAGATTCTACGGGGCAGAATTTTGCCTCTCTCAGTAATATATTTACGTAATTTTTGTGTATCTTTGTAGTCGATGCTCTCAACTTTATCAACACAAAAACTGCATACTCTTTTACGCGGACGGCGTCCCCGTTCCTTTTTTACGGCAGCGTTTGCCAATGAACGCTCCTCCCTTCATACTAAAATGGTATATCATCATCTAGACTAACTTCATGAGCAAAAGAACCAAAATCATTTTGAGCTGAAGATGCTCCGGCATTATTGTCTTTGGGACTCAAAAATCTGACGTTCTCTCCCAAGACCTCTGTCACCCATCTTTTTTGCCCATCCTGACCGTCATAAGAGCGGACCTGAATCCTGCCATCTACTGCAGCCAGTCTTCCTTTCGCCAAATAGTTCGCGCAGAGTTCAGCTAACTGGCGAAAAACAACGCATGGAATAAAATCCGTTTCCTTCTCGCCCTGGCTGTTCTTGTAATTCCTGTCGACGGCTAGCGTAAAAGATGCAACAGCTACACCGTTTGGTGTATAGCGTAGCTCAGGGTCTTTCGTTAATCGCCCGATAAGTACTACACGATTCAACATCTTAAACCCTCCGCATCGTTATTCCTTCTTGGTTGTCATAAACCGGATCACAGCATCAGAAATTTTCATCAGCCTTTCCAGTTCATCAACCGTACGTGCTTCACCGTTGAAGTTCATCAGGACATAAACACCTTCATTGAACTTCTTAACCTCGTAAGCCAGGCGTCTTTTACCCCAAATATCAACCTTGAGGTCTGTACCACCATTGGCATTGACGATCTCTTCAAATCTTTGAACATTTGCTTTTGAAGCCTCATCATCGAGATCCGGTCTTATAATGTACATCACTTCGTACGCTTGCATAAATGCACCTCCCCTCGGACTAAATGGCCCCACCTCGAGTGTGGAGCAGGGTTATTATGCTACAACACGATATTATAACACTTCCTTATGTCATTTGCAAATAATGATGATTTTGCTAGTTCTGAGAACCTTTCATCTAGACATTAAATCTGAAATGCATAATATCGCCGTCCTGAACGACATATTCTTTGCCCTCTAACCGAACCAAGCCCTTGTCCTTGGCTCCATTCAGACCGTTATTTTCCATAAAATGTTCATATTTGACGACCTCTGCCCGGATAAAACCCCGCTCAAAGTCGGAATGAATCGTACCTGCCGCCTGAGGCGCTTTGGTTTCCCGGCAGATCGTCCAAGCCTTTACCTCTTTAGGACCTGCCGTAAAGAAAGTTATCAGTCCAAGCAGCTTGAATGCGCTCCTGATCAGCCGATCAAGTCCAGATTCCGTGAGCCCAAGTTCCTCCATAAAGATTTCTTTCTCATCTTCTTCAAGTTCTGCTATTTCTGCTTCAATCTTGGCGCAAACAGGAATGACTTCAGCATTTTCGAGTCTGGCTATTTCCTGTACTTTTTGGACATTGGCGTTATTTTCCCCGTTAGAAGCTTCCGCTTCAGAAACATTCGCGGCATAAATCACCGGTTTTAGGGTCAACAGACTGACACTGTTCAGCAATTCTTTTTCTTCTTCAGAGAAACCAACCAAATTAGCCGGTATCCCCTGGTCAAATTTTTTCACGAGCTTTTCTAATACCTCAGCTTCGAATTTGGCCTTCTTATCCCCGGATTTGATCATTCCGACCAGCTTGGCCTGACGGCGGTATACGGTTTCCATATCTGCCAGGATCAATTCCATCCGGATCGTTTCAATATCCCGTTCCGGGTCAATTTTACCTTCGACGTGAACAACGTTATCATCTTCAAAACAACGTACAACATGAACAATGGCATCCACTTCCCGGATATGGGAAAGAAATTGGTTGCCTAGTCCTTCACCTTTACTTGCACCCCTTACCAGACCGGCAATATCGACAAATTCGACAACTGCCGGAACGATTTGCTGCGGGTTCACAATTTTAGCCAGTGCTTTTAACCGAAAATCCGGTACCTGTACAATTCCGACATTCGGATCAATAGTACAGAACGGGTAATTGGCCGATTCTGCTCCGGCTTTCGTTATCGCATTAAATAGTGTTGACTTGCCGACATTGGGCAGCCCAACTATTCCTACATGCAGAGACATGTTTTTCCCCCTCAAATTCTAGTTAAATCAGTCCGAGATCCCCTGACTGTTTTCTGCCGTCAGGATTTTTTTAATATTCCTTTCCAGCTTTGCCCTGGTTATCCAGGTCTGATGCCCGCACTTCAGACATTCAATCCGAAAATCCATACCTGTTCTCATGATCTTAAATTCTGTATTGCCACAGGGATGGGCCTTTTTGAGCCTGACAATATCTCCTACATTAAGATCCATAGTCATTCAGCCTCTCTTTCAAACCAGCCCATTCAGCAAAGGTATAGAATCCAGAGGATTATTCAGAATATCCCCCGCAAAAACAGAAATCCCTGATAAAATCAGATCGTATCCTTGCATAAACCAGGGATAAAGCAAGGAGCTACCCGTCTTAAGCAATCCGGAGTCACCGGTGCTTAACAACGGTGAAAACAACCCCAGGACCAGAGAAATCACGACAAAGGTACTCAGTAAACCAAAAAGCAGTCCTCCCCCTCGGTTGATAAAACTTAAGTTTTTTGCTATAGGGGTAATGACCAAAGCGATGATAAGATTAATGATACATGCTGCTAAAATAAACAAGAGCAGGACAGCACCAATCTTCAGGACATAATCTGTCAAAACAGGTGTGGCCTGACCAATCATGGATTGCCTGATGCTGTCAGCGGCACCGTAGGGATCTGTCCCGGATGCTTTGCTTTCAGCAATTTTGGTCAAAAAATTTCCGATTTTGGGCTCCAGTTTTGCTTCAAGCCCTAAAACGGGTTCCAATAGGTTCAGAAATGGTTTGTAAAAAAACACCGCAATGCCTATCGCAGCGATCTTTCCGATAAATCTTGATAAACCGGTAATAAGGCCCTTCCGAAACCCGATTAGGCCTCCCAGAACCAGCAGCGCCAGCATTACATAATCAAATGTATTCACGCTACGCTCTCCTTTACAGAATGGCGGGGATATGTGCGAATCGAACACACCTCGGAACGTTCTGCGTCCCGACACACGGATTTGAAGTCCGGGAACGACACCAGCCGCTATATATCCCCAAGACCTTTTAGAGTCTGCTGAATCATTTTAACACTTAATGCTTCGAATGTGAACCTTTGTCTTATTCTTTGGCAATTCTTTGACGCTCTTAAAATTATTTTTCTTGTTCATCCAAATTCATTATAATATTTACACTTAAATACTAATAAAATATCAGTGTCTTTATTCATTAATATTTGCATGTAAATATACTGTACTTTATAGTTCTATTAAATAGTACTGACTTTAAAATCTATCAGTAATACAACAAAAAGACTGTATATATAAATATAATGCACCTGCTGCGGATCCTGAGCGTCGTGTCCAATCTAATAAGCATATAAACACAAAGAAGAATCTTATATTATTTACATAACCATTTACATGCATAATTACATTTGTATTTTTATGCATATTCACATGTATATTTTAATGTAAATATTATATAGAATATAATTACAATCTTTGTGTAAATATTGTGTCATATATTTAACATATTTATATTCTGTATTTCTTATTTTAAAATTATATGATATTGTTGAGATCTCTGCTTATGGTACAATAGGATAGAATATAAAAGGAGGCTAGATGTGTTGAAACTTGTTGATGCCAGAGGATATTCCTGTCCGGAACCTGTAATTTTTACCAAAAGAGCTTTAGCGGATGATCCTTCAGAAATCATGGTCATTGTCGATAATGAGACATCCAAAATTAACGTTGAACGGTTTTTGAGAGTTGCCGGATATCGGGTCGAAGTTGATCATGAGCAGCCAAATCAATATTCTCTAAAGGGAATAAAGAAAACTTAGCCTGGATTTTGGGCAGATCCTGGTTTTACCCTGATGTCTCCGTTTCTTTCTGTAACATGAATTGAATCAAAATATTCCAGTAAAGGCACCGCAAATTTACGGCTAGTCTGCCAGCAGTCCCGTGCTTCAGAAACCGTAATCTGTCCATTTTCTTGCAGGTGCTTTTCCAATATTATTTTAGCTTTTTCTATTGCACTTGCTGCAATATAGAATTCTCCTACCTGTTTCCAGACGTTATTTGTTTTAAGATATTCGGCATATTCCGGAAATTTTGCAGCGGGTACCCCGCATTCTGCAACCGCAGTTTCCTGCCCCGGAGGATTTAGCCCTGCCTTTTCCCAGATTTTTTGCAAAGCGTCAAGCTTTTGCCTGATATCCTCAGGCAGCCCGATTTCAGATACTGCCTGGACCAGACTGCTGCTTAGCCTGAAATACTGATGAT
Organism: Dehalobacter restrictus DSM 9455; assembly: GCF_000512895.1. Taxonomy (NCBI): domain Bacteria; kingdom Bacillati; phylum Bacillota; class Clostridia; order Eubacteriales; family Desulfitobacteriaceae; genus Dehalobacter; species Dehalobacter restrictus. Next base: position 2,932,256 of record NZ_CP007033.1, read on the forward strand.
CTGCTCCCCATTCCAAAATCAACTGCCAGCGTTTATGGGAGACAGCCGTTTTCAGGATTCTTTTTAATTCCTCTCTGCCTATTCCTCCGCGCAGCGGATATGTCTTTTGATATTTCATTGCTTCCGCATTTACTTTAAGAGCCCATTCTTCTGCTGTACTTTTAAGCCAGAATAATGATAATCCATCCTCCGCTAAGATCACAACAGTCTGATCATTTTTGAGACGATCCAAAGCCAGCTGAACTTCGTCCTGCCCAAGAGCATACTTTTTCCTGACTTCATCGGAAGATAAAGGGATAGTAAGCTCTTTTTTTATTTGATCAGTTAAGCCGCCTTCTGCTTTAGACCGAAATTCGGTTATGACCTTTTCTCGAAAACGTTTTTGTTTGGCATTTGCCAGGCTCAGTACAACTCCTCCGCCGATCGTCGCGACAGGTGAATAGTACCTGATTACAAACCGGTCCCCTTTTGCTGCGACAACCGGTTCCTCCAGAATGACTTGGGCAAACCCTTTCTCCCCGGGAGCCAATTCTTCCTGGGCCAGAAGATGAACCCGTCCCAGTGTTTCGGCCGTTCCTAAATGAAAATGTATCCTCTGCCTTTGTTTGATCGTTCTTTGCTCTGACGCGAGGTTGGATAGTTCTACGTCTAAAATTTGTCCTGCGTTATAATATCCGGGATCAACAAGGCTTGCCCCCTTGGGAATATCACTTACAGCCAGTCCGGCTATGTTTATCGCAACCCGCTGTCCGGCATAAGCTTCGGAGACCTGTTCACCATGAACTTGAATATTTCTAATTTTCATGGTTTTTCCCCCCGGTTCCAGGCATACTTCCTGTCCTTTCTGAATCGTCCCTGTGTTCAAAGTCCCTGTGACCACTGTTCCAAACCCCCGAATCGTAAAAACTCTGTCAATCGGCATTCTTGACGGAAGATCCAAACGTTTCCCCTCGGTTGTTTGGAGCACAGTCATAATTGTCTGCAGCAATTCCGGGATTCCCTGGCCAGTGACAGAAGATACTTTGCAATACGGAGCATCCCGCAGAAAACTGTCTTGGAGTTTTTCTCTGGTATCCTTTTCAATCATAGAAAGCCATTCCTGATCAACCAGGTCAATTTTTGACAGTACAACAATTCCTTTTTCTACATTTAACATGTTTAATATATCCAGATGTTCCTGGGTTTGAGGCATCACGCCTTCATCGGCAGCAATAATCAGTAGAACAATATCCATTCCACTCGCGCCGGCTAACATTTGACGGACAAATTTTTCATGACCCGGTACATCAATGATTCCTGCTTTGCGACCGTCCGGGAGTGTCAGATAAGCAAACCCAAGCTCGATCGAAATTCCTCTTTCCTTCTCTTCCTTGAGCCGGTCTGTGCTTATACCTGTCAAGGCTTGAATAAGGTGGGTTTTCCCATGATCCACATGGCCTGCTGTTCCAATAATTAGATATCTTTCCATAGCTAATACCTAAAGTACAGGTCAACCCCATATTTTGATGATAGCGTTGACATGGTACTTATACCTTATATTTATTGCGGATATTCCTGACTCTAATTATAATATGGGTTTGGATTTTTTCATATTCTGATTTTGATTTGTTACGCATAAATATTACTGATTGTGGAAATAATAGCAAAGTACTCTAAAAATTATTATTTTGCATATTTACTCACATAAACAATCATACGATCGCAATGCCATGGATGGAAATTGCAGCGACTCTATTTCATTTAACCTCCGGAGGTATCCGCATTGAACCCATTGCCAGGAATTCGAGAAAAAGAGCATCTGCGTGCCCATTACACAGACCGTCCCGGTCTTTACCAGCTTCAGTTAAGGTTGAAAAAATATCTGAAAGCTGCAGCCGGTAGACCGGTGGTTCTATTATGTATAGGGACGGATCGTTCTACCGGCGATTCTCTGGGGCCTTTAACCGGCACAAAACTAGATGAAAAAGGTCTTTCAGGATTGACGGTTGTCGGAACGCTCGAAAAGCCTGTTCATGCAGAAAACCTTGAATCCACCCTGAAAAACTTGTTTGCCAAGTATTGCAATCCCTATATTATTGCCCTGGATGCCTGCCTGGGTCAACTTGACTCCGTTGGCTACATCAGCTTGGCAGAAGGCCCTTTAAAACCAGGAACCGCCGTAAAAAAAGAACTGCCGGAGGTAGGAGAAATCCACCTTACCGGCATTGTCAATATCAACGGTTTTATGCAATACATGGTGCTGCAAAACACCAGATTGAGTATCGTATGGCAAATGTCTGAGGTACTATGTAATTTGTTCCAGCGGACTTACTTCTTGTTGAATCAATCTTGAATTTAAATAGTTAGCTCATTCTTCGAGGCTTTTTCAATAGCGAACTTCTCCTCAGGGCTAAGTTTAACATTGGCCTGCCCTTTTTCGATCCCTTTGGCATAGATTCTGCACTCTTCAACACTATGAATTCCTGTAAGGACGACGCCGGTCTTTTCCTGATTCAGTAAAGCAAGGGCGAAGCTCAGGTCGGCACCCATATTTTCGAAAGAATTAAATCGGACCAGTTCCGCGCGGTCAATTCCGTTGCGGGCTTTATCTTCGGCAAGCTTAAGCCTTTGCCCATGCTCTGCAGCAATACGGCTTAATTCAGCAACTTCTTTTAAATTGGCGCTCAGCAGTTCTTCCAGCTGTGTTCCGGATAAGAACGTCTGCAGGCTGATATAGGATTTTTCAAATTTACTCATACGGACACGTAGAGCATTGGTCATAACAATCGCAATCACGGTAACGATCAAGGCTACAACCGATACTGCCAAGACGATAATCAACTCGGGTTCTAAAATAGAAAACAAAAATGATCCCCCCTAAAGAATGTAATAACATGTTCCACGTGGAACATATTAAACTTCAATCTCCCAACGTTCTAAAAGCCGGTTAAGTTCATCCCGGGAATAATAATTAATCTCAATTTTTCCTTTTTCTTCACTTCCTGATACAGCTACCTTGGTCTGAAAACTGTGCCGCAGTTTTTCTTCAATATCATTTAAAGAACTATAGCTCTTGTTTTTCGGTGTCTTCACAGCATTTTTGGCAGGCTGCACTTTCTTTTCACTATTCTGAACAATCGTTTCCGTTTCCCTTACAGATAATAATCCCTCAACAGCCCGTTTCGCGAGAGAAATCTGCTGCTCTTTATTTTCTAAAGAAAGTATCACCTTGGCATGTCCCAAAGAAATTGCTTCTTTATTAATCAGTTCCAAGACTTCAGCGGGCAGCTGAATAATTCGAAGTAAGTTGGCTACAGTAGGCCTACCCTTACCGACGCGTCTGGCAACCTGTTCCTGAGTTAGTCCATAATCTTGAATTAAGCGTGCATATGCAAGGCCTTCTTCTACAGGAGATAAGTCCGCGCGCTGGATATTTTCGATTAAAGCCTTTTCCGTCATTTCCTGCTCAGTGCAGTCTCTCACAATACAGTTAATTCTGTCGATCCCTGCAAGCTGTGTAGCTCGAAAACGCCTCTCTCCCGCAATGATGATGTATCTGCTTCCTTCAGGCTTTACAAGGATAGGCTGCAGTAATCCATGTTCTTGAATAGAATCCGCAAGCTCTTGAAGTTTTTCACGGTCAAACTCCCGTCTCGGCTGGCCAGGATTTGGTACAATATCCGCCAGCATTATTTCTTTAATTTCACTGCTTTCCGTTTCTCTTTCCGTAATTAAAGCGCCAAGCCCTCGGCCTAAACCTTTTTTAGACACGTTCCAAGACCTCCTCGGCTAAATCTCGATATACTTCAGCTCCACGCGACTTGCTATCATATAGAATGATCGGCTGACCATGGCTCGGGGCTTCACTAAGCCGAACATTCCGGGGAATAATGGTTCTGAAGACTTTATCTCTAAAATATTTCTTAACCTCATCGACGACCTGAATCGATAAATTTGTCCTCGCATCAAACATGGTCAAAAGTACGCCGATAACTTGAAGGTCTCTATTAATGGAACGTTTGACCTTATCAAGCGTATTGACTAGCAAGCTTAAACCTTCCAACGCATAATACTCACATTGAATAGGAATCAAAACATCTGTTGCCGCACAAAGTGCATTCAACGTAAGAAGTCCCAGGGAAGGGGGACAATCAATAATGATAAAATCAAATTCATCCTTTATTCCTTGCAAAGCAGTTGCAAGCTTTCCTTCACGGTACAGCTGGGAGACTAGCTCAATCTCAGCACCGGCCAGTTCAATACGGGCAGGCGCAACCTTTAAGTTTTTCAGCTCTGTATCGGCGATCACACTTTGAATGTTTTCTTCATTGATAATTACATCATAAATACAGCGGGACAACCGATGTTTCATAATACCACAACCGCTGGTGGCATTTCCCTGTGGATCAAGATCAACGAGGAGAACTTTTTTCCCTTTCTCAACCAGACTGGAGGAGAGATTCACAGCAGTCGTTGTTTTGGCGACTCCTCCTTTTTGATTTGCTATAGCAATGATTCTGGCCAATCTTGTATCTCCTTCCTCACAGACTTGATCAATTAGTACCTAGTCAACCTAAGATAATAATATAATGACGAGCAGATTTTTGTAAGACAAGGCGAAAAATTAAGGTATACCAGTCATATGGCAATTAACGTCCACGGGTGAACTAATGCAGCAATGCCATGGACTGCACGAAGCTACAAGAAAACACAGTATTACATGAAATATGCCGACAGTTATATAAAATTTAGGGTTGACATGGAACTTGGCCTGTAAAAAAATTTATTTATATTATTATACTACAAAATTATACTATAAAATATTTAAAAACCACTTATTTAATCATTCTTGATCATTTCAGCAGATGATTACTAGAGAGGGGTTTTTTTCGGTTTCCCAGCTTGACGCGGATATTGAGCAGGTGTGTTCAATATTTTTTTAACAATAATCAGAGAACGGTTATCCGCGCCTTCCGCCAATGAATATTTTTCGACATGCTCAACTTCACAGTTTAGGATCCGCAAGGCGTTCTTAGCCAAAGTTATTTCATTTTCAGGATCGATTCCCTTCGCTGCAATAAATCTTCCGCCAACTTTCAGCAAAGGAGTTGCATATTCCAGTAGTACCGGCAACTCCGCGACTGCTCTGGCCACCGTAATATCAAATCGCTGCCGGTACGCCTTGCTGCGGCCAATATCTTCAGCTCGTGCATGGCAGGTTTCGACCTTCAAGCCAAGGCTATCGCAGACCTCCTGCAAAAAATGAATTCTTTTGGCTAGCGCATCGACAAGGACGACTTTAATTTGCGGCAAAAGTATTTTAATGGGAATACCTGGAAATCCAGCACCGGTACCAAGATCCGCAATAACAATTTGTCCATTGGGATAATAATGCATTATCCACTTGACAAACACCAGAGAATCCAGATAATGCTTAATCACCATTTCTGCCGGATCGGTAATGGCTGTTAAGTTCATTTGTTCGTTCCTCTGAAGTAACAGTACTGTATATTGTTCAAACTTTTCAAGATGTTCGGCGGAGAGTTCCAGACTCAAGACATCCCGGACCTTATCGTGCAAGACGCTAAGCGGTTCCTTAAGATCCATTTCCAGAAATTGATCATTCATCAGAAATGTTCCTCCGCCTTTGTTCCAGATAAATCAATAAAACCGAAATATCCGCAGGACTCACTCCGCTGATTCTCGATGCCTGTCCGACGTTGATCGGCTGCACGCCGTTAAGCCGCTGTCTGGCTTCATTGGATAGACCTTTGATTTTCAAATAATCCAGATTAACAGGCAGAACTTTTTCTTCAAGTTTGATAAATCGGTTTACTTCTTCCTGTTGTTTCTGAATGTACCCTTCGTATTTAATTTGGATTGAGGCTTCTTCTAATACTTCAGCGTCATACGTCCCCATCTCCGGCATAAAACGTGGCAGCAAATCTGGTATAATTTCCGGCCTCTTCACAAGTTCCTCCGCTTTAATTCCGCTTCGGAGCGGAGTAGACCCCGCCTCGATCAGCAATTCCTGAATATCTGCACTGGCGGGAGAAAAAGTAATCGTCTTCCATTGCTGAAAGATTCTCTCCAGATTGTTCAGCTTCTGCTCAAAAATCTTCCACCTGTCATCTGCAACTAGTCCCAGTTTTCTACCCTTCTCAGTCAAACGCAGATCAGCGTTGTCCTGACGCAGCAGCAAACGGTATTCCGCCCTTGAGGTCAAAAGCCTGTACGGCTCACAAATCTCTTTATTGACCAGGTCATCAATTAGTACACCGAGATATCCGTCGGAACGCTTTAAAATAAAAGGTTCTCGGCGTAAAGCTTTAAGCGCTGCGTTGATTCCGGCCATTAAGCCCTGCCCGGCCGCTTCCTCATACCCGGATGTTCCGTTAAGCTGTCCCGCTGTAAAGAGCCCCGGGAGATTTCGTACTTCCAGCGTCAGAGAGAGCTGATACGGTTTGACATAATCGTATTCAATCGCATATCCGGGACGCAAAATCTGAACATTTTCCAAACCGGGAATGCTACGGAAAAACATATGCTGGATTTCTTCCGGCAGGCTGGTTGACAGCCCGGCAACATATAATTCCTCACTATCTTTGCCTTCTGGTTCAAGAAAAAGCTGATGGGCCTGCCGCTGCGCAAAACGCACAACCTTATCTTCAATAGAAGGACAATACCTCGGGCCAACGCCTTCCACCACGCCGGTATACAGCGGTGCGCGATGCAGATTATCTCGGATAATACCATGCGTTGTTTCCGTCGTGTAGCCCAGCCAGCAAGGAAGCTGATTTTCCGGGTTGTTTCCCCAAAACATGCTTCTAGTCGGCATAAACGAAAAATATTTTGGCTCGCTGTCACCCGGCTGAATTACGAACTTAGAGAAATCTACTGAGCTCTTCAGAATCCGAGGAGGCGTTCCGGTTTTAAACCGGCCAAGTTCTATGCCGCGTAGTTTCAGATCCTCAGACAGGGACCCCGAGGTGATTTCTCCGGCCGGTCCGCCTTCATAAAGCGCTTCCCCAATTATTATCCTGCTTCTGAGGTATGTTCCACCCGTCAGAACAATACTGCCTGCCTCAAAGACTGCGCCTGTACGCGTGACAACACCTTTAAGTTTATCCCCATCAAAATGGAGCCGCTCGACCAAAGCCTGTATCAAGGTAAGCTTGGCCTGATTGTATAGGTTGCTTAACATCCGATGGTGATAAGCTTTTTTATCTGATTGAACTCTTAGTGCATGGACCGCCGGCCCTTTGCCCGTATTCAGCAGCCTGGCCTGAAGTGCTGTCTCATCGGCAACAATTCCCATCTGACCACCTAGCGCATCAATCTCCCGCACCAGATGGCCTTTCGCCGGACCGCCTACGGACGGATTGCACGGCATATGCGCAACTTTATCTAAATTAATCGTAAGCAGCAGTGTATCGCATCCCATACGGGCAGAGGCGAGAGCAGCCTCACATCCGGCATGTCCCGCCCCGACAACAATTACATCATATTTTCCAGCAAAATAATCCACAATTAACCTACTTTCCAATACAGAATCGGGAAAAAATATTATTAAGCAACTCTTCCTGAACCTGATGCCCCGTAATCAAAGAGATTTCTTCGAGGGCTGAACGGACATCGATCGATACCAGATCAAATGGGACATTCGCATAGACAGCTTCAAGGGCTTTTTCCAGAGAGTGAATGCAATTTTCCAGAGCTTGAATTTGACGAATATTCGATAATAACGGATCAATTGTGACGGATATCTCTCCTTCAAAAACCCTGCTTAGGATTTCCTTTTCTAGTTCAGCAAAGCCAATCCTGTTTTTTACAGAAAACGCCAGCGCAAAAACTTCAGGAGAAAGAAAGGTATCCTTAAATTCATAAGAAGACAAAAGATCAATTTTATTAATCAAAACAATAGTTTTATTGGCGTATTCCTCAAGAATTGTTTTTTCTTCGTTCGTGAGCCTCCCAGAACGAATCTCGGAGGCATCGAGCAAGAGCAGAATGACATCTGCCATACTAAGCGCTTTCCAGGCTCTCTCAATGCCAATCATTTCGACTGGATCATCACTTTCTCGGATTCCGGCAGTATCGGTAAGGTGAAGCAGTACTTCACCAATCTTGATATATTCATGAATCTCATCCCGGGTTGTTCCTGGAATATCCGTGACAATCGCTCTTTCTTCGTGCAAAAGTGCATTCAGCAGACTGGATTTTCCAACATTCGGCCTACCAGCAATTACCGTGGAAAGACCTTCCCTGATAATTTTACCGGTCTTACTTCCTTTGAAAATTTCTAAAGAATTTTCTTTAGCATTTAATATTTTTTCAGACAGTTCTTTCAGTGCCAAATCATCAATTTCATCTTCCGGAAAATCAATGGTTGCTTCAATATAGGACAGGATATCCAAAATATCCTGTCTGACTTCATTAATTCTGGAGGACAATCTCCCTCCGAGCTGAAGCAAAGCCAAGTCCGCAGATAGCTCTGTCCTAGAGGAAATCAAGTCAATTAACGCTTCGGCCTGAACAAGATCCATTTTCCCATTCAAAAAAGCCCTTTTGCTGAATTCACCGGGTTCTGCCAAGCGCGCTCCCTGCCGAAGACAGGCTTCAATGATCCTTCTTGCGGGTATTAATCCGCCATGACAATTTATTTCATAAACATCCTCACCCGTAAAAGAATGAGGCCCTTTCATCCTGCTGATCAGGACTTGATCAAGCTGCATCGCACCATCATAAAAGTTCCCTAAATGAAGCGTAAATGTTGTGTCGGACAGCCATTTGTCTTGATGGACGGGACAAAAACAAACATCCAATATTTTTTGGGCTTGCTTTCCGCTTAAACGGATAACATGAATGGCCCCTTCTCCGGCCGGTGTAGCCAAGCCGACAATCGTATCATCCATTTTTCTCAACTCCAGAAATAGTAAAACTTAGCGTTCTATCTGAAAATAATAAACCTTTCTGACAGAAAAGTAAAAGGGGTTGCCCCCTTCTACATAATTATGCCTTTTCTATATGATTCCGTTTTAAAGCAAGGACAACTCTTCGGTGAGGCTCTTCCCCTTCACTAAAAGTCGTTACTTTCAATTCATTTTGCAGGGCCGTATGAATAATCCGCCGTTCTTGAGGACTCATCGGTTCTAAAACAATTCTATTGCCGCTTTTCTTAACCTTTTCAGCCAGTCTTTTAGCAAGAACAATCAGCGTTTCTTCCCGGCGCTTCCGATAACCCTCAACATCAATCACGATTCTCGTCTTATTAGACAATTTTTTTGCGACGGCTAAATTTGTCAGAAACTGTATGGATTCCAAAGTATCCCCTCTGCGGCCAATCAGTATGCCAAGGTCTAAACCGGTAATATTTATTTTGACCTGTTCATCACGATTAAATACTTCGAAGTTGGCATTGACGGACATTGCCTTGGTCAACCCTTTCAGAAATTCACAGGCCAGTGCTCCCGGATCATCCTCAAAATTGATTCTGACTCTAGCCATTTTACTGCCAAAAAGTCCAAGGAGTCCTTTTTTTCCCGGTTCTTCCAGCACTTGAACAGTAACCTGATCTCTGCTGACGCCAAGTTCGGCTAATCCCAATTCAATAGCCTCTTCAACCGTTTTTGCAGTTTTATCTGCAACCTTCATTCGTGTACCTCCTCAGTCAACAGAGGCTTCTTTTTTCTCTGCCGACAACTTCTTATTGATATAGACAGTTTGCAGGATCGACACAATGTTCATCGTTATAAGATAGAAACCTAAGCCAGAAGGAAGCGTAATTACGATATAAGCCATAAAGAACGGCATGACATACAACATCATTTTCTGAGTCTGTTCGGCAGTAGCCTCAGCTGTATCTTTTTTCGCACCAGGCTGATTCTTGTTGGGGCTTGTTGCCATCGAGACCTTTGTCATTAAGAAAGACGTCACCCCAGCGAGAATCGGTAAGATTAAATGATAGGACAATTGAAAGCCGTATGCCACAGTAATATTGAAACCTAAAAACCAGACACTGGCATCATTGCCGTAAGGGAAATTTGCCAACGTTCTATAAAATATCCACAAAATAGGAAGCTGTACCAAAATCGGCAAGCACCCCGAATAAGGATTCACCTTTTCTTCACTATACAGTTCCATGATCTTCTGATTCATCTTCTGCTTGTCATTGGCATACTTTTTCTGCAGCACTTTCATTTTTGGCTGCAAATCCGTCATTTTGCGCATGGACTGCATCTGTTTCCAGGTCAACGGGTAAAGAACAATCTTAATGATGATGGTAAAGATGATAATTGCCATACCCCAATATGGCAATCCGATCATGGACGAGAGATCAAACAGCCACTTTAAGATCGCGGCCATTCCCTGATAAACGATATCCACAAGAACCCTCCTTAAACTGGGTCATATCCGCCGGGATGAAAAGGGTGGCATTTGGTAATTCGTATGAGCGATTTACCAATCCCTTTGATGATCCCGTACTTTTTAACTGATTGAATCGCATAATCCGAACATGTAGGATAAAATCTGCAGGTTCGTCCTTTCAGAGGTGAGACAAATCGTTGATAGAAAACGATGATGGAAACAAAAACAGTTTCCATGATTTTACGCATTCTTTCCATCATAAATTCCCGCTTTTCTCCAAATATATAGTACAGATTTTTCAACTTCCTGCAAGGTTGCTTTGTTGATTGCCGCACGGGCAATCAAAATCATTTCACAGTCCATCTTCAATCCGTCTATATTCAAACGAACAGCTTCGCGCATAAGCCTCTTCGCCCGGTTGCGCTTCACTGCATTGCCAACTTTTTTAGAAGCAATAAATCCAAATTTTTTATTATGTCCTCGAAAGATGTATATGACAACTTGTCTTGAGGCATAACTTTTTCCATTGGTAAAGATACTTTGAAAATCGGTCTTTTTTTTCAACCTGTAAGACTTCAGCAGCATATGGCCCTCCTTGCTTTGCTAAAGGGCGTTCAGTACAAAAAAGGCCACAAACCTGCGGCCCTATACTGCTAACTTCTTACGACCTTTCAAACGACGACGTCTTAAAACGTTTCTACCGCCAGTACTTTTCATCCGTTCTAAGAATCCAT